>DASQAU010000148.1:0-8277 GCA_035635595.1 Candidatus Eiseniibacteriota bacterium
CTGTTCGTCGGCGCTGCCCAGGGGCATCCAGTCGCCGTGCTTTTTGAGCATGGCGTGCAGGTCCTCGATGGCGCGCGCGTGATACCGGAGCTCGGTCTTGCCGACGATGCACACGATCGCCGGCGGGTCGAGCGACTCGTCGCGGTACATCTGGTACTCGGAGGACCCACTCGGGGTGGTGAGCTGCCACGGTGACTGCTTCGTACCCGATCCCTTGACGCTCGTCTTCGCCATAGAAACCTCCTGCCTAGCGTAACAATTCTGTTACCGTAACTCTGCCGTTACCATACTCCGGGTGAGGGCCAAGGCGCGCAGCGATCCCTTTGACGCACTGGGCAATCCCCACCGGCGCGCGATCCTGGAGCTGCTGGCGGGGAAACCGCAGTCGGTGCAGGAGATCGCTGATCGCCTGCCCATCAGCCGGCCCGCGGTCTCTCGCCACCTGCGGCTGCTCGACAATGCCGGGCTCGTCGACGACGAGCAGATCGGCAACCGGCACGTGTACCGGCTGGACGAACGAGGCGCTGATGCTGCAAGGCAGTACCTGACAGATGTATGGGGTGACGTGAGCACGCGTTTCCGGCTGTTTGCCGAAAACACGAAACCGTCACGACGCCGTCGATGATCGCGCCGCTCAGGATGTCGTTTGTCGTGGCATGCGAGCCAGACCATGCGTTCACGACATGGACGCGTAAGGCGTCGTCGTGGTGGCCGGTCGAGCATACGGCGTCCCATGCCGCCGGAGCCGAGATCGTCTTCGAGCCGCATGAGGGTGGCCGCATCTTCGAGCGAGTTGGTGACGGGCGTGAGATCGAATGGGGCAAGGTCCTCGACTGGGACCCGCCGCACCGCCTGCGGTATCTCTGGCACATCTCAACCGACCCAGATCGCGCAACCGATGTCGAGATCGTCTTTCATGAGCTCGCGGACTCTTCGACCCGAGTCGAGATAGAACACAGTGGGTGGGAGCGCCTTGGAGACATTGGCAGGTCCTGGCGCGATGCCAATCGGGCGGACTGGGACGGCGTGCTTCCGTCTTACACGGCTTACGCAGTCAGCAGGGTCAGAGGCTGATCCGGGTCAGGCGCCATAAACGGCCCGGCGGAAAAAGTGGGTCGGCCGTGACCAGTGGGACGTCGAGGTTGTAGTCACCCAGCACCATGTGGATGTTGCCCTCCTGCGTGCCGGCCGGTATCGGTTTGTCGACGACGATGGTTTTCGAGTCAAGTCGCTGGCGAAGCACCATCCCCGGCCACGCGATGAGGTCGACGTCGACCGACGACACGAGATCGGTTTGAGCGCCCCAGGGTGTGATGTACGTGGCGATCGTCTGGTTCTTCACCAACACCTTGCGGACGTGTAGGGCCGCCTGCAGCGCACCGATCAGGTTCTTGGCGGATGCGAAAGCGATGTCCAGCGTCGGCTGACCCATCACGCATCCATAGACCGTGATCTGGTGCCCGTCGACGGTTACGCTGGCGCCGAAGAGGAAGTTGGCTCCGGTGTTCAGCCCGGACCCGGTCTTGATCCCGAAGATGCCGCTCTGGCCGAGTGCCCGGTCGACGTTGTAGACGATCCCGGCCACGGGCAGCTGTGCCTGGCCCATGCCGACGATCTGCACCAGCACTTCCTGCTTCATCGCTGCGATTCCAAGCTGCACCAGGTCCGTCGGGGTGCTGACGCTCCCTGGGTTGGCTCCGCTCGTGTCGGCGAACTTTGTGTTGGCCAGATGCAGGGCCGCCGCCTTCTGGTTCATCTTGGTCACGAACGCCTGCACCGACCCGGCATCCCAGCGCGCGAGCGTCTCGGCCAGGTTGTTGGCCGAGGGGATGAGCAGGCCCTGCAGCGCCTGGAGCTCTGTGAGCTGCTCGCCCGCCCTCACTTCGACGACTGACTCTTTGTTGGCGACATCGGCTTCATAAAAGGCGACGTCCTCTTCGGTGAGGGTGATCGTCGGACCTGGTTCGTCCTTCTTGAGAGGCTTGTCCTCGAGGATGACCAGGGCGGTCATCACCTTCGTCACGCTGGCTGCGGGAATCGGTTGCTCGCCGCCCGAGCTTGCGATGAAGCCCAGGCCCTGGACGCTGACAGCGCCCGATCCGCGGCTCGGCCAGGGGAGGGTGGGCGCGGTGCCTGCGATGGTTTCCGTCGGGCTGAGCGTGCCTGCGGCGGCTACGGTCGGAATCGGGCGAAGGTAGTTGAACGCGGCTAGGCCGAGCACGACCAGCAAGAGCACGATCCCCACCCGAAGCCGCATGCCTGAGCAAAGATAGCTAACCGGGGGCTTTCAGCACGCGGTCCCGGATCGGCTCGGACAGCCGGACGCCCACGTACGTCGCAAAGGCCAGCGAGGTAATGAAAAAGCTCACCGGGTGCGGCGAGTAATACGCGATGACCAGTCCCGCCCACGTGAATGCCAGGGCGAGCCCCACCCCGATGAGGATGGCAACCGGCGGCCGGCTCGTGAAGCGGACAGCGATCGCCGCAGGAGTCACGATCAAAGCGAAGATCAGCAGGACGCCCACCACCTGCACAGCTTCGGTGACCGCGACCGCGAGCACCGCCATGAAGCCGATCGACAAGGCGGTGACGGGCACGCCTTTGGCGCTAGCGAGGTCCTCATCGACCGAGGAGAACAGCAGCGGACGATACATCGCGATCAGGCCCGCCACCGTCACAAGGGCGGCGACGAGCGTGACCGCCACGTCGGTGGCGCTGATGCCGAGGATCTGGCCGAATAAAAGCGCATAGGCCTCGGTGGCATAGCCGCGGTACAGCGAGAGAAAGAGAACGCCGAGGCCGAGCGTCCACGCGAGGACGATGCCGATCGTGACGTCCCGACCTCGAATCCGATTTCCGAGCGCGCCGATGGTCGCGCCGCTGCCGAGTGTGAAAACCAGGAGACCGAAAATCGGGCTCAACCCCAGGACCACGGCGCCCGTCGCGCCGGCGAAGCCGATATGTGAGAGCGCATGAGCTGCGAACGCGGAGCTTCTCAACACGACGAAATAACCGATCGCGCCCGCGACGATGGCGACCATGGTCCCGGCCTCGAATGCGTGGACCATGAAGTCGTAACGGAAGAGCTCAAGCATGGGGATGGCTCACCTCCTCTTCCAGCCCGACGACGAACAACCTGCCCCGACTGTCGCTGATCACCTCGACCGGCGAGGAGTAGATCTCGGTAAGGCGACTTGAGGTGATGATGTCCTTCGGTTTGCCCATCGCCAGCTTGCCCTGTGCGATGTAGAGGACGTGGTCGATGTGAGCGAGTAGCTGGTTCACGTCGTGCGCGATGAGCAGCACGGTCAGGTTTCGCCGGCGCGCCACCTCGCTGATCAGCTGGACCATCGCCCTCTGGTTGCGCAGGTCGAGGTGTGAAAGCGGCTCATCCAGGACCAGCAGTCGCGGCCTGCCCACGAGCGCCTGCGCGAGCAGAAGCCGCTGCTGTTCACCACCAGACAACCTCCCCAAGGAGCGGTCCGCATATCCGCTCGCGTCAACCGCCTCGATCGCCGACCGCACCTGGGCGTCGGCTTTTTCACGTCCGGCAAGACGCACGCCCCAGCGGTGGCCATCGATCCCAAGGCCAATGAAGTCGCGGCCGCGGATGGAAAGGTCAGGGTCGAAAGAGGAACCCTGCGGGACGTAGCCGATGCTTGGATTGCCACGATGCGGCGATCCTCCAAGCACCTCCAGCCTTCCTCGCGCGGCCTCAAGCTGCCCGAGGATCATCCGGATCAGAGTCGATTTGCCCGAGCCGTTGGGGCCGAGCACTGCGGTGAACGACCCAGCCGGAATGGAGAACGTGGCGCCCGACCAGATGGGACGTGTGCCGTAGGCCGCGGCCAGGTCCGAGGCGACGATCGCCTCGTCTGTCACGAGCTCGTGGCCAGCGCGCTCTCGAGGCTTTTCAGCTGAGCCAGCTGCCAGGCCTGGAACGTCGCGTTCTGCGGCTGAAGCGTCTCGGAGACGCCCACCGCGGGGATGTGATGCGCGGCTGCGAGCGCCTTCAGGTTGGTGGTCACCGCCGTGGCCGTCTGGACGTTGTAGACGAGGACCTTGATCTGGTTGCCGGCGATCTGATCATGGAACTCCGCGACAGCGGCCGCGGGGGGGTCATTGCCCTCGGCGATCGCGTCCATGAAACCGGAGGGCGTGGTCAGGTTGAGCGATAGGGCTTCCGCCATGTAGACGAAGATGCTTTCGGTCGCGCCGATCGCAGCTCCCGAGTACTTCTGCTTGATGGTCGCGATCTCGTCGGTATAAGGCGCGAGGGCTTTCGAGAGCTCACCCCGCTGCTGATCGAAGTAGCCCTTGGTCGCCATCTCCGGGTCAATGGACTTGTATCTCGCGGTGATCGAGTCGGCGACCTTGACCACCGCTGCCGGGTCGTACCAGAAGTGCGGGTTGTCGCCCGCCTTCTTACCGAGAAGCTGCGCCACGTCGATCGCCTGCCGGTGCTGGCTTGGGCTTGCCGCGAGGAGCTTGGTGCCCCAGCCGTCGTAGCCGGCTCCGTTGAGGATCACAAGGTCGGCCTCGGCAAAAGCGCGTGCATCGGCCGTCGTGGCCTCGTACTCGTGTGGGTCGGCGTTCGGATCGCTGACCACGTTGTGGACCGAGACCCTTGAACCGCCGAGCTGGGCCGCGATGCTGCCCCAGAAGCTCTCGCCGGCAACCACCTTCAGCTGTCCGGAATGGGTGGCCGGCGGGCCGCAGGCCGCAGCCATGGCGAGAACAACCACCACCGCACACGCCCCCCTGACCATCGCGCAAGAGTATTGCACAATCGACTTGCGCAAGCTTTGTGCGTATAGTGACGGCGTGGCCAGGCCAAGCCCTGTCAGTGACCAGGTGAAGCGGCTCCTGACCGCCGGGGACGCCCACCTGTGGTCGATCGATGAGCTTCACGAAGGCGTGGTCCGCGCGCTCGGCGGGGCCGACTACTCGACGGTCTTCAGGGCTGTGTCAGTCATGGAGCGCGATGGACTGATCCACCGCATCGACCTTGGCGACGGCAAGGTCCACTACGAGCTGGCGGACGAGCACCACGAGCACATCCGATGCGATTCCTGCGGCCGCGTGGTTGAGGTGCCGGGCTGCGTCCTGGAGGGTGCCACCTCGGCGGTGACTGCAAGCACCGGATTCAAAGTGACGAGCCACCAGCTGCTCTTCAGCGGTTTGTGTCCCGAGTGCAGCTCAGCGCGTCAGGGTTAGGACGTCACCCAGGACAAAGCCTTTCTCGGTGATCTCGTAGCGATGGACCACCGGGTGGTGGTGCATCGCCCGCGTCTTGAGCACGGTCAGCGCCCGAGCCAGCTCAGGCCCCTCCTGCACGTACTGCAGGAGCACGACATTGTCAGCGAGGTGCGACAGGCCCTGCTCTGAGATCCGCCGCAGCTGGAACAGCTCCGGCACCTCGACGATCATCATCATGCTGATGCCGGCGCGCTCCAACCGTTGGGTCAGAGAGAACATCCACTCGCGAAACCGGGTCGGGTCGGCGGCCGCGGTCATCACGTCCGGAAGGCTGTCGATGACGACCCTCTTGGCGCCGGTCTGCTCGATCAAGTCGAGAAGCTGGTAGACCCATTCATCGATGTAGATGTCGACCACGCTGCGGCTGAGGACGTGGACGCCGGTGTCTTTGAACGACCAGCCAAAGCTGTTGGCGACCCTGGTCAGCTGCGTCTCGTTCTCCTGGAATGTCGCCAGGATGCCGGGCTCTCCGCTCTCGGCGCCCTTGAAAAGAAAATGCAGACCCATCAGCGTCTTGCCGATGCCCGACGGCCCGGCGACCATCGTCGCGGCACCAGTCCAGTAACCACCCTCGCCGAGCACCTTGTCGAGAGCCTCGATCCCAGTCGATGAACGCTCCCCACTGAGCTTGTAAAGGCTCCCGTCCTGGACATCGGCCAATCGTGGGAACACATCGAATCCGGCTGCCGTGATGCGGTATGCGTGCTCGCCGGACCGGTAGGAGCTTCCGCGCAGCTTGAGCACCTGCATGACGCGCAGCTCCCGCGCGCCGACCAGCTTGATGTCGAGGGAGATGATGCTGTCTGCGACCGCGAACTCCGCGGCGTCCATCGCCTGCTCCCGCGTATAGGGAGCGTTCCAGACCGCAGTTGTCGCGCTGGCGCCGAGCAGGCGGGTCAGGCTGTAAAGGAATCTCCGGAATTCAGTGGTGTCATGGGACACCGCCGCGAACGCCCGAAAGCTGTCGATCACCACGATACCCGGACGCACCTCTTTCATATAGCCCTCGATCGCGCCCAGGATGCTCTCGAGACCGTCATCACCAAGCACGTGGCCGATGTCCTCGTATATGACGCGGCCCTCTTCAATCGCCTTGTGGTCGAAGACCGTCAGGGTTTCGCCAAAGCGAAGGATCTTGTCCAGCGGTTCGGAAAGCGTCGACAGATAGAGCGCCGGGTGCTCGACCGTTGCGTTGTGGAACGCGAACTGCTGGCTGAGGATCGTCTTACCGCTGCCGGGTACGCCGACGATCAGGTTGATCGCGTTCTTAAGCAGCCCGCCGTTGAGGATCTCGTCGAGGCGCGCGTTTCCGCTGGGCAGCCTATCGATCAACGATGAACTTTCGACCGCTGCCCGTGACGCGCCAGCGCGCTCGTGCCCAACAGGTCGCGCACTGTAGAGGCGAGCGTCAGCGGCTCGAGGGGCTTGCGCAAAAATGCAGCGGCGCCCAGCCTCATCGCCTCGTCTGCGCTGTCGATCGCGGACACGGCCAGCACCTGGGCGCTTCCCTTCGCGGCAAACTCACCGCACAGGCGAAAGCCGGCGCCGCCAGAGATCAGGAGGTCGATGATGACGAGGTCCGGAGATCGCTCCTCGAAATGCAGCCTCGCCTGCGTGGCGTCGGCTGCGATGGCCACGTCGTACCCCTCCGTTCGCAGGAAGTATTCGGCGAGCTTCGCGGCATAGCTGTCGCGCTCGGCCAGCAGCACGAGGGCCCTGGCTTCGCCACCGCCCGGCTTGGCATCAGCTGCAGGGAGGCGGTCAGCGCCGAGCTCCTGCGCGAGAAGGCGGTGGGCATCCGCGGCGCTGGCGCCAGCGTCAAGCCGCGACTTGATGAACCTGAGCTGCTCGACCTGAGCGCGCGAGTAAAGGCGCTGGGAACCCTCGCTGCGCAGGGGGGTGATCACTGAGTAGCGGTCCTCCCATGCGCGAAGGGTCGAGGTCGGGATGTCCAGCATCCGGGCGACCGCCCCGATGCTGTAAACGGCCTCGTCTTGCTCGCGGTTCATGAATGCACCGTATTTCTCAGCCTGCTGGTACGAACTCTACGCCTGGAAGTATTATGTATGTGTTGTAGGGGTTTTAGTGCAGCTATTAATGCAAAATTTGAGGTATTGCATAGCTAGTGAGTCATTTAGTAAGCTACCACAACAGGAGGAGGCTTCGCGCAGGTTTCATGGAGCTTTTGGAACGAGCTTGGCTGAGCTGAAGCGTAGCGATGCGGAGGGCGGCGGCGGAGCCCAATCGGGGGATTCGAAGGGGACGATCGACGACTGGATCGAGGTGATCGACAGCTGGGTCAACGACCTCGATCAGAGGATGGGAGGGGCGGCCGAAGGCGCGGATCCGGAAGAGAACGGCTCGCCACCAACGGATCCCGCGCCAAGGCCGGCGCCCGAATCGCCGCCGTAGGGGCCGGAAAACTGAGGAAGGGGAAATTTGTTGTCTCAGGGGTTGGACCGAAAACCCGTTTACGCCGATAAGCAGCTGGTCATTTCGCGCACGGACTCGGACTCCGGTCTGAGCATCGCCGGGGCGATCGACTACTACAACGCCGAGGCGGTGGCTGCAGCGCTGACCGAGGTGTTCCAGGGTGACGGCGAAGCTCACGCCTTGCTGGCGGACGCCATCACAGGCAATGGAGACCTCCATCTCGATCTGACCAGGCTGGAGTTCACCGATGTCACCGGCATCAGGGCCCTGGTCCGCATCGCCGAGAACGCCGGCGATGGACGGCGGCTCGTGCTGCGCGGATTGCCGCCCAGCATCGTGAAGGTGATGACCGTCGTTGGCTGGTCCGAGCTTCCGAACCTGGTCATCGAGCCGGCGGCGAACTAACCAACCGGGAGCTCCCCGGCCGCGGTCGTTATCCTGCCGGAAGTGAAGGCGCTGGTCAAAACCAAAGCGGGACCGGGCCTGTGGCTGCAAGAGGTTCCCGATCCGGTGGCCGGTCCGGGCGAGGTTCTGATCCGCGTCCTGCGTGCGGGCATTTGCGGCACGGACCTCCACATCGAAAGC
>DASQAU010000149.1:0-10314 GCA_035635595.1 Candidatus Eiseniibacteriota bacterium
CTCCCACCCCAGATCACCTACATACGAGATGCGCGACGCGAGCACGCGCAGAGTGCCCACCTCGATCGTCTTGCAGGTGCCGAACTTGAATCCCTCGTTGGAAACGTCGTCGGAGGTTACGCTCGACAGGATGTCGCGCGCGCGCGGGCCCCACAGACCGATCGTCGTCATTGACGAGGTCAGGTCGGAGACCTGCGCCGACCCCTCCGCGGCGAGGTGGTCGCTGAACCACTTCTTATCCCCCATGCCGGAAGCGCCGCCGGTCACGACGCGGAACCGGTCCTCGCCCAACCGCATGATCGTGAGGTCCGACTTGAAGCCCCCGTTCGGGCTCAGGACCGGCGTGTAGACGACCCGCCCGACCGGAACGTCCATCTGCCGCAGCGCCACGCACTGGACCGATTGCAGTGCGCCGGGGCCTGCGATGTCGAAGATCGTGAACGCCGAGAGGTCGAACAGTCCGGCGCGCTCGCGCATCGCCAGGTGCTCGGCGTTGATGATCGGCGACCACCAGCGGCATTCCCACTCTGCCGTACGGCGGGTGACCCGATCGCCGAACTCGTCCAGCAGCGGCGCGTTCGACTCGTACCACTGAGGACGCTCCCAGCCGGCGGCCTCGAAGAACGTCGCTCCCAGCTCCTTCTCGCGCTCGTGGAACGGCGCCAGCCGGACATTGCGGTTGGTGGCCCACTGCTCGCTGGGATGAACGATGCCGTAGGTCTTGTTGAACCCCTCGGCGGCTCGCGCGCGCACGTGCGCGCGTGTCTTTTGATGTTCGTGGAAGCGGGCGATGTCGGAGGAATGGAGGTCGATCTCCGACTCTCCATGCACCATCCACTCGGCGAGCGCCTTGCCCGTGCCCGGGCCCTCCTTCACCCAGACCGCCGCGGCTGACCACAGCCCCTTCACATCGGGCGACTCACCGAGGACCGGCATCCCGTCGGGCGTCAGCGACAGGATCCCGTTGATGGCGTACTTCACGCCGACCGATTCGTCACCCACGATCTCGGGCATGAGCTCGAGCGCGTGCTGCATCTGCAGCTCGAAGTCGGCCTGCGTGAACGGAAACTCAGTCGGCGACAGCGCGGCCTGCTCAACGGAGGGGAGGTCTTCCGGGTCGTAGAGGATCGGGCGGTGCGCGTAGGAGCCGATCTCGAGGTCGCCCCCCGCCTGCCGCTCGTACATGTTGGTGTCCATGTCGCGCACGATCGGATGCTCGATGTCGCTCTTCGCCCCCTTGAATCGGGGGACCGGGCCGACGTCGATCATCTGGTGCACCGCGGGGGTGAGCGGGATGTGCGCGCCGGCCATCCGGGCGATGCGCGGGCTCCAGACCCCGCAGGTGATGACCACGGTCTCGGCTTCGATGTCTCCTTGCGTGGTGCGCACGCGGCGCGCGCGGCCGTGCTCGACGTCGATTCCCGTGACCTCCGTTTTCGGAGACACGTGCAGTGCGCCGGAGCCCTGGCCGTGCTCGCGCATCAGGGTGCCCATGCGCAGCGAGTCGACGACACCGACCCCCGGCGTGTAGAAGCCGCCGAGAATGATCGTCTCGTCGATGTAAGGCACGAGGCGCTTGACCTCCTCCGGCGAGACCAGCGACACCGGTTCGATGCCCCATGACGATGCCGAGACCATGCGGCGCGTGAGCTCCTGCATCCGCTCCTTGGTGCGGGCGACCTCGATACCGCCCGACTCGGTGAAGACGCCCATTTCCCTGTACTGCCGGACGCTCTCCACCGTGAGCGCCGTCATCTCCTTGGAGTGGTCGACCAGGTAGATGAAGTTCGAGGCGTGGCCGGTTGACCCGCCAGGGTTTGGCAGCGGGCCTTTATCCAGGAGCACGATGTCGCGCCAGCCGAGGCGGCCGAGGTGGTACGCGACGCTGTTGCCGACGATTCCGCACCCGATGACGACGCACCTGGCGTGTGCCGGAAGGCCTGCCATCGCTACTCCGGCTGGTAAGGGGACCGGGTCTCTTCCGGCAGCTGATACCACTGGACACGGTCGCCGACCTGCGCTCGAAGCTTCCACTTGATCGGCTTCGGCCGCGCCTCGACCGCTTTCCACAGCTCATCCAGCCTCGAGCTGACCAGGTCGCGGTCCACGTCGAGCTCACCCAGCGTCGACCGAAGCTTTTCGGTGTTGACCTGCAGCGTGCGGTACAGCCCCCAGTCCTCGGCCGCCACGCGCGCGATGTAGCCCGCATCGATCACCTCGTCTCCCCACGTGGCCGAGACCGGGTGGTCCAGCAGCAGGGCGACCAGGTCCACCAGGTCCTTGCGGTTCATCTCGTAGATCTGCAGCTTGCTCAGCAGGAGGTCGGACGGGCTGGCGCACGGGCCTTCGTGGTCGAGGCGGCCGCGCAGGTCGATCACGTGCGACATCTGGAAAACGTCGATGAACACGTCGACCTGGCGGCCGTTGTCGGGGTCATAGAAGTAGAGGCGCCGGTCTCCCTGCATCAGGTTGAATCGCTCATTCGCCTCGTAGCCCAGCGAGGGAAAGAGCTCGAGTACGCCTCTCCGGTCGCGCTTGGAGATGGCGTAGTCGAGGTCACCATATTTTCTTTTGAGAGGAGCCTTGCGCGCGCTCGCCGAGTGAAGGTGAATGCCGGCGCCGCCGAGCAGCTTGAGCGCCAACCGGTTTTTCTTGGCTGCATCGGCGATGCGCGCGGCCTCTTCGATGGGATCTTGAAGTGGTCGCTCGGTCACACGCCGTCGATCTCGATGACGATGGTCTTCAGGTCGGTCATCTGCTCCAGCGCGAAGCGGCCGCCGACTCGCCCGATGCCGCTCTTCTTGCCCGCGCGGCCGCCAAACGGCAGATGCGCCTCCCAGTAGTTCGTGGACTCGTTGATGTTGACCCAACCCGTCTCGAGCGCATCCGCGAAGCGGAGCGCTCGCGAGAGGTCTTTCGTGTAGACGGCGCCTAGAAGCCCGTACGGCGAGTCGTTCGCAAGCGCGAGCGCCTGCGCCTCGTCGCGGAACTTGATGATCGGCGCGATCGGGCCAAATGTCTCTTCCTGGCTCACGCGCATCGAAGGCTCGACGCCGTCGAGGATGGTCGCGTGGTAGTAGAGGCGTGTCGGGAAGCCTTCGGCGCGCTCGCCGCCCAGGATCAGCTTGGCTCCGCGCTTGACCGCGTCGGCCACGTGCTCGTCCATCTTGGTCGCGACACCCTCGTTGTTCAGCGGGCCGAGCGTCGTCTCGGGGGCAAATGGGTCGCCGAGGCGCAGAGCACGCGCCGCGTCGGCCAGCCGGGCGACGAACTCGTCACGCACGGATTCCTCGACCAGGATTCGCTCACCCGCGGTGCAGCTCTGTCCGGCGCACAGGTAGCAGCCGACGATGGCGCCTTCCACAGCGCGCCCGAGGTCCGCGTCGGCGAACACGACCATCGGGCCGTTGCCCCCGAGCTCCAGCATCACGTGCTTGCCGGCCGCCCGGCGTGCCACCGACGCGCCAGTCTCGGTCGATCCGACAAATCCCACTCCATCCACAAGGTGATGTCCCGCGACCTCATCGCCCACCTCAGACCCTGGACCCGTGACGAGGTTGACGGCGCCGGCCGGGAAATCGGCCTCGGCGAGGCACTCCATCAACGCGACCGAGATGACGCTCGTCGATGTGGCCGGCGTCCACACCACGGTGTTGCCCGCTGCCAGCGCGGGGGCGATCAGCTCGGCCGCCATCGTGAGCGGCCAGTTCCAGGGCGTGATGATCCCGTAGACGCCGCGCGGGTAGTGCCGGGCGAGGACGAGCTTGCTCGGGCTGGCGGACGGCAGCACCCGGCCCTCGAGCCGCTTCAGGTCTTCGGCCGCGATCCGGAAGTACTCTGCCGCCTCGTCGACCTCGCCCAGCGCCTCGGCCACCAGCGGCTTGCCCTGGTCGAGCGTGAGCAGGTGGCCCAGCTCCTCGCGCCGCCGCTCGATCGCCTCGGCGATCCTGTGCAGCCGCTTCGAGCGTTCGAATCCTTTCAGCTTCGCCATCGCAGACCGGGCTTTATGTGCAGCCTCCACGGCGCGCTGCGCGTCGGCGCGCGTGCCCTTCGGCACCTGCGCGATCACCTCGCCGGTCGCGGGGCTCGTCGCCTCGAAGAGCTGCCCGCTCTCCGACTCGACCCACTTTCCGTCGACAAACATCTTCTTCACGGACCTGGCGACGTCGATGGTCATTACCTGGCTCCAGTGGGGTTGCTGCCCATATCGAACGCGCGCTTGTAGATCAGGCGGTACGCGGCCGCGTCGACGTCGCGGGGGTTGCCGACGGTCTGAGGGTCGGCGAACGCTTTGTCGGCGAGCATGGGGATCTCGTCCTCTTTGAAACCAAGCTCCTCGAGGCTTGGGATCTGCACGTCGTCCGCCAGCTGGTGGACGTAATCGACCGCCATCTCGGCCGCCTCCCACATCGAAGCGCCGCGAGTGTCGATTCCGAACGCGGTCGCCATGCGCGCAAACCGCTCCGGCTCGCCCGCGTAGTTGTACTCCATGACCGGACCCAGCAGGCGCGCGGTCAGCGCCCCATGCGGCGCGTCGTGCACGCCGCCGGCGGTCTGGCTCATGGCGTGCGCGGCTCCCGCCGAGTCGGTGCCGTAGGCAAGACCGGCCAGCATCGCCGCCGCGCTCATGTGATAGCGCGCCTCGAGGTTGTTTGCTTGCGAGAACGCGACCCGCAGGTACCGCGCGACGTACTCCATCGCCAGCAGCGCCACCGCGTCGGTGAACGGCTGGTGATAGACCATGGTGAAGCACTCCACCGCGTGGGCCAGCGCGTCCATACCAGTGCCTGCAGTGACGGCGGGCGGCAGCTTGATCGTGAGCTCGGGGTCGATCAGCGCGACCCACGAAGCGATGTCCGGCGTGCCGCCGACATTGAACTTGATCTTGCGTTTGGGGTCGGTGATCACCGCCCACAGGGTGACCTCGCTGCCGGTGCCTGCTGTCGTCGGCACGGCGATCATCGGGGGGATCCGGGAGCGGATCGGGCTGTGTCCCCACTCGTACTCGACGATGCTCCCGTCGTGAACGGCGACGACCCCGATCCCCTTGGCGGTGTCCATCGAGCTGCCGCCGCCGATCGCGACGAGCCCATCGCATCCCTGCGCGCGGTACTCGGCGGCTCCGGCGTCCACCAGCTCGACCCCGGGGTTGGCTTTGACCTTGTCGAACACGACCGGTTCGACGTCTGAGCCGCGCAGCGCTTCGAGCGCGGTGTCCAGCAGGCCCGCCGCCTTGACGCCGGCGTCCGTGACCAGCAGCGGCCGGCGCATGCCCAAGAGGCTCGCCTCGCTGCCCAGCTCTTTGATCGCGCCAAGGCGCTGGACGAGGCGAGTCGGGCTCTGGTAAGTGCGGAGGGTGTATTCCAGCATGGGGGTTAGAAAGTTGACCGCCGGGCAGAAGCCCGGCGGCCGTTGGAACTGCTATTCAACCGGAATCTCGTGGTGGATGCGGTCCAGGTCGATTCCCTCGCGCTTCCGAACGACTCGGGCGACCACGTAGATGACCACCGCCACGACGTAGGTGGCCAGGAAGTAGTACACGGAGTTCGGCGTCTTCTGGAACGACGTGCCATAGAGGTTGTCGGCGTTGAAGGACCACTCGTAGAGCATGAAGAGCAGGAACAGTCCGGTGATCACACCAATGACTGTGATCATCGGTATCCCGGCGATCTTGTACTGGGCGATCGGGGAGGCGTTGTAGAGATCCTTGCGCCGCCACGGCAGGATGATCGCTGCGACCGTCGTCGCGAGGAAGGTGAGAGCCAGCACCGCGGTTGCGTCGTAGAAGACGCTCGTGAAGTCCGGCTTGTAGGCGTAGATGGCGCTGATGACGAGCGACGGCACGATCATCAGGATCAGCGCGCCGTAAGGCACGCGCCGCTTGTCCGAGATGTTGGCCGCCCACGACGGCAGCACCCGGTCAAAGGCCGCGGCGAAGATGACGCGGGTCGAGGAAAGGAACAGCGTTCCGGCCCACCCGAAGAACCACAGGCCCATGACGATGATCAGCAAGGCCTGGAAGACGTGGTTGTCGACCAAGAACCCCGCGAACATCACAGGGTAGGGCCAGATCGGGACCGGCGGGGCGACGGCGCCCTCGACCGCGAACAGGTTGTTCCAGTAGGCCGCGTTGGCGGACTGGTAGAAGTTCCAGCCGATGGTCTTGTTGATGAGGATCACGACGACCGCAACCATGGCCACGGTGACCCAGAGGCCCGCGAACATGCTCCAGAAGGGCTTGCGGATGTCTTTGGCTCCGCGGACTTCGCCGTAGAGCGTCGCGCCCCAGTTGGGCCACAGCAGGTAGAAGGCAAGCCAGGGGAGGAGCAGGAGAAGAGGACCGAACGCAAACGTCCCGAAGTCCGAGCCTGCGAATGTCTTGCTTCCCGCGTCGATCGTGGCCTGGTACGCACCGGCGGGTGCGTTGAAGAGGCTCGTCGCCTCGCGGTTGAACGCGTTCTGGAAGTCCTGGGGGCTGGCAAACAGGAGCAGCCCGCACACGACCACCAGGCCGGCGATGCCGATCCAGAAGCAGATCTTCTGGATGCGCGCGTAGGTTTCCATCCCCAGGGTGACGACGATGCTCACGAAGGCGAGCACGATCAAGCAGGCGACGAAGATGCCGGTGTGGCTGGTGAAGAACTCGGCGACCCCGGTCCAGCCAAGGGTGTAGGCCAGAGGGGAGAAGAACTGGACGACCAGGATGTTCGCGTAGATCGGCGCCCAGAGGAACAGCGTGAACCACCAGCCCGTCATGGACAGGACGAAACCAAGTCCGCCGCCCAGGACGCGACTCTGCCAGGCGTAGTCACCGCCGGTGCGCGGCATCACGCTGACCAACATCGCGTAGGTGATGACAAGGAAGGTGGTGAGCACGCCGAACAGGAGGATCGCGGCGAGCAGCTGGCCGTCGGGCACGGTGTACACGAAAGACATGCCGTAAAGGCCAAGCGTGATCAGGTTCACCGACCAGAACGAATAGATGAACGCATCGAACGTCGACCAGGCTTTGACGAGTCCCGTCGCGTTGCGTAGGAACAGCGCGGGCCTCGTCGCCGTCCCCATCGTGGTGTCAGCCATGTCCCTCTCCTTAACTCTTCATCCGTTGACCAGCTGGTAGCTCTTGATGCCTTTCTTGGGATCGAGCTGGATGATCGCTCCCATGAGCATCCCCTCCTCGTATGAGCTGCCGGGATTGATCGACAACGTCTTGCCGAGCTTCACCGCGCCCTTGCTCTCGTGGATGTGGCCGTGCAGGGAGAGCAGCGGCTGATGCTTTTCGATCGCATGCCGGACGGCTGTCGATCCAACCGGCCTGAGCGCCCGGCCGCCATGGAGCAGCTTGAGGTCGGCGTCGATCGCGGGCGCCTCGTCAAGGCCTGATTTGAACGGCGGGCAGTGCAGGTTGAAGATGGCCCGCGACGGGTCCGTGACCTGCTTCGCCATCGCCTCGATGCGCTCGCCCAGCTGCTCCTCGGTCTCTTCGCGGTGGGTGTTCCAGGGGGTGTGGTTCGACCAGCCCGTGGAGATCATCGAGAAGCCGTCGATCTCCAGGACCTGTCCCTCTCCAAGCTGGACCATCTCCGATTTCCGGACGACGTCATCCACCTCCATCTCGTCGTCGTTACCCGGGCACACGAAGATGCGCACGCCTGAACCGCCGAGCTTGTCCTTGGCCATCTCCATCCAGCGCTGGACGCCGTCCAGCATCACCGCCTGAAATGTTTCCGCACGCTTTTCGGGATGCTGGTCGAGTTCGTGCAAGCGCTCGACGCTCATGCGCAGGGGGTAGTAGCCCTTGCGCCGGACCTGGCCCTCGATGTCCGCCACCTGGTCGGGACCGACCGTCTGGGTCTGTCCGCCCATGGTCGCGGTGAAATGACCGTCCTCCTCGACGATGGGGACGATCGCCTTGCCCGTCATGTCCCCACCGCAGATGAGGACGTCGGCGTCGTAGAACTTGGCCGCGTTGAGGAACTTGCGCCAGCACATCTCTGAGCCGTGCAGGTCGGTGGCGAAAAAAATCCTCGGCATCCTTCAGCGCTCCACGAGAACCTTGCGGATCTCCTGTTCGAATCCCGTCACGTGGCGGTGCATGGTGTCCTCAGCGCGCGTCGCGTCGCCGGCGAGGATCGCCTGCAGGAGCTCGACATGCTCCTTGATCGCCTCGCGCAAACCGACCTCACGGTCGAGCACCAGGTACCAAAGTCTCAGGCTGAGATTGAAGTACTGCTCGAGTGTCGCCTCGAGAAACGCGTTGCGAGCCGCCCTGTAGATCTGGCGGTGAATCTGCTGGTCGAGGCGCATCAGCTCACGCTGGTCGAGGCTCGGCCCCTCCTCGAGGACCTCGACCAGCATGCTCAGGGAGTCCCGGTCGGCGCCGGACAACCGCTCCGCGGCCAGCCTGGCGGCGTGGCCTTCGAGCACCACCCGCACCTCGGTGATCCGGGCGAGGTCGGTGATATTGACGTCGGTGACGAAGGTGCCGCGATGTGGGATCGAGCGGACCAGGTTCTCGCGGCCAAGGCGCTGCAGCGCCTCGCGGATGGGAGTCCGGCCGATCCTCAGCTCCTCGCGAAGGCGGCTCTCGTTGACGACCGAGCCGGGAGGCATGTCGAGGGAGACGATGCGTTCCCGGATTCGCAGGTAGGCTTCCTCGCTCTGCGAGCGAGCCCCGTCGAACGACTCGACCGGCGCCGCCACCGGCGTCGCGAAAGCCATCCCCTGTCGAACCCCTTCGCTTGCCGCTCGACCCGATATGCGAGCGATATACCGGAGCGAACCGTAGCACCGGCCGAGAGCGGCGTCAAAGAGATTCTTTGGCGGATGCCTCCTCGATCCAGCGCGACAAATCGTCGGAGTGCAGCACCTGCAGAGCCCGCTCCCAACGGCCGGTGTAGTAGCCGCGAAAGTCGAAGTCGACGGCCGAGATCCTGGCCTGGATCGCGCCCCACAACGTCCAGCCGACGTCGGACATCAGGGCGAACAGGTTCATCCGGGCCAGCTGGCGGGCGTCCAACCTGCCGAAATACGACTCGCAAAGCGCGGAGCGCTGCCCCTGGTCGAACTCGGCCTCCTGCGCCGTGTTGCCCAGGTCGAAGCAGGGGTCGTTGTTGCCGCTGAGCTCGTAATCGACGATGCGCAGGGCGCTGCCGTCGTCGATGAAGTTCTCGCAGAGGAGGTCGTTGTGGCAGGGCACGGAAGGAAGGGCGCCGGCAGCGACCGCCCGCTCGATTCGCGCGACCGCCGGCAGCCACTCGCGGTAGTCCTCGGGGATGGTGACCTGGTGCTGGTCCACGATCCCGAGGTAGTACTCGATGAGCCGGAACATGTTGAAGTCCTCGAGAAAGCGAGGCGAGCCGTGGAGCTGGCGAAAGGAAGCCGCCATGCGCGCGGCCATCTTTTTCGACTGAAGCGTTTTCGAGGACATGGTCGGGCCGGCGATGAACTCGAGGACCAGGATGTCGAGACCCGGAACGTGCTCGAGGACGCGCGGGCCGATTCCCGTCGTGGCCGCTGCTTTGGTGTTGTGGACCTCGTTGGCCCGGTTGATCGCGAGCAGCTCGGTCGACTGACCAGGGATTCGCATCACGTACTTCTGGCCGCCAGATTCGACGAGGTAGTTCTCGTTGGTCAACCCGCCCGAGAGCTGCGAAACCCTCACGTCCTTGCCCTTCCAGAGCGAGACGCGCGCCGCGGCTAATTCAGCTCTTGGTTTCAAGCTTGGAAAGCACCGCGTCCGGCATCACGACGGCGGGCACCAGCCGGCCGAAGACTTCGACCTGCGCCTCTGCGCCAGGCTTCATCTCGACCGGGAGGTACGCGTAGGCAAGGTTCTTGCGCACCGTGAACCCGTAGGCGCAGCTGCGCAGGCGGCCCAGAACGCGAGTCTGATCGCGCACCGCTTCACCGCCGTAGATCGGCACGTACTCCTCGTTGCCGACGTCAAGCGTGCGCAGGCGCCGCGTGACCTCGCGCGGGATTGAGGCCCACTTGTCGCGATTCACGGCGAAGCCAAGGCCGGCCTCGAACGGGTTGTCGAGCAGACCCATATCGGTGCCGTAATAGCGATAACCCTTCTCCATGCGCAGGGAGTCCAGGACGCGATAGCCGCCGGGCGTGATGTCGAACTCGCGGCCGGCCGTCATCAAGCGGTCCCAGACCTGACCGGCCCACGCCGGATCCACGTACAGCTCCCAGCCGAGCTCGCCGACGTAGGTCACGCGCTGTGCGAGCAAGCTGATGCCGGCGATGCGGATCTCGCGAGCCTGCATGAATGGAAAGCCGCCCTCCGAGAGGTCGTCGTCGGTGGTC
>DASQAU010000150.1:0-25771 GCA_035635595.1 Candidatus Eiseniibacteriota bacterium
TGACCCTGCTCGCGTTGGCGACGACATGGTTGTTGGTGACGAGGTAGCTGGCGCCGCCGTCACGCGAGATGACGAAGCCGCTGCCGATTCCTCCTCCGCCACCGTTCATCCTGACGATGAGCTCCGCCACGGCCGGGCCGAGCACCTGGACGACATGGGCGGGATCGAACGTGATTGCCGGCAACGGCGCCGGGCTCACGACGGGGATGGTGACGACGGCCGTGGGGCTCGCCTTCGCGCTCGGCGTGGGTGACGTGCGGCTGCCGATCGGCCGCACCGTGCAGCCGGCGGCGAGCAGCAGCGCGAGCACCAGGGCAGACGTCAGCTTGACGAGTCTCATCCGTACGTATTCCAGTAGTACATCCGGTCCAGCCATCCGGGGTCGGTGCGATAGGCACGCGCGAAGTACTCCACGGAGTCGACGTAGTCGTAGTCGTGGTTGTACTGAAAGATTGCGTTGCGCATGTCGTAGGGCGCGCCGTTGCGCACGAGGTAGCGGGCGGCCGCGAGGATAGAGTCGTGAGAATCGTGGATGTTGCCTCCCTGCCCGTATTGGGTCCACGTGCTGGGCAGGAACTGCATCGGACCTTGTGCGCCCGCCGAGGAATTGTCCTTGACGCGGCCGAAGTTGCTCTCGATGTAATTGATGGACGCGAGGTAGCTCGGGTCGACCCCGTACCGCTGCGCTGCCTCGTTGTAGTAGGACCGCAGCGCACTGAGGGCCTCGGTGTTGGTATACGCGTGAACGAAGTGAACGTTGACCAGGTAGTACTCGTCGATGCCGCCGAGGATGTACAGCGAGTGCAGGCCGGCGATGGTGTACCTCATCTGTGACTGGACGTTCGACGGCAGCAGTGGGACCACAGCGTTCTCGACGCTCGCGTAACCGGCCAGCTCATAGATCCGCAGCTCCTCCTGGCGCACCGCGGCGCGAAACGCGTAGGAGGCTCGGCCGATGGCGAGGTCTTTGCGAAGCGAATCGGCCAGGCCCGACGGCTGTTGGGCGGCGAGAGCGTCAAGGTCGGCTCTGGCCTGGCTAATGGCCAGCTCCACGGCGATGATGCGAGCCGCCTGGTGACGTGGATTCGGAATCTGGCCAGGGTCCTGCGCGTGGACCGCGGCAAGGTTCACTGGCAACGCCATCGCCAGCGCCGCGAGCGCCGCCGCTGCGACTCGAATCAGGCCGGCTCCGACACGGCAGCGACCGGCACGCGCTGGTCCGGAACCATCGGGAGGTCCGGCGGGTAGGCATCGGCCGCTGTCACTGCGCGCAGGCCGACCGAGTCCAGCAGCCCGCTGATCTCGTCGCCGACCAGCTCGCCCTGCACGATCAGCGCCTCGGCGGCCTGGTCGATGGCGTCCTTGTTGACGTTCATCAGACGCCAGTCGTCGATGTAGGCCGCACCCAGGAGCTGAGCCACCACACGGCGGCCGCGTGGATTGCTCAGCACAGCGCCCGTCCACGTGCCCTGGGCGTGTAATCCTGCCGGGATCTCCGCCACGGAGATCAGCTGCTCACCGATGTTGATCGCCTTCGTCGACATCTCGGGTGGCAGCTTGTCGGGTCCCATGCCGATGGTGCCGACCATCCTGCAGGCGATGGAGGTTGCGCTGCTCAGGTCGCCGAACACGCCGCTCGTGTTCTCGCCGTAGAAAACGTGCTCGCACGCGAGCGAACCCAGGAAATGACGGAGGTCCGCCGCAAGCTGGGAGCGAAACTCGAGCCACTCCTCCTCTTGAGGCAGCGACTTGTGATAACCGCCGATCTCGCCGTGGGTGGTGGCACGGCGCCTGATGGAGAGCCGCACGTGCGAGTGGTCCGTCTTGAAGAAATGCGATGCCACCGCGTGACCGAGCTCGTGGCGCGCGACGGCGACCCTGTCGCGCTCGGTGTACTCGACCGGGATGGCAAGCCCAGCTTCAACGTTGCCCATGGCTTCGCGAATGTCTTTCCAGTTGAGCGCGTCACGTCCGTCGTTGAACGCATAGAGCAGCGCCAGTGAGAGCACCTGCTCGATGTCGGCCGGGGAGTACTGCTCGGTGATCCGAGCGAACTCGTCTCGCCGGCTGGGCGTGTCGAGCGCTGGGTCGTGCTGCTTCTTGTCGAAGTAGAGCGCCGCGATGTCCTTCCGGTCCTCGCGGTTGGGGAGCCGGAAAACGATCTGCCGCCCGAACCGGCCTGGTCGCGTGAGCGCCTCGTCCATCACCGACGGACGGTTGGTCGCGCCGATGAACATGATGTTGTAGGCCGGCGCTTTCAGAGCCGGGATGCGCAGGTGCCATCGCGTGCCGTTGAAGCCGATCACGCGGGGTATGAACAATCCATCCAGGGTGAGGTTCAAGAGCCCGCGCAGCTGACGGACCATGAATCCAGGGTTGTCGATGCCGTCCATCAGGACGAGGAGCATGTTCAGCCCGAGCTGGCCGCCGCCCATCATGCCCATCATTCCGCCCATCGCGCCGCCGCCCTGTCCGGAGCGACGCTGTCCGAGGGCGTCGATCTCGTCGATGAAGACCACGCACCCGCCCCAGACCTTCGCGCGCTTGCGGGCGGCGCGCACCATCAGGTACACGCTCAGCGCGTCGATGCCGAGGAACATGCCGGCGAACGAGCCGCCGTTGGCGATGTAGATCGGTACGTTGAGCGATGAGGCGATCGCCTTGGCGAGCATTGTCTTGCCGGTGCCAGGAGGCCCGACCATCAAGACCCCACGCTCTCTCTTGCCGCCCGCCTTGACGAACATCCTGCCGTGCTCGATGAGGTCGAGGATGCGGCGCATCTCTTTGACCGCGGCCTTCTGGCCGCGTACGTCTTCGATCTTCACCCCGAAGTTCGCGTCGTCCGGGTTGATGATCGTCTTTCCGATGCGCGTGTAGATGTAGAAGGGGCCGAAGAACAGAAGGAAGTTGGCGCCGAGCAGGAAGAACAGGTAGATGAGCTGGGTGAAGACCTGCTGCAGGATCACAGGAAGCACGGCGATCGCTTCCTCGGGCAGCAGGTTGAACATGAAGTACATGACCGAGAAGTAGAGGGCGGGCACCGCCGCGACGAAGAGGGCGCGCCGCCAGAAAATCGCCCGGTTGGTTTCGACGGTGCGCTTCATCGTGTCGCTCTCGGGACTCATTCGTTCCCGCACGATCAGCCAGCGCCGCGCCATGCTGAGGATTCCGCGGCACAGCAGCATCGCCAGGACGGCGTAGGCGAGCGACCACCCGATGCCCAGCTGCATGTAGATGAGCGCGAAGGCAAAGGCTGAGCTTCCGACGAACAGCGTGAAGATCCAGAAGATGATCACGGCGGGTCATTCACTATACGTCGCCGGGTTTCGCCAGGCCTCTTTCGCATTGCGAGCACCACGACCATCGCGATCCCGAGGGCCACGATCAGGTCGCCTGGGCTGTACGCCTCGTGCACGGGACCGGGGAGACCGATCCAGTCTGCAAGCCAGTTGAGTTGAGTGCCGGTGCCCATCAGGGTGTACTGGCCGACCTGCCCGCGCTCGACAAGAGTGCCGGCGAGCTCCGGCGCCACCGGCATGCGCCCACCGTTGGCCGCGATCACGAAGAGATTGACCGCAGAGCCGGCCGCGACCAGCCAGATCCCGGGAACCCGGTCGATTTGCCAGATCGTCCAGGCGAGGACTGCAGTCAGCGCGCCCACATACGCCCACTGACTCCCTTCGATGCTCGTCAGCGGAGGACTGACCGTGACGACTCGCACGACCACGGCGGCGATGATGAGCCAGGGCCAGCGAAAGCGTAGTCGGGCGAGGTTTCCGATTTTTCCGCCCGTGGCGAGTCCGCCGACGAGGCCGATCGCCAGCGCGGCCAACCAAACCACTATTCAGTCGCGAGTCTTGACGCCGCTCCCGCCAGAACCTTGACGCCGATCGGCAGCGCCTCTTCGTCGATCCGAAATCCCGGTGAGTGGTGGGCGGGAGGGGGCTCGCCCTTCGGCATGGCGCCGAGCATGAAATAGCAACCAGGAATTCGAGTCAGGAACTCCGCGAAATCATCGCTCACGGTCAGCGGCCGGCCGAGGATGCTTGCTTTGTCCCCGATCAGCGAATGTCCGACCTGGAGGACCGTCCTGGTCACATTGGGCTCGTTCATCAGCGGAACGGTTCCGTGCACCAGGTCGAGCTTTGATTCCACGCCGAACTCGCTGTCCGTCTCGCGCAGCAGATCATTGAGTCGATCGAGCGCCTGCCCGCGCAGCGAATCGTTGAACGTGCGCAGGCTGCCTTTGACCAGGACGCCACGCGGAATGATGTTCCACGCTCCGTCGCTCCTGATGTCGCCGACTGTCGTGTGGCACTGCACGCCGTCCTCCTCGAGACCCTCGACCACCGTGTGCAGTCGCTCGATGAAGAACGCCTGCGCGGCGAGAACGTTTCCGCGCCGGCCCATCATGCCGCCATGACCTCCGGGTCCTGAAAAGCCGATCTCGAAGGCGTCGGATCCGGCCCACATCAGCCCCGGGCGTGAGATCACGGTCCCGGACTCCATGAAGCTCGTCACGTGAAGGCCGATGACCGAGTCCGGGTGATGGTTGTCGAGCAGTCCCTTGGCGATCATCGCCTTCGCCCCTTCGACGATCTCTTCGGCAGGCTGGAAAACGAAGAGGTAGCGGCCGCGGATGTCCCAGATGCGATCGACCAGCGTGCGCGCGACTCCGACCATGATCGCCATGTGCGCGTCGTGGCCGCATGCGTGCATGCGACCATCCTTCCGCGACGAGAATTCGACTCCCGATTCTTCATGTATCGGCAGGCCGTCGATGTCCGCACGCAGCATCACGGTCTTGCCGGGCTTGCCGGTGTCGAGCAGCGCGACGACGCCTGTCTCAGTGGGGCACGGTTTGATCTCGAGCCCGAGCTGGCGGAGGCGTTCTGTGAGCTGCCGGCTTGTCTCGTACTCGCTGAAGCTCACTTCCGGATGACGGTGAAAATGTCGCCTGAGCTCGATCACCTCATCGAGGACCGACCGGCTCGGCAGCGGGGAGGTCGCGTTTTCCTCAGTCAACGATGCCGACCAGGTTGTAACCGCGGGCAGTCGCGCGCACGAAGCTCGCGCCGAGCCCTGACTCCAACGTATCGAGGCGCCGCCTCAAAGTCAGCAGCGCCGAATGCACAGTCGAGTGAGCCGCGTTGCTGCGAAACAGGCCGGCGTCGATCAGGTCGCGCGCTGTCGCGGGCTTGGAGCCCTGGGCCAGAAAAAGGACCAGCGCCGCCTGCTGCTGGGTGAGGTGCACCGACTCTTCGCCGAGCGTGACGGTCCTGCGCGTGGGATCAAACTCCAGACGACCGAAGCGGTAGCTGCCCGGGCGCCCGGTTCCGCGCTCGACGAGACGAGCCGCGAGGTCGGAGTAGATGTGCGCCATCGGCACGTTGCCCTTGACGAAATAGGAGCTTGCGCCCAGCTCATACGCCCTGCGAATCGCCGCCGAGTTGACCTGGGCGGCCGAGAGGACGATCACAGGCAGCCCGGGATGATGGTGGCGGATCCATTCCAGGAGCTCAAAGCCGGAGTCCTCGCCTTCGTCGAGAACCAGGTCGAGCAGCACGGCGGCCATGCGCTCGCGCTCGAGCAGCTCACGCGCCTCTGGGGCCGACGCCGAGACCAACGGCCTGTAGCCCAGGTCGTGGAGGTCGATCCGCAGCTGCTGCTGCATCGCGGCCTCGTCTTCGACGACCAGGACCGACGAACCGAGAACTTCCGCCGGCCGGTAAACCTCGAGTCCCGGCGGCAGCGGCGGCAGCCGCACCTCGCGGGAGCGCGAGGGACCGCCAGCCTTGCCCATGACGCTTCGATTTTCCAAGGAATCGACCTATTTTATTCTTTACGATTATTCGCTGAACATGAACATGCTGGTACGATTGGACCGGCGCATACTGCCGTCCGGGCCTGGATCGGATCGGAAAAACAAAGGGGTAGGGTTAGGATGACTTGGGGAATCAAGTTTCAGCGCGTGGCCTTCGCGTTGATGGTGGTCGGTCTGCTGGCGCTCGCATCAGGCGCCAACTGGGTCGACTTCATTTTCGACTGGTAACACGCTAGGACTCTGAGATTCGGCGCTCTCGGGAGCGCCGGATCGCAGGTGGCAGCAGGGCGTACAGATCCGCCCTGTCGATCGCTTTGCTCATGTATCCGACGACGTCTGGGTCGTCGGTCCCAGAGGGGAAGACCGGGTAAGCGGTGTAGAAGATGACCGGCACCTTCTGCCCGCGCGCCCTGAGCTCGTTGAGCAACCCCCAGCCGTCCATCGGCTCGGGCAGCATCAGGTCGATGATCGCGACCTCCGGCTGATCTGACTGAGCGCGCTCGAGCGCCTGGTCCGCGTCCTCCGCCACGGAGACCTTGTAGCCAAGCATCCGGAGATCGGTCTCCAGGATCACCCGCCACGCTCGCTCGTCATCCACCACGAGCACGGTCGAGCCCTTCAGATCCTCCGGGGTTGGTGCGATGGGTTTAGGCGGTGTGAAGGGCACGGGGTTAGTGTATCGGTGGCAATGCCGAGTTCAGCCCGGCCGGGCGCCAGATCGCATCCCGCCTCCAGGCCGCCCAAGCGCGCCCCGACGCGGCCGAAGGCCGCCCCGCGAAAGTCCAAGAACGGAATCGGCCCCTCAGCAGCGGCCCTCGTTCACGAGCTCGGGAGCTGCATCACCGAGGCGGACCTGGTTCAGGTGCTCTATCGCGGCCTGCATCCGCGCTTCGGCTATGAGGTCATCGTGCTGCACGTTTTGGAGCGCGAGGGCTGGTACCGCTCACTGCCCATCGACTCCGGTGTGCTTCAGGATGTCCGCCGCCGTCCGCTCAGCGGCTCGGCGTATGCCAAGCAGTACGCAAATCCCCATACCACGGTGCTGCCGCTGGAGGCCAAGCGCCAGGAGGTGGGTAAGGGGCCGGGGGCCGGTCGCAACGTCAAGTTCGCGATCTGGGTTCCGGTGAGGCACCAGGGCGAGCTGATCGGCAGCGTCATCTATCAGTCGTATCGCAAGCGGCGGGTGCCCGGATCAGAGCCGGCGTTTCTCGACGAGGTCCATCGACGCCTTGGAGTGATGCTCGCCAACGCGTCCCTCAACGAGCTGACTCGGAACCAGGCCCGCCGCCTCGAGGCCCTGAACAGCATCGCCCGGGCGATGGCCGCCACACTCGACGAGACGAGCGTGCTCGCCGGCCTGTACACCACGCTTCGCGAGCTGCTGCCAGTCGACGCGCTCGAGATGGTCGCCATGCAGGACGACGGGACGGACCGGGTGCGGCTGCTGCACATCGAAGCGGACTCGGCTCCGACCGCACGATGGCTCCCCACGCGGTCTCCGGCCACCACCGCGGCGCGGACAGTGGTCCGCGACTCGAAACCCGTCCTGGTGTACCAACCGACTTCCTCGCTCTGGGTCCCCATCAAGGAGGCAGGGGTCGCCCGCGGAGCGCTGGGCATCCGCTGTGCCCGCCCCTATGCCTACGAGGACTCGACGGCCGCCTTCCTGGAGCTCGTCTCAGACGAGGTGACCCTAGCGCTGCGCAACGCGCGGAGCTACGAGGCGATCGAGGGCCAGAGGCGTCGGCTCGAGGTCGTCAACTCGATCGGACGGCGGCTCGCGTCCAGCCTGGACCGCTGGTCGATCATGCGCACCCTGCGCGAGGAGCTCGCGATCTTCCTCAACTTCGACGGATTCATCCTCGCCACCATCACCCAGACCCCGGACGGACCTGTCGCCGAGGGTTATCAGTACGTCGCGGGGGTGGAGGAGGTCGTCCCACCGGTCGCGCTTGCTGTCACGGGCCCGTCACGCGAGGCGTACGAGACTGGAAAACCGGTCCTGGTTCGCAGCTCGCCCTGGGCCCGCACCTTCCAGAAAAAGGACCTGGAGCGCGAGCGATGGACGGTCGGAGGCGGGGCGGCTGTTTTCGTCTCCGGGCCGCCCGGCGACCGGCGCATGGTTTCGCGGTCGTTCGTGTGGGTTCCGGTTTTGAGCGGAGAGCTCATCACGGCCATGCTTTCGCTGCAGTCTTATCGCGAGGGTGCTTTCGACGAATGGCACGTCAAGCTCCTGCAGGACGTCGCCGCGCACGTGAGCCTGGCGCTCGCGAATGCAGACCACTTCGCCCAAGCCCAGGCAGAGCGGGCCAGGCTGGAAGCGCTCCACGTCCTCGAGATGGGTGTGGCCGGAGCGTCTGACGAACGGCAGATCGCTGAGGCCATCTTCTCGGTGACCAGCGACTACCTCGAGGCGACGCACATGGTGCTCGCCTACCTCGACGTCGCCGGCAACATGGCCGGGTTCACCGGCGAGCGAGGAGGGGAGGTGAATGCGATCGGCCCGCTGCCTCTGACGGAGGCGCCCTTCTTCCGCCGCATGATCGAGCAGCAAGGCATGGTCATGGAAGTCGAGCCCGCGGACCCCGCGGACCTCGGCGGGCCGATCGGCACATACATCTTCACGCGATCTCCAAGCCATGTGGTCTGGATGCCGATCAACCAGGACGAGCGAGTCGTCGGCGGCATCGTCGTGATGCGCAATGACGAGGCGCGTTTCCAGCCGACGCAGCTCAAGCTCCTGGAGACCGCAGCGCCCGTGGTTGGCATCGCGCTGCGCACCATGCGCCTGCACCACGCAAATGAGCTCGCCCTCGCGCAGTCGGTACGCATCCAGGAGCTGGCGGCGCTCGCCGGACATGAGCTGATGAGCGTGGTCTCGAACATCGCCGACCAGGCGCAAACGATGCTCGAGTGTGCCGGCGCGGTTTGCTGGGCGTTCGACACCGAGGGTCGTATCAGCGCGACACGGGGCAGCGGTGATCCAGCTGCTGAGGAAGTGCTTTCCTGGGCAGGGCTCAGCTCCGAGGACAGCTGGCGCGACGCCCCTGCCGGCCTGATCAGCGGCACCACGCACGGACAGTCATGGAGCCTGATTCCGCTGTGGTACGGCGATCGCCTCAGCGGAGCCATCGGCTCGGTCCACGCCTCCACCCACCTCGCCGAACCGACCTCCGCCGCGCTCGACTTTGCGCGCCACGCGGCGGTCGCCATCGAGAACTCCCGGCTGGTCGCGGAGACGCGCGGCCGCATCCGCACCCTGGAAGCGGTGGCTGCGTTCAGCCAGCTCACTCCGACAGAGCCCGACCGCGCGCGCTCCGAGATGGCAAGGCTCGTCAGCCGTGCACTCGCCGGCTCACAGGGAGAGCTGTGGCTGCTCGAAGACGGCCAGCTCGTCCGCCGCGCAGACGACGGCGAGACTGAGCCGAAGGTGCCGGTGAGCGACAGCGCCCAGCTCCTGCGAGCGCTCGCCTCGCCTGCCGGCAGCCGCCGGCTGCGAGCCCTGCTCGACCTGCTTGGCTCTCCGCCTGACGCCTTCGCCATCCCGATCCAGGTCGAGGGGCGCTTGGCCGGATTGTTGGTCGCGAGGATGACGGGCGGCGGCGCCGAGACGCGGCGGCTCGCGGGAGTCCTCGCCGGCCAGGCAGCGGTGCTGATCGGCCAGCTCGAGCTGGTCGACGCGCTGGAACGCGAGCGCCGGATGATGAACGCGATCCTTCGCCACTCGCCCGTGGGCGTGATGCTCGAGGACGCCGCGGGCAGCATCGTCTATGCCAACCCCGAGGTGGAGATCATCTACAACCTTCAGGCATCGGAGATGCCCGGGCGAAAGCCGGCCGAGATCTACCACGCCGCCGGCGCGGTTCCGAGCGATGAAGGCGAGGCCGAGGGGACGCTCGAGCTCCGCATGCACGATCCGGACCGAACGGTGCACGTCCGACGCGTCGTCATCCCAGGACTCGAAGGTGAGCCCGCCGGAATCCTGACGCTTCACGAAGACGTGACCGCGCAGCGATTGGCGCTCGAGGCGAAAGACCTGATGCTCCGTGCCATAGGCCACGAGGTCCGGAGCCCGGCGGCTGCGATGAAGAACACGCTCGCCGGCATCATGCAGTGGGACAGCACCATCGACGCCTCCGGCCGGCGCGAGCTGCTTCAGGAAGCTTATGAGTCATCCGACCGGCTGCTCAGCCTGGTCGAGAGCCAGCTGATCATCGCCAAGCTTGAAACCAGGCACTTCGAGCCAAGCCCCGAGACAGTCGACCTGGGCCCGGCCCTCGATGGCGTGATGGGGGTGTTGCTGCACAAGTATCCCGAGCGTTCCGCGGCGGTGCAGGTTGCCCTGCCGTCGGGCTTGCCTCCGGCGTTCTGCGAGCCCACGCACGTGGGCCAGGTCCTGACCAACCTCATCGGCAACGCGCTCGAATACACATCCGGTTCGGTGCTCGTCGAGGCGCGCCAGGTCCAGCGCGGATGGCTCGAGATCACGGTCACCGACCACGGGCAGGGCTTGCCGATGGCAAGCGTCGAGACCCTCTTCGAGAAGACGGGGCCGGCGGGTCGCAACCGATCGCAAGGAGGCCTCGGGCTGGGTCTGTATCTGTGCCGGCTCGTCGTCGAGCGCTCGTTCGGCGGCCGGATCTGGGTCGCGTCAAGCGACCGCACAGGCACCACGTTCAAATTCACGGTGCCGGCAAGGATTCGCGTCTGATCTACCGTTAGACGCCCTATGGGCATATGACCGCCGCGCCGATGTGGGTAAGAGTTGGCGGCGGGATGGAATCGATCCCCGAGCACCGGCGCCACGGGCCCGCGGACGTCGAGTTCCCACCGCCGGGCGGACCCTGGGAGGCCTTGAACCTCAACGGGCGCCTGGTCGGCTGGGCTCACGAGGGCGGGCTGCGCGTCGCGCGGCGGAGCGCCGAGCTTGGGGAGCAGCTGGTGGCCGAGCACCGCGACTACTTGCTTGGCCGGCTCGGCCACAAGCTTCGCTCTGCTGTCCTGGCCCTGCAAGAGTCGGCCCGGCAGGCCGCGTTCGGCCGGCCGGAAATGCTCGAAGGCGTGTTCGAGCAGGCGCAGGAGGTCGGGCGCCGCGCGGCCGCGCTCGAGGCCGCGGCGGTCCAGTCGAAGGACAAGGCGCGGGGCGTCGTGCTCGGCGCTGTGCTCAACCTGGCGATGCCGGCCGCCGCGCGCGACCTTCCCTCCGAGGCTGTAGTCCTCGGGTCGGAACCTGCGCTGGTCGAGGCGTTCTCACGCGCCAAGGAGTGGCTCGCCAGCGACCGCTTGAACGTCGTGGCCGAGCCCGTGGGCTCGTGGTGGAGAGTGCGCATCGAAGGGTCAGGGCCTCGCCGGGCGCTGGCGGTGCCCGAAATGGGCGAACCGCTCCTGAGGCTGATCGTCGACACGCATCTAGAAGGATGGCTCGACACAGCCGCCCTGCACGGCGTCGACATCTACCTCCCTGCTCATCGTCCACGTTGACGGCGGTGCATCGCGTCGTCGCGCCAAATCCCGGGCCGTACACAGGCCCTGGGACGAACACCTGGATCGTTGAGGCAGGCCCTGTGGTCGCAGTCATCGATCCCGGTCCGGATGACGACGCTCACCTCGCGGCCATCAACAAACGGCTGGCGGGCGCGACAGTCGGCGTCGTGTTGGTGACGCACTCGCACCCCGATCACCTTCCCCTGGCGGAGCGCCTCGCCGCCCCGCACCACGCCGCGATTCAACGCTACCCCGAGCTGGGTGACCAGGACGTGGTGCGGGTCGGGACACTCAACATCACCGCGCTGTACACGCCCGGACACAGCGCCGACCACCTTTGCTTCTGGCTTGCGGGCGACGGAGCGGCGTTCACGGGTGATCTCATCCTCGGCCGGGGCAGCTCGATGGTCACGTACCCGGAGGGCGACGTGTCCGCGTACCTTCGCTCGCTCACCAAGCTGGCCGCGCTTCACCCCCGTCTGCTTTTCCCAGGCCACTGGGACCCGGTCGATGACGCGATGGGCAAGATCGAGGAGTATCGCGCCCACCGCCTCGAACGCGAGGCGCAGATCCTCGCTGAGGTGAGGCGCAGCGGGGGCACCGCGAGGGAGCTGACCCGACGCGTGTACGGCGAGCTGGACGAACCGCTCCTGGTCGCGGCCGAGATGACGATGCGCGCCCATCTGCGCAAGCTGGTCGACGACGGCGCGGTTCGGTCCACGGGCGAGGGAGACCAGGAAGTCTTCGACGCGCCGGTATAAGCCGCGGAACCCCCTCTGGGGTTCTGCTCGCCACGACTAGGAGGCGTCTGGAAGGTGGCGTTTCGGAGACGGCCGGGCGAAGCCCCGGCCTACCGGCCACGCTTTGTCTAACGTAGCCTGCACTCCGTGATCGATCCCAGGCCGCCGATCCTGTCATGGTCGAAGACCGAGCTCGAAGCCTGGCTGGTTGTCAACGATGCGCCGTCATACCGCATCCAGCAACTCTGGGGTTGGCTCGCGCGGGGGGCATCCTCGTTCCAGGCGATGCACGATGTGCCCAAGCCGCTGCGTGCGGCGCTCGAACGAGATTTCAGGATCACCTCGCTGCGACCGGTCGCGGTGAGCCAGGCGGATCGTGCCCTCACGACCAAGACGCTGTTCGAGCTCGACGGCGGGCATTCGGTCGAGGCTGTCGTGATGCGCTACACCGGACGCTCGACGCTGTGCATCTCGTCGCAGGCCGGTTGTCCGATCGGCTGTCCGTTCTGCGCGACCGGCAAGTTTCCTTTTGGCCGCAACCTCAAGTCGCACGAGATAGTCGAGCAGGCCGTCGACGCCGCGCGCGTCCTGGCGATCGAGGGGAGGAGGCTGTCGCATGTCGTCTTCATGGGCATGGGCGAGCCGATGGCCAACTACGCCGCGGTCGTCGAATCAGTTCGCCGCCTGTCCGACCCCGAGCTGCTCGGCATCAGCCCGCGTCGCATCGTCGTCTCCACAAGCGGCCTGATCCCACGCATCGAACAGCTCGCCGAAGAAAGCCTGTCCGTGACACTGGCCATCTCCCTTCACGCGGCGCGCGACGACCTGCGCGATGTGCTCGTGCCCATCAATCGCAAATACCCGGTCGAAGACCTCGTTGCGGCATCGCAGGCATATGCCGTCAAGACCGGTCGCCGCGTGAGCTACGAGTGGGTGCTGCTGGCCGGAGTCAACGACACCGAACGGGACGCGAAAGAGCTCGGCCGCCTGCTGCGACGAAAGCTCGCGCATGTGAACCTGATTCCGTTCAACCCTGTGGAAGACACACCCTATCGAGCGCCGGAGCGGGTCGCGATCCGCCGCTTCAAGGAGATGGTCGAGGGGCAGGGCCTCAACGTCACGTTGCGCGACACGCGTGGTCGCGAAGCCGACGCGGCGTGTGGCCAGCTGCACGAGCGTGTCATGCGAAGCAAGGTCCCCGTTTCCTAGCGTGCTCTACGCCGGAACGTCAGGCTTCAGCTACGCCGGCTGGAAAGGTACCTTCTATCCGGTCGCGCTGTCGGGCGCGAAGATGCTTCGGTTCTATGCCGAGCGGCTGAACGGCGTAGAGCTCAATGGCAGCTTCTATCGCACGCCGCCCGAGACGACCTTGACGAAATGGGCGGCCGAGACGCCGGCCGGATTTCGCTTTTGCATGAAGGCCAATCGCGGCCTGACCTACTCGGCTGAGGCCTTTGACAAGGTCGGCCTCGCCCGCATCCTTGCCGGGCGGCTCGCCCCGTTGGGCGAGCGCCTCGGACCGATCCTCTTGCAATTTCCGCCCACCCGACAGCTGAACGTCACCCTGCTCGACGCGCTGCTCGGTGCGCTCGGCCGCAGGGTTGCCGCGGAGTTTCGTCATGAATCGTGGTTCTGCGACGAGACCTACAGCGTGATTCGCGCGCATAAAGGCGCGCTGGTCGTCACGGATGAGGAGAAATGGCCGCGGGCTCCGATGTTGGAGCTCGGCCCGGTGGCCTACTTCAGGCTGCGGCGCGGGTACACGGCCTCATCGATTCGGCCGTGGATCGCGCAGGTGAAATCCGCGGTCGCTGTGCACGACGAGGTGCACGTCTACTTCAAGCACGACCCTGAATCGCCGGCGCTCGCACAGCAGCTGCTGAGCTCTATGCCGGTGCGGTGACTGGCTCTCCCTTCGCGCGCGCCCGCCGTATGAGGAGCGGGATGACCACGATCGCAAACGCCACCATGAGCAGCGACGCGAGCTGTGCCTGCCGGAGGCCAAGGAAGACGGACGGGTCGGTGCGCAGGAAGCTGAGAAAGAACCGTCCGGCCGCGTAGAGGCCGCCGTAGATGAGCCCGACGACTCCATCGGGCAGTCGCCCTTTCAATCGCTGGTGGAACGGAAGCAGCGCGCCCAGCAGCGCAAGGCAGAGGATCATCTCGTACGCGACCTCAGGATGAACCACCTTGCCAGGCTCGCCAAGCGTGGCCGCGTTGACGTATTCAACTCCCCACGGCAGGTTGGTCGGCGTGCCGTGGTGCTCGCCGTTGATGACGTCTCCGATGCGGCCGACTGCCACGCCGATCATGGCGGCGGCGCCGCTCGCGTCGATGATCTTCCAGTACGAGATGCGTGCCCTTCGCGCCCAGACATACGCTCCGACCATCGCGCCGAACAATCCGCCCCACTGGCTGATGCCGCCTTCGGTTAGAGCGAACACGCGGAGCAGCTGTCCTCCCGAGAAGAGCTTGAAGTTCTCCCACACATAAAGGAGACGGGCGCCGACGAGCCCGAGCACGACCATCCACGCCACTCCGTCTGCGGCGCGGCTGATGTCGACGCCGTCTTTCTCGAGCAGCCATAAGCCGAGCCGAGCCGCGGCCAGGATCCCGAGCACGGCGAACACCCCATGCCACGTGATGAGGAAGGGTCCGATGCGGAAGAGGTTGGGGTTCAGGTCGATGACGATGGTGAGGAAGCTCACGCGCGTACTCCGGCCACGCGCTGCAGGCGCGAGATCGCAACGTCCTTCGGTAAGAGGGCGAGTGTGTGGTCGATTGGCGGCGAGATCTTCTTACCGGTCACGGCGAGGCGGATGGGCATGAAGACCTTGTTCGGCTTCGCGCCGGCGGCTTCGACAACGCCCATCAATTTCTCGTGAATCGCCGCGGGCTCCCACGGCACGTCCTTTAGTGACGCGATCGCTGCACGAATGACCTCCACCGCCTCGGCGTCGAGGGGTGGTGCCGGCGGGTCGGACCACAGGTATTCGAGCAGGGCGCCTGCGTCGGCCAGCTTTGTCATGCGCGTCTTGAGCGCGGGGACTGCGCGCCTGATGGTGGCCTCATCAAGCTTGGGCAGAAAAGGCAGGAGCCGCTGCGCGAGCTCTTCATCGTCTAGCCGCCGGATGTACTCGCCGTTGATCCAGTTCAGCTTGTCCCAGTCGAACCGCGCGCCCGCATGCTGCACGCGGTCGAATGAGAATGCGCGCACGAGCTCGTCGAAGGTGAAGATCTCCTGGGATGTGCCGGGGTTCCATCCCAGCAACGCGAGGTAGTTCACGAGCGCTTCGGGTAGGTAGCCCTGATCCTTGAACAGCATCAAGTTCGACTCGGGGTGCTTGCGTTTCGAGAGCTTGGCGCCGTCGTGGGCGAGGATCAGCGGCATGTGCGCATACGCGGCGGGCCTCTGATAGCCCAGCGCGTCGATGAGCATCAGCTGGTAGGGCGTGTTGGAGAGGTGCTCCTCACCGCGGATCACATGCGTCATCTTCATCAATGCGTCGTCCACCGGGCTCGCGAACTGATAGGTCGGGTATCCGTCGGACTTCACGATGATGAAATCGCCGATGAGCTCGGTGTCGAACCTCATGTGGCCGCGGACCATGTCGGTGAACGTGACCTCGCCACCCGGCACCTTGAAGCGCACGGCAAACGGCCAATCGGTCCGTCCTTCACGAGGGTTGGTCAGGCAGCGGCGCGAGTATTTGTAGGCGCGCTTCTCGGCCTGTGCCTGCTTCCGCTCAGCATCGAGCTCCTCTGGCGTGCAGTAGCACCGGTAAGCCTTGCCTTCCGCCAGCAGGCGGGCAGCGTGCTCCTTGTAGAAGTCAAGCCGTTCAGATTGACGATACGGGCGGTCGGGGCCGCCCTTGTCCGGTCCTTCGTCCCAGTCCAGTCCAAGCCAATGAAGCGATTCGTAGATCAGCGTCTCGTACTCCGGGCGATTGCGCTCGAGGTCCGTGTCGTCGATTCTCAGCACGAAGGTGCCCCCGTTAGCACGGGCGAAAAGCACGTTGTAGAGCGCGGTGCTGGCCGTGCCCAGGTGAGCGAAGCCGGTGGGGCTGGGCGCGATTCGCACCCGAACACTGGATCCGTCGGGCACGGCAATATGCTACGGAGTGTCCAGCGACGGAGGCCCGCAGCAGATTCGCGGCACCGGCGGCCGGAGCCAAGGAGCCGACGAGCACGCGACGGAGCGCATCGCGTAGATGCGTGACCGAGCGCGCGCAGGAGGCGACGCCGGCTTCAGCGCCACAGGCGCCCGGCCGCCTGGGCCGATGAAGCTGCAAGGGCCTTCCGCCGCGGGACACTCCATGCCTGTGACGGGCGTGCGCGGCGTGCTCGCCCTCGTCGGAGGCGACGAGTTCAATCCCGGAAATGAAGAGCAGGATCGCATGCTGGCGGCGGCCGCCAAACCCGGACCGGCCTTCGTCCTCCCCACGGCCGCCGGGCGTCAGGGACCCGAAAAGGCGGTGGCTCATGCGACGACCTGGTTCAAGCAGTTCGGACTCAAGCTCCGGGAGCTTCCGGTGCTGAAGCGGGCCGACGCCAACTCGAAAGAGCTGGCCGCCCTCGCCCGCACGGGCGGATTCTTCTACCTGGTCGGCGGTGATCCGGGCCTGGTGGCCCAGGTGCTGCGCTCGTCCCGGGTCTGGAACGCAATCTTTGAGGCCTGGCTTCAAGGATCATCGCTGGCCGGATCGTCAGCCGGCGCGATGGCGCTTGGCAGCGATTCCCTCATCCGAGCGACCTGGCCGAACCGGTTCACACGCCGTCCCACCGAAGCGCTGGGGCTGGTGCCGGAAACAGCGGTGCTGCCTCACTTCGAGACCTTCGGCCACCGGTGGGTCGAGTCCGCTGAAAAGGAGCTTCCCGGTAAGACTCTGCTTGGGGTCGACGAACGAAGCGCAGCGGTCTGGACGAAAGGTGAGTGGCGTGCCGTAGGTCCAGGTTCCGTGACGGTCATCAAGGGCGCGAAGATGGCGCAGTTCCCTTCGGGTTCCAAAATCAGTGGAGTGCACGCCCCCGTCCGTATGCTTCCCAAACAGTGATCAGCTCCGAACGCCGCCGTGCGCCGAGGACCATCCAGTCCGCCTGGCTTCAGCTGGGCTCGCTGCGCGTGCATCACACGCACGGAGGCCGCGGGTCACCGGTGCTGTTCATCCACGGGCTCGGCTCTTCCGGCTACATGGAGTGGCGCTTCAACCTGGAAGCGGCGGCGGACCGGCACCGCGTCTTCGCCCCCGACCTTCCCGGCTTTGGCCGCAGCGAAAAACCCCGTGCGCGCTACGGCATCCCTTACTTCACGCGCTTCATCGAGCGCTACATGGAGGAGCGCGGGCTGCGCTCGGCGGCCGTCGTCGGCGCCTCGCTTGGAGGCCGGATTGCGCTCGAGCTGGCGCTGGAGAACCCGCACCTCGTGCGCAAGCTGGTGCTGGTCAACGCCCTCGGCCTGGGTCGCCCCAACGTTCACGTCTCGTACGGCCTGGTCACCATCCCACGCATCGGCGAGGCGCTGATGAACGTGGCGCGCGACGCCCTGCGTTGGGCGCCTTCTCAAACGATCCGGCGTGTGGCCGCCCGCTATACGGGCTCGAGCTCCGACCTCAAGCGGACGATGGATGACGTTTACCTCGACAACCTCCGGGAGCTCTACGCCGCGGAGGGTTATCAAAACGCTTATCTGGCAACCGTCCGCTCGCTGGTCACGCCGAAAGCGGTGTTCGGCGGCCAGCACGACGTGACGACGCGGTTGAACGAGCTGAAGGTTCCGGTTCAGCTCATCTGGGGTGCCGATGACCCGCTTTTTCCGGTTGCCCACGCTGCGCGGGCGCATTCGCTGATCGAGCGTTCACGGCTGACCGTGATCGAAGGCGCCGGACACACCCCCCAGGCCGAACGGCCAGAGGAGTTCAACCGCGTCCTCCACACCTTCCTCGACTCCTGACAGAGACCGGAAGCACTACACAAGCCCCGAGTACAGGGAGCTTGTCGCCGGTCCGCTCGACCCGCTCGTCCACCCCGACCCGCTCCACCCGCCACGCCTCTATCGGGTGGTGCGCCGCATCTTCCGATGGCTCGTCCCGAAGCTGTTTCGGGTCACGGTCACCGGCCTCGAGAACATCCCGGCGCCTCCGTACATCATCGCCGCCAACCACCAGGCGTGGTTCGACCCCGGGTTCATAATTCCGTTCTTCCCAGAGGCGCCCGTGATCTACACGATGGCCAAGCGCGAGACGGTCTTCAACTCGGGCTGGAAGCGGCGGCTGCTGCCGTTGATCGGAGTCTTTCCGATCTCACCACAGCGTGGCGAGCTGGATGAGGCCGGGCTGCGAACCGTGTATCAGATCCTTGACCGAAAGGGCGTCGTCCTGATCTTTCCGGAGGGCCGCTACTCGCGCGGGCGGGCGCTGAGGCCGCTCAAGGTCGGGATCGGGCATTTCGCCTTGCATGCCGGAGTTCCCATCTGTCCGGTCACGGTACGGGGCACGGACCGGCTGCGGCCGTTCACGCGGATCGAGGTCACGATCGGACCGCCGGTCCTGCCTGACGCGCCCGCCTGGTGGGAGCTGAGCAGCCGTGTCGCGAAGATCGTGGACAACGTCCGGCTCGCCCTGACCAATGGTCTCAGGCGCCGCCGCCCTCAATGAGTCATGCGTCCTCCGTGCTTTAATCGCTGGCGCCTTGCATCTGGTCATCGGCGCGGGAACCTTTCTCGGCGATAACGTCACGCAGGCGTTGGCAGCCGAGGTGCCGGTCATCCAGCTGCACGCGGATGCGGATGAGGAGACGCTCGCCGACGCGATCAGCTCGGTTGAAGTCGTCCTCAACTGCGCACAGAGCTGGTCTCCCGCGCGCCGGCTGCGCTTTCGGAAGAGCCCGCCTGCTCAGCTCGAACGAATCGTCGCGGCGGCCCGGCGGGCGCGAGTCCGCCGGATCGTGCACGTCTCGACCGCGGATGTTTACGGCTCGGACAAATTCGCGCGCGTCAATGAAAAGTCACGCGCTCAACCGCGCCACGCGTACGAGCGCCTGAAGCTCTACGAGGAGCAGTGGCTGCTCGAGTCTGCCGACGACCTCGAAGTCGTCATCCTGAGGCCGGCGCGGATTTTCGGAGAAGGCGAGGACTGGATCCTGCCCCGCCTGATGGGCGCCCTCGCCAGAGGTCGCGTGTGGCTGCCGGGCGGGGGGCGCGCCAAGCAGACCTTCGTGTCCGCGGCGGACGTCGGCCGCGCGTGCCTGGCGGCTTCCGACCGCGGACGGCCCGGCCACAGCTACCTTGTTGGTGGATTCGACTCCAGCTGGCGCGACCTGCTCGAGTCCGCAGTTCGCGCGGTTGGCGTTGGAGGCACGGTCGTCAACCTGCCGTACGACCTTCTTTACCTCCGTGCTCTCGCGACGGAGATCATCACCGCTCCCGGAGCTGTGGTCTGGCCTGGGATCTACGCCACCGACGTGATCGGCAAGCCTCACCAATACGACGACTCTCAGTCCAGGCGCGACCTTACCTGGTCGCCCTCGGTAGGCAGCTTCGAGCAGGAGATGCCGCGCATGACCTCGTGGCTCTCTCGGCTGCCGGAGGTCGCGGCAGCCCTCGCCGCCGGAGCGATGCCCCGCGCTACTTCACAGCCAAGATAAAAAACGTCGCGGCTAGGCCGGATTTACTCCGGCTGTCCTCACCGCGCTTATTTCACAGCCAGGCAGGTGATCGTCTTGAAGACGCCGTCGATCTTCTGGATCTTGTCGACGATCAGCGAGCCGATCGAGTTCACGTCGGGTGCCTCACAGACGGCGATCACGTCGTACTCGCCCGTGATCGCGTCGGCCGCGGTGATGCCGCTGGTCCCTTCCATCTTCTTGGCCACCTCGAGTGCGCGCCCTGGCGACGCGTTGATGAGGACGTAGGCCTTCATCGTCTAACCCCCAATCGTTTCGAAAAACGGAAACGGCTCCAGCGTACTCGCGTCAGCGCGTTTTCAGGGCCCGCAGCATCACCTCGTCGGTGACGTTTCCTCCGGACAGGATGACGACCACCTTCTCGTTCGGCGCCGGTCGATGGTGGTAGAGGAGCGCCGCCAGCGCCGCCGCACCCGCCGGCTCGGCGAGCAGGTGCTCCCACTCGAACAACAGGCGGATCGCGCGCAGCATCTCGGAGTCCTCGACCAACACCACCTCGTCGACGTAGCGCTGTGCCAGCTCGAAGGTCAGCTTTCCAGGAGCTGACGCGGCCAGCCCGTCGGCGATCGTGGTGACCCGCTCGAGCGTGACGATGCTTCCAGCCTTCAATGAGCGATGCATCGCGTCCGCCCCGGTGGGCTCGACGCCGATCACCCTGATGCCGGGCTTCCGTGCCTTCAGGTAGAGGGCGATGCCGCCGATCAGCCCGCCGCCTCCGACAGGCACGAGGACGGTGTCGAAGTCCTGGAGGTCGGCCAGGAGCTCGGTGGCGATGGTGCCCTGCCCGGCGACGACGTCCGCGTCGTCATACGCGTGGACAAAAACGGCGCCGCTCTCCTGCTGCGCGCTGAGCGCTTCGGCATACGCACCGCTGTAGTTGCGACCCGCGGCCACCACTCGCGCGCCCAATCTGCGAATCGCCTCGACCTTGAAGGCGTTGGCGGTCTCCGGCACGTAGACCGTTGCGGGCACCTTGAAGGTGGCGGCAGCGTAAGCGACGCCCAGGCCGTGGTTTCCGGCCGACGCTGTGATCACGCCCGCAGCGCGCTCGGCCTCAGGCAGTCGGATCAGCCTGTTGAGGGCGCCCCGAACCTTGAAGGCGCGGATCGGCTGAATCGACTCGATCTTCAAGTGGACGTGGCAGCGCGCCTTTTCTGTGAAGGCCCGCGAGTGTTGGAGCGGTGTTGGCGAGAGGTAAGCCCGGAGGTCGCCGGCGGCGCGCTCTACATCGGCGGGTGTAACACTTTGCTGCCGCTCGTCGACTTGCTTCAAGAGTGCGAAGCTAACATCAGCGCGTGGCTGACGACCTGGATCGCGTGTCGCCGCGAGAAAACGCCCACGTCAAGGCACGAGACAAGAAGGTGCGCGGCCCGAAAGTCGTCGCAGTCAATCCAGGACTCAAGAAGCTGGCGCAGCACCTCGCGGAGAAAAGAAAGAAGAAACGCTGATGCCTATCCCGCAGCGAGTCCCTGCGAGGGTGGTGGGGGCTGCGGGACCTGCGGCGGCGGGAACGCGTACGCGCGTGGCTGGTCGACCTCGAGCCGCCTGAAGGCAATCGTCCAGTAGGTCGAGCTCTGAGCGGCCAGGAAGGCCTGGATCACCAGGAGGATCGGCAGCAGGATCAAGGCCGCAAGCACGACCGCCAGCCACCACGCGGGTGAGCCGCTCGCGTAAGCGGCGAACGCGATGACTGCCGCCGGCGCCACCAGGATGGTGCCGACGATCGCGAAGCAGATGCCGAGCGCGATGCCGACGGCGATCGAAAGCAGCCAGACCAGAAGCACGCGTCCCAATCGCTTGGTCAGGAGCTGGTATCCGCGTCCAAGCGCAGCCGTCGCTCCGAGCTGCTCGAGCACCACAGCCCGACCTCCAAGCCGGTCAAGAAACGAAAGCACGACTCCGTAAACGATCGCGGCCAGGAGAAACAGGATTCCAAACAGCACCAGCACGCCGATGACAGGCTTGTTGTCGCCGGCGATTGCCGCCACAAATCCGATTGCAAGCGCAATGAACACCACGAATACAGGCAGCGCCAGGGCGACGATCAGCAGTCGGAATCGAATGATCGCGCCCATCGTCGTCCGGCCGGTCCGCCATGCAGAGCCCAGGCCGAACGGCCGCTCAGCGTCATGCTCGGCGGCTGCTCGCACCACCGCCCCTTCGCACACAGCCGCCAGCACGAAGAATGCGACTGCGATCAGGATGATCGCCGCCGACGCGGCCACGATCAAACCAAGGTTTTCAGCCAGCCAGCGGGTGACCTGCTGGTTGATGGCGGCGACGTCTGGGACGTTCCCATTGCCGCCGGTCCCCGGTGGGCCGGATGGGCCGTTGAGGCTGAAGCCCCCGCTACCTTCGCCGGCGAAGAATGCCAGCAACCAGAGGTACTTGTGGCGCCAGCTGATCTTGAACGACCGCGTGACGATCTGCCAGTACGGCACCCCAAGAGCATAGGCGCGGCGCGACGAAGAGCTAGTAGCTGGCCGGAACTATCGCCCGCTTGTGGATGCCGGACCCGATCAGGCTGTCGCCCTGCCGGCACTCGACCTCGAAGTAAAGCTTGTTGCCCTTGACTTCGTTGAGGCGGGTTGTCACGACGATCGTGCTTCCCGGTGAAGCCGGGGCGAGGTGGCGAACGTGCACCTCATAGCCGACGGTGGTTTCGCCGTTCGCGAGCAGCGGCTCAACCGAGCGGTGGCTTGTGATCTCCATCAGGCCGATCATCGCGGGCGTCGAAAACGTGCCCGCCCCACCGACATGCCGCGTGATCAGCTCACCTTCGACCACCCGCTCGAGTCGTCCTTCGAGCCCAGGCCGAACACTTTCCCCGGTCGCCACGAGATAGATTGTGGCTTGTGACGATGCCCCCAGTTCGGAAGGCCATCTTTCCCGCAGCCGGGCTGGGCACGCGCTTTCTTCCTGTAACCAAAGCGCAGCCCAAGGAGATGCTGCCTCTGGTCGACAAGCCGACCATCCAGTACGGCGTCGAGGAGGCGATCGCCAGCGGCATCGAGCAGGTGATCATGGTGACCGGCGGCGGCAAGCGAGCCATCGTCGATCATTTCGACCGCTCGCTCGAGCTGGAGCACTACCTCACCCAGCGCGGCAAGAGCGACCTGCTCCACATCCTGAGCGAAGTCGACGATCTCAGCAACCAGGTGGACATCACCTACCTTCAGCAAAAAGAACCACTTGGGCTGGGGCACGCCGTGTGGACGGCACGGCGCTTGGTCGAAGGCGAATCGTGCGCAGTGCTGCTGGCGGACGACGTGATCCTCGGCGCCTCCGAACCGTGCCTCAAGCAGCTCATCGATGCGCACCACAAGACAGGCGCGACGGTGCTCGCCGTGCGCCGGTTTGCGCGCAGCCAGATCGGCCGCTACGGCGTGGTGGCGATCGACAGCAGCAAAGGCCGGCTGCACGACGTCACGGACATGGTCGAAAAGCCCATGCCAGGCACCGAGCCTTCTGACCTGGCGATCATCGGCCGCTACGTCCTCACGCCCGCCGTCTTCGCGGAGCTCAACCGATCAGAGCCGGGCGCCGGGCAAGAGATCCAGCTCACCGACGCGATCAAGCGGACGCTCGGGTCGCACCCGGTCGTCGCGCTCGAGTTCGAGGGGGACTACTACGACACCGGAACCGTCCCCGGCTACCTCCGCGCCAACATCGCCCTGGCCATGAAGCGGGAAGGCCTCCGCGATGAGCTGGCTCCCCTCCTGCGCGAGCTCCTCGACGGGGGCGGGTAGGGCGGGGACGGATAGGGAAGAAACGGGGCTATAATCGAAAGACGCTCAATGAGCCGAATTCCCAAACGAGTGTTTACCTATGGCTGTTTCAGGACGAAGAAAGTTCGATGACGACAAGGTCGTCAAGTACGAGACCGCGGAGAAGGACTTCGAGGTCGAGGTTTCGCGCACCCTCAACAAATGGTGCGTCACCGTGTACCAGCTTCCGGACCGGCAGATCCTGGTCCAGGACTTCTTTCCGGAGCGCTGGAAGGCGCTCGCCCGTGCGCAGGACTTCATCCGCCTCCTGAACCAGCGCAAGAAGAAGGAAGAGGAAGGTCTCTCAGGCTCGGGCTCGGGCGACGACGACTACTAGAGTTCTCAGTCTCGGTAGAATTCTGCGCTCGTGAACTGGGCTGTTTTGCGTAAGGAGTGGGGGGCGGTCACCTTCGTCCTCACCGTTCTGGTGGGCATGATCGTCGTGCCGCTGGCGCTTTACCTCGCCAACCAGGGACCGGGACCGATCGCCATTCCAGGCAGCACGACGACCAGCAGCGCCAGGGCCAGCGCCGCGGAGACCGCGAGCCCGGCTCGGGTGTCTCCTTCTCCCTCTCCGTCCTCTTAGCGGTACGAGCGCCGGCCTAGCCGGCGAATTGCCACAGGAGCCGCTCGCCGTTCGGCTGCACGATGTCTTCGAGCGGCAGCGTCAGCTCGGCCATCGACTTTTCGTCGGCCTTGACACGCATCTCGATCACCTCGGACAGGCGAAGGTGCGCGATCGTCGCGCAGTCGCGCAGGAACGTGAACACCACCGGGCGGACCAGGTTCATCACGTAGTCTGCCGCGCGTGCGCCATCCGACAGCGTCCGTGCGGACGACACGCTGCGATCGCGAAAGGCGAGCACCACAACCTCGTCGCTGAGCATCACCGGATGGCTCCACGCGTAGGCCATGGAGTCCGTGTCCGTGAGCAGCTGCAGGAGCTCGGCGAGCCTTCGCATCGGCGGCTCCGGGCCCTCGATCAGAAGCGGGACGTCGCGCTGCGGCTCGTTGAACTGCTGCGCGCGGTACTGGGCCGTGAAACCAAGATCCGAGATCCCGGCGAACGGCGCTGGGACCTTGATCGTCATCTCACCGAGCCGGGGACTGCTGGGACGCATTCTGGGACCTACGCCTTTCATGCGGTATTAACGCACGGAGGCCCCATATGTGTCGCCTCCGAAGCGCGCCTTTCCAGCTCAAGCCCCTCTCTCCGATGAGGAGAGGGAGACAATTCACCCTGTGCCGCTGACAGGAATCCGCGTTCTCGACCTGACCCGATTGTTGCCGGGCGCCTTCTGCACGATGCTCCTGGCTGACATGGGCGCGGAGGTCATCAAGGTCGAAGACCCCGACCAGGGTGACTACATGCGCTGGACCCCGCCGCTGGTCGACGGCCAGAGCGTCCTCTTCAACTCCCTCAACCGCAACAAGAAAAGCGTCTCACTGAACCTCAAGGCGGAGGCTGGGCGGGACCTGCTGCTGCGGCTCGTCGACAGCGCCGACGTCCTGGTCGAGGGCAACCGTCCAGGCGTGGTGAAGCGGCTCGGCCTGGGCTGGGACACCTTGCACCAACGCAACTCGCGCCTTGTCATGTGCTCCATCACCGGCTACGGGCAGGACGGGCCATACGCCGGACGCGCCGGCCACGACATCAACTACATGGCGGCCGCAGGAGCGCTCGGCCTCAACGGCGCCCGGGGCGGACCGCCGGTGCCGCTGTCCGTCCAGGTGGCGGACATCGGAGGCGGCGGCCTCCAGCCGGCGGTCGCGATCCTCGGTGCGCTGGTCGCGGTGCAGCGCGGCGGGCAAGGGCGGTGGCTCGATGTGTCGATGACCGACGGCGCCGTGAGCTGGATGTCTTTGACGCTTGCGGCGCGAGCCGGCGGCGAGGAGGTAGGCCGGGGCGACCAGCGGCTGGGGGGCCGCCACGCCTGCTACCGCGTGTACACCTGCAGGGGCGGAGGTTTTTACAGTGTCGGCGCGCTCGAGCCGAAGTTCTGGGCCGCGCTCTGCATTGCTGTCGGTAGGCCGGAGCTCGTCGGGCTCCAGTTTGCAGAGGGCGCTGAAGGAGATGAGGTGCACACCGCGATGGAGGAAGTGTTCCTTTCAAAGTCGCGATCGGAGTGGGAGCGCGACCTCGCCGCACTTGATGCGTGCTGCGAACCGGTGCTCGAACTGGATGAGGTGGCCTCACATCCACAGGTTGCAGCCCGCGGGCTGATCACCAACTTGAAGACAGGAGTTGAGGTGAGGCCGGCCGTTCAGATGCGCGG
>DASQAU010000151.1:0-8329 GCA_035635595.1 Candidatus Eiseniibacteriota bacterium
CTACACGGCGATTCCGCGCTCGATGATGGAAGAGTTCATGAAGCAGATGCCGGAAGAGGCTGCGCAGCAACAGAACTCCAACATGCGCATCGCCGGCACGCCGGACGAGCTCGTGACGGCCCGCATCGACGTCCATGACTACGTCCAGGACAAGCGCAAGGCGTTCGGCGCGCACTTGAGCCAGAACGATCCCAACTCGTGGTTCACCACCATGGCGAGCCAGATCTACGAGCTGGCTTTCGGGACCGAGTACTACCAGCTGGTGCGTGGAGATCCTGGCTCATCGCTCCCGGAAGACGACCTGTTCGGCGGGATCAGCTAGCACCTCCTCGTAAACTCCATTTCAGATGGAAGTGGTCAAGATCACGCCCCGCGGCTACTGCCACGGCGTGGTGGACGCCTTTCGAATCGCCAAACGCGTGCGCGAGGAGACGGACGGGCCGGTGCACATGCTGGGCATGCTCGTGCACAACACGCACGCGACCGACGACCTGCAGCAGCAGGGCATCGCCCTGGTCGACCAGCCAGATCGGCTCGCCGGGCTGGACCAGATCAAGGCAGGTACCGTGATCTTCACCGCCCACGGTGTGTCGCCGCAGGTAAAACAGCGCGCCGTGGAGCTGGGCTTGAACCCGGTCGACGCCACCTGCTCGGACGTCGTCCGCACCCACGAGCTGGTGGCCGACCTCGCGCAAAAGGGCTACGAGGTCGTGTACATCGGACGGAAAGGTCACCCGGAGCCGGAAGGCGTGGTCGGCGAGGCGCCGGGCAAGGTGTACCTGGTCCAGGATCCAGAGGACATCGACGCGCTCGAGCTGAAGGGCGATCGGATCGCGGTCACGTGCCAAACCACGCTGTCCGTCTGGGACACCGAGGACCTGATCGGCCGCGTCAAAGCCCGCTACCCGCAGGCCGAGGTGCACAACGAGATCTGCCGGGCGACCCAGGAGCGCCAGGAGGCGGCGGTCGAGGCGGCCCAGCACGTCGATGTGGTCATCGTCGTGGGCAGCCCCCGCTCGTCAAACTCGCTGCGCCTGGTCGAAGTCGTGAAGAAGCTCGCCAACAAGCCGGCCTACCTGGTGGACAGTCTTGAGGAACTTGACCTGAGCTGGTTTACGGGGGTGAAAAAGGTCGGCGTGACCAGCGGCGCGTCCACGCCGTCGCAGCTGACGCGGCGGGTGATCGAGTACCTGGAGGCGCTGGAGGCGTAGGACCTCAGGTTCGGCGCAGGCGCCGGATGACCCGGCTGAGGCCGCCTCGCGCGGCTGAGCCCGAGGGGGCCGGCGTCGCGGTAGGGACTGGTTCTGGGGCGGGCGCCTGCGCTGCCGCCGCGGTCTCCCCATCGCGAGCCGCTGTGGAGCTGGCCGGTCGGGATCGCCGGCGCCGCCTTCTCGGGGCGCCCGCGGCCCGCTCTTGCTTGACGGCCGGGGCGGGAGAGGCGGCGATGGCGGGGGTTTCGGGCAGGGGCCCGTTGGACCCGGCGGGGCGACGGCGCCGGCGCCTTCTCGGCGCCGCTGCGACCGCAGCGGATGCGCTTGCGGCTTCGGTCGGGCGTTCGCGGTCCCTGGCTCCCGCCTGGCGCCTGACTTTGGCTCCGACCTCGCCTTCAGCGCACAGGGCGCCATCGGCGGTGTGGACATCCACCCTCCAGACGACGATCGAGGTGGGGGCACCCCCGACCGGGGGCCGCTTCTGGGTCAGCGTCCAGCGGGCGTAGATCGTGTCGCCGGCGCGGATGGGCCGGGGGAACTTCCAGTTCAGCCATTCCCACTCCTCGACCTGTGGGACCGGCATGTCGATGGTGCCGAGGCCGACCGCCACCGCCACGACCAGGGTGGGGGGCGCCAGGCGGGCCTGACCGTGGCCCGATTCGATCGAAAGCGGTGAGAAATCACCCGAGATCCCGGCGAACAGCGCGATCTCTGAATCCGAAATGGTGCGGCGGCGGGTGGTCCACTCACCGCCTAGTGGGAGGTCGTCGAATGAGAGGGGCTCGATTGGCCCGAGTATAGCCTTAGAGCCGAACCAACTCCCAGGCCCGAGCGTTAACCTATGACAACTTCAGCGCCGGGAGGCATGGTTTTTGGAACTGGCGGGCGTACTGCTGATCACTTCGGTGCTGCTCGTTTTCGCCTTCCTGCTCCTCACCGTGTCGCTGATGAGGCTCCGTGGGACGACCAGGGACCTCCAGGCAGCGCTCGAAGACGAGAGCGGAGCGCGCGATCGCGCCGCGCTGCTCCTGGCGATCGCCTCGGCGGTCAACTCCTCGCTCGCCCTGGAGGAGGTCCTGAACGTGGCTCTGACGCACGCGGGCCGGATCATGGGCGCCGTCGCCGGCGCCATGTACCTCGTGGAGCCCGGCAAGACGGACATGAAACGAGAAGGCGAGTACAACCTCGCCCACCGAGCTCGCGGCTCGATCCGGAAGATCGAGGAGGAGCCGGTCCGCACCGCCATCGCCGCGATGCGCCCCCTGGTGGTGAAGCTGGACGAGAAGACGGCTCCCGGCATCGAGGGAGGCGGCCATCCGCAGCACGCCCTGATCATCCCCGTGCAGCGCTCCGGCCAGCTCATGGGGGCGATGGAGCTTTACCTCAACACATGGCGCGAGCTCACCGAGGACCAGGCCGACCTGCTCAACGGTGTCGCGTCTCAGGCCGCGATCGCCATCCGGCATGCGCAGCTGTTTCAGGCGCAGGAGGAGAACGCGCTCACGGACGAGCTGACCAAGCTGCCGAACCGGCGCGCGCTGGCGCAGCGGTTCCTGCAGGAGATGCAGCGGGCGCGGCGCCATCACAAGGCGATCGCTTTCATGATGATCGACCTCGACCACTTCAAGCAGGTCAACGACACGTACGGCCACCTGAACGGCGATGCCGTGCTGCACGAGCTGGCACAGATCCTGGAGCACGGCGCGCGCGAGTCTGACGTGTGCGCCCGCTACGGCGGCGAAGAGTTTGGGTTGATCCTCCACGAGACGACCGAGGCGGGTGCGCGGACTCTCGCCGAGCGCATTCGTTCAAAGGTCGCGGCCGCAACGTTCCCCGGCGGACTGAAGCTCACCATCAGCATCGGCGTCGCGGCGACCGACGAGCCGGCGCTCTTCACGACGCTGATGGAGCGCGCCGACCAGGCGCTCTACGCGGCGAAGCAGGGCGGCCGCAACCAGGTTCGCGTCGCTGACATGAAGGCGCTCCCGGCCAAGCAGCAGCAGCACGCGTAGCCGCTCGTCTCACGCGTACCCTCGCTAGTTGATGAGTCACTTCTGCGTCAACTGCGGCGCCGCTTTGGTGCCGCGCATGATCGACGGCCGCGAGCTCGAAGCCTGCCCAAACGACAGCTTCGTCCTGTGGCGTGACCCGAAGGTGGCAACCGCCGTGGTCGTCGAGGTCGGTGGCGGCATCGTCCTGGGGCGACGGTCGATCGAGCCGGGCTACGGCCTCTGGTGCCTGCCCGGTGGTTTCGTCAACCACGACGAGGATCCGGCGGATGCCGCCATCCGGGAGTGCCTCGAGGAGATCAGCGCGCAGGTCGAGCTCACCGGGCTGCTCGGCGTGTACCACGTCGCCAAGACGGACGCATCGAGCATTGTCGGGGTCTCCTATCGCGGGCGGCTTGCCGATGGGGAGCGCCTGGCGGCCGGCGCAGAGATGCTGGAGGTCGGCGTCTTCCAGCTCGATTCGCTTCCGCCGCTCGCCTTCCCCAGCCACGAACGCGTGCTGGCCGAATATCTCAAGTCCCCGGCGCGGGGGGAGGCAGCCGAGCTTCGGACCGCCGCCGCATCGGCTCGGCATGCATCACCGCCATCACGACCCCAAGCACAACCGCGACCACCGCGCAGGCGGTGAATCCGGCCGCATAGCCGGCGTTCTGCACCACTGGACCGAACACGAGCGGTCCAGCCGACAGGCCGATGAAAAGGATGGTGCCGTACATGCCCATCGTCACACCGCGTGTCGAGGTGGCGGACAGGTCCGCGAAGACGACGCCGATCGCGACGAACGCGGTGGCCATGAAGGGCGTCCCGACCACAAGGACGATCGCCGGGCCCACAAATCCAGTCAGGTGGCCGAGCACGACGGTAGCCGCCGACCACACGATCACTCCGACGAACACGATCGGCCAGCGGTGGCGGGCACGGTCGACGAGGCGACCGCCGGGCAGCCGTGAGAGGCCGTTGACGATGGCCTGGAGGGCGAGCAGGTAGCCCACCTCGGCGCTCGGCAGCCCGAGCGCCTCCTTGCCGAACACCGGAAGGAAAGCACCGACCGTCCCCCAGACGAGCGTCACCGCGATGAGCCCGATCGTCACCGGCACAAACGCCGGCTGCCGCAGGAGTGCTTGAAGGGGCGCGCGCAAGGACAAACCTACCCCGGTGCCCTGGCGCGTCCCGCTTGCGGCGAGCGCTCCCGGGATGGCGAAAACGAGAAGGGCGGTCGTCACGGCGATGTCCGTCCTGATGTCGAGCCAGCGCAGCGTGATGCCGGCGATCGACGGCCCGAGGAAGAACCCCGCCTGCATCGAGAAGGTCAGCCAGCCCATCGAGCGTCCGAGACGGCTGCCCGGTGTGGATTCGGTGACTGCGCTGAACAGCGCGGCTTGCTGCATGCCGCCTGCCAGTCCGCCGACCACCTGCCAGATGAACAGAGGAGGGACGCTTGATGTGGCAGCCGTGGCGAGCTGCGACACGGCAGCGAGCAGAAATGAGATGCCGAGCAGCGCTCGCGTGCCAAAGCGGTCGACCAGGATGCCGGACGGCAGCGACAGAAGCGCCGCTGCCAGCGTGGAGACCGAGAACAAGGCGCCGACCTCGAACCGGCTCGCCCCCAGCTCGTGTGCGTAGAGAGGCACGGTGAGACCGCGCGCCGAAAGGGCGGCAAACGAAGCGCCGGCGGCGAGGTACAGCGCGACCATCCGGCGCGATTCCGGGACGGTCACGCGCACGCTTTCTAAGATAGCGGCGCATGGTCCGCGAGCGTGTGGGCGACTGGCGTCTGGCCTGGCGCTTTGCGCTTGCCGGCGTGCTGGCAGGTTTCCTCGTGCTGGCCTTGAGCTCAATCGGTCTGGTGGACAGGCCGTTTTACGCGGCGCAGGATCAGTTGTTTCCCGGACCCCCGCCGGATGCGAGCATCACCTTTGTCGAGGTCGACTCGCGTTCGCAGAAAGCGCTTGGCACATTTCCCTGGCAGAACTCATACAACGCCCGGGTCATCAACTACCTCGCGAAGCAGCACCCGAAGGTGATCCTCTTCGACATCCCACTCGACCACCTGACCGGTGTCGACGTAGAGACCGGTGAGAAGACCGACGACCTTCTGGCGGCGGCGATCAAGTCGGCGGGCAACGTGGTCCTGGTCTGCACAGCCGATGTGTGGCCGAGGGCAGAGTTCTCTGCCGTGGCCGCCTCGGTCGCCGACCGAAGCCTCTCCCCGCCTAATGCCGCCGATGTCGTGCGTGGCGTTCCACTCCGACCCAAAGAGACGTGTCCCCAGAACGAAGCGGATGAGTCCGCGTTTCTCCAGGCATTGAGGGTGTTGACCGCAACTGGCAGCCCGCTCATCGTGGCCGCCGATGGCTCCTCCGCGCAGTTGGGATCGCATCGGATCCCGTTGGTCGATGGCGAGATGCTCATCAACTTCACTCGCGGCTCGGACCAGGCCTGCTCGTACGTCGATGCCTATAACGCGAGCTGTCCAGATCCGAAGCTGATCACCGACCACATCGTCATCGTTGGGTCAAAGCTCATCGATGCAGGCGACGTCTACTCGCAGGCCGTCAGCTTTTCGCATCCGTACGACCCGGACACCGGCTTCTGTCCGAGCAGCCGGAAAGTCTGCATGCAGGACAACCAGAACTATGGGTTCCGGATTCTTGGCGACGCGATCAGCACCGTGCTCACCGATCGGTATATCCGCGCCCAGCCACGTAACTCGGTGATCCTCTCGATCCTGCTGTTCTCCCTCGTCGTGGCGCTGTGGGTCTACCTGCTGTCGTTTCGCACTGCAGTGCTCTTCACAGGAGGGGTTCTCGTTCTTTACTACGGAGCGGTTTTTCTCCTGAGTCAGCTCGGATACCTGTCCGATCCCGTATACGCGCCCATGGCGATCATCCTGGCGGCCACCTTTTCGCTCGCTGCGCGCTATGTCCTCGAAGAACGAGAGCGGCGAAAGGTGGAGCGCATCTTCGGTCACTACGTGGACCCCCGCATCGTGCTGCAGCTCGCCGCGAAGCGTTCGATCGAGGACATCATCTCGAAGGGCGAGCGGCGCGACATCACGCTGCTCTTTGTCGACATCAGGGGCTTCACGGCCATGTCTGAGGGGATGTCCGCCGAGGACGTTCAGTCCGTGATCCAGGAGTATCTCGACGAGATGAGCTCGCTCATCCTGAAATGGGACGGGACCATCGACAAGTACGTCGGCGACGAGATAGTGGCGCTGTGGAACGCGCCTGTCGATCAGCCCGACCACGCGCTGCTCGCCATCCGCTGCGCTTACGACCTCGTCAACCAGGCGCCGGTCCTTGAAGCCAGGCTCGCCTCCAAGGGGTTGCCGCCGATCAGCTGGGGCATCGGCGTGAACACCGGGCCGGCGGTCGTCGGGAACATGGGGAGCAAGGATCGGCTCCAGTACACGGCGCTCGGCGACACGGTGAACACCGCCTCTCGCTTCTGCGGCGCGGCGCCGGCTTTCAACCTGCTGATCGGCTGGACTTCGTACCAGGTTTGCGCGGATTTCATCGCGGTCGACGAGATGCCCGGCCTTCAGCTCAAGGGCAAGTCGGCGGAGACGTTCCGGCTGTTCAAGGTCACCGCGATCCGCGAGGACAGGACGTCGCCGTGGGTGCAGTTTCCGACGGACGCCGCACTCGCCTCCTACTCGGATCACAGGCAGCATCAGACGGCCAAGGCTGTCGTCGCCGTGACCCAGGACGGAGCTTGAGCGTCCGCCTGGCGGCCAAGATTCTGTCTTCGGCTCGGCGTGGGTTGGCGTTGACCGGGGCCGGCGTCTCGGCCGAAAGCGGCATCCCGACCTTTCGGGGAGATGGCGGCTTGTGGAAGCAGTACGACCCCATCAAGGTCGCCTCCATCGAGTACTTCATGGCCGACCCGAGCGCTTACTGGAAGGTCTCGAAAGATCGGGGCCGAGTCGCGCTCGCGGCTCGTCCCAACCCCGGCCACCACGCGCTCGCTGCGCTCGAGGCGACCGGCCACGTGGCCGCGGTCGTCACCCAGAACACCGACGGCCTGCACCAGGAGTCTGGCAGCCGCAACGTGGTCGAGATCCACGGGTCCAGCCGCACCGTGCAGTGCCTCGACTGCGGAACCCGGGAACCTCGGGCTGACGTGCAGGCCCGCCTGGACGTGGAGATGCCTCCGCGCTGCAAGGTTTGCGGAGGGACCTTTCTCAAGCCGACGGTGGTGCTGTTCGGCGAACCAATGCCGCATGCGGCGATCACGAAAGCCTTCGCGCTCGCTCGCGAGGCCGACGTGGTGCTCGTCGTGGGTTCCTCGCTGGTGGTCTATCCCGCGGCGGACATCCCGCTGGTCGCACTCCGTTCGGGCGCCCGGATGATCGTCATCAATGCGGAGCCGACTCCCTTCGACGAGCTCGCAGAGGTTGTCATCCACGGCCGCTCTGGGGAGGTTCTGCCCGAGATCGTCGGGCTCATAGATGAATGACGCTGCCGAAGCTCACCGGATGTCCGTCGACGATGAGCTCGCCTCCCGACCCGATGTCTTCCGCGATGCCCTCGATCGCGGTGTCCGACAGCTCGACGCGGACCCTCCTGCCCAGCGTGTCTGAGAGCTCGCGCCAGCGTGCGAGCACCTCATCCGCAGTCGCCGATGTCCACCGCTCCAGCTCGATGCGCAATTTCTCCAAGAGCTGATCCCGATCCTGGTCGAGCTTTGCAGCGCCTTTCGGCGCCCAGGTCAGGTTGATGCCGATGCCGCAGACCGCCTTGGTGGGAGACGATTCGACCAGCACTCCGCCAACCTTGCCGCCGCCCAGCAGCAGGTCATTGGGCCATTTCAGCCGGACGCCGCTGCCGCACGCTTCGGCGGCGGCAACACCCGCGGCCAGGCTCAGGATCGCATTGGGTGTAAGAACGAACGACACCAGGAGCGCGGTGCCGGGTGGAGACTCCCAGCGGCGGTCAAGGCGTCCGCGGCCGGCGGTCTGATGGTCGGCGACGACGATCGAGCCGATCGGAAGGGCGCGAGCCATGTCCTGCGTCGAGGTGACCGACTTGCGCTTCACGACCCTCGGGCTTGGCTGACCCACGCGCCGGTAAGCTAACAGCACCATGAGGCTCCACCGCGCCGTCA
>DASQAU010000152.1:0-3226 GCA_035635595.1 Candidatus Eiseniibacteriota bacterium
GGCCGTATCCGTCAGGTACTTCACGGTGTTTGGACCACGACAGCGGCCCGACATGGCCTTCGCTCGCTTCATGCAGGCGCTCGTCGATCGCGAGGCGATCGAGGTGTTCGGAGACGGCGAGCAGACGCGCGAGTTCACCTATGTTTCGGACGCTGTCGAAGGCACGATCAAGGCAGCGAACGCGGATGTCATCGGACAGGTCTTCAACCTGGGCGGCGGCAGCCGCGTCACGATCAACGGGGTGCTGGCAACTCTCGAGGACATCAGCGGCATCGAGGTGCGAAGGCAGATGCTGCCCGCCGTCCCCGGCGAGCCGAGGCACACCGGTGCGTCGATCAATCTCGCGCGCGAGCGCCTGAGCTGGGAGCCGCGAGTCTCGCTGCGCGAAGGCCTGACCAAGCAATGGCGGTGGTTCCAGGCGACGCGTGCGCGATCAGGCGCCGGCGACTAGCCTCTGAGGCTCGACTTCCACGCCGCGCCAACCGGCGCGATCGGCGCCTCGCACGACCGCGACGCGGATTCGCCTTCGGCCACCGACCGGCAGATGTAGACCGCTGCCTTGGTGCCGGCGAGGAACAGCAAGAAGTACTGGCCCGTCAAATCGTCGAAGTAAGCGGCGAATCCGTCCGACGTCATCTGGTTGGTGCCTCGGACCTCGTCCAGCCAGGCTGATGCGGCAGCCACGGATTGGAATTCGAGGATGCCAGCTCGCACTTCCATGTGCGTGTCGTTGTCGAGCGTGTAGTCGCCGAAGACAAATGTCTTGAGGCCTGCGTCGCGAAGACCGGCGGCCATCGAGCCTGGCGACGCTGAGTGCACCATCACGACAGCGGCCTCGATGGGAAGCCGGGTCGACCCCAGCAGCGTCAGGTAGGGCCCGGCCGGTGGGAGCATCGCGGTATCCGTCGTGGACGGCGGCGTCGCGTGCACCTTGCCCGCGGTGACCTGCTTCAGGCGCGAGGCGATCTTGACGGCGATCTTCCCCAGCTGGCTCGCGCTGCCATAGGAATCCGTGCGGGTCCAGCCAATCTGGATGATCGTCTGGCCGACGCGGATGTAGGCCAGGGTCGCGTAGGGCGCAGCTCCGTACTGGAGCTGCTGCTGGTAGTAGAGCACCTGGTCGCCGGCTTTCGCCCCGGTGAGTGACGTGCCGAGGGCGGTCTCGTAGCTGCTCATGACTGCAGTCGCCAGGGCGGTCGTGTCCCAGACCCGGTACAGCGTGAGCACGCTCTCAGCGGTGCCGACGTGGGAGAAACGCACCATCGTCTCCGACCGCACTTGCGGCGGCATGTTGGCGGTGTCCAGCGGGCGCACCCCGAAGGTCGGCGGTCCTGGCCACCAGTTGGCCGAGTCGCCGACCACCGCCGTCAGGTCCGCAAGCATGATCGAGCCTGCGTAGATGTCAGCAGGCTTCGCTCCCGCAGTCGCCCCCGATGATCTCGTGCACGCACCCAGCACGACGGCCGCCAGCGCGACCAAGGCGATCAGTCGCGGCCTTCTAGTCAAGGCTGAGCACCGCCATGAACGCCTCTTGCGGTATCTCGATCGAGCCGACCCGCTTCATCCGTCGCTTGCCTTCCTTCTGTTTTTCCAGGAGCTTTCGTTTGCGGGTGATGTCGCCGCCGTAGCACTTCGCCAGCACGTCCTTCCTCATCGCCGGGATCGTCTCGCGCGCGATCACCTTGCCGCCGATCGCCGCCTGCAGCGGCACCTCGAACATCTGCCGCGGGATGATCGTCTTGAGCTTCTCGACAAGTTTGCGACCTTGCACCTGGGCTTTGCTGCGATGAGTGATGAGTGAAAGCGCATCGACCGGCTCGCCCGCCACGAGAACGTCGAGCTTGACGAGGTCGCCCTCGCGAAATCCGATCATCTCGTAGTCCATCGACGCGTAGCCCTTGGAACGGGACTTCAGCTGGTCGTAGAAGTCGTGGATGATCTCGCCGAGAGGGATCTCATACTCGAGCACCACCCGGTCCCCTGGCTTGTGCTCAAGGTGCTTGTATGAGCCTCGACGTTCCTGGCACAGCTCCATCATCGGGCCGACATAAACGGACGGCACGATGATGGTCAGCTTCACGTAAGGCTCGGCGATGGATTCGATCATGGTCGGGTCCGGCAGCAGCGCCGGGTTGTCGACCGCGATCACTCCCCCACGCTTCAGCTTCACTTCGTACTCCACGGTCGGCGCCGTGGTGATCAGGTCGAGCTCGAACTCACGTTCCAGCCGCTCCTGGACGATCTCCAGGTGGAGCAGACCAAGGAAACCACACCTGAAGCCAAAACCCAGGGCGGCCGAGTTCTCCGGCTCGTACGAGAGCGCGGCGTCGTTGAGCTGGAGCTTTTCCAGCGCCTCCTTCAGGTCTGGAAACCGGTCTGAGTCGGACGGAAACAGGCCGGCGAAGACCATGGGCTTGACCTGCCGGTAGCCGGGCAGCGGCGTGGTGGCACCATGCTCGGCGGTGGTGATCGTGTCGCCGACTCGCGCGTCGACGACATTCTTGATCGCCGCAATGACGTAACCCACCTCGCCCGCGGTCAGCTTCTCGGCGGGCACCGGGCGTGGCGCAAACCACCCGACCTCGTCCACGTCGTGGACCTTGTCCGTGTTCATCATCCGGATCTTGGTTCGCGGGATGATCTCGCCATCAACCACGCGCACGTACGTGATGACCCCTCGGTAGATGTCGTAGTGCGAATCGAAGATCAACGCGCGCAGCGGCTTTGACGGATCGCCACGCGGGGGCGGCACCCTGGCGACGACAGCCTCAAGGATGTCCTCAGTCCCGATGCCCTGCTTGGCCGACGCGAAGATGACCTGGTCTCGCGGGATACCTGTCACGTCGGCAATCTCTTCCGCAACCATCTCGGGTTGGGCGGCGTCGAGGTCGATCTTGTTGACGACCGGGATGATCGTCAGGCCCGCCTCGACCGCCTGGTAGAGGTTCGCCAGCGTCTGCGCTTCGATGCCCTGCGCGGCGTCGACGACGAGGATTGCCCCCTCGCAGGCGGCCAGCGACCTCGACACCTCGTAGGCAAAGTCGACATGCCCCGGTGTGTCGATGAGGTTGAGCTCGTATTTCTTGCCATCCCGAGCCGGATAGGTCATGCGGACCGCCTGGAGCTTGATCGTGATTCCGCGCTCGCGCTCCAGGTCCATGGTGTCGAGCACCTGGTCCTGCATGTCGCGCTTGCTGATCGACCCGGTGTACTCCAGCAATCGATC
>DASQAU010000153.1:0-4809 GCA_035635595.1 Candidatus Eiseniibacteriota bacterium
CGCTGCATCGAGGGCAGCGCCACATTGACGATCGCGATGTCCAGGATCAGCATGAACTGGGCGGCGCACAGCAGCGCGAGGATTAGATTCGATCGATGACGTGTGACGTCAACGGCCAGCCTTTTCTTTGGCCAGTTCAGATAAGAGAACTTTGTCGAAGAAGTCGGGATTTGCACCCTGGGCCTCACGCCTTCACGCGTTCCCCTGATGCAGCGGACCTCTCGATGGCGGCGATGACCTCGTGGCGCCGGACGGCGTCGGCGAAGTCCGGCACAGTGTGAGTCCCGTTGTCGATGTCTGCCGCGAACGCGGCGTAGGCACGAGCCACGTTGAAGGCAGGCGCTCCTTCCAGGCTCGTGAGCGTGGGCCATTTCTGTGTCAGCGCCGTAGGGACAGCAAGCTCGGCGAGCTCGTTCCGCCCCTGTGCTCCCGCGACGGTCAGGGGAAAGATTTCAGGGAGTGCGGCGTCAGCGGTGATCCGGAGCGTTCCGTCGGTCCCGTTGATCTCCCATAGGAACCCGGTACCGCCGGCAACTGCCTCACGGATGTGGACGCTGGCAGTCGCCCCGGACGTGAGCGTGCCGATCACCGCGATCTGGTCGGCCGCCGTTTTCACGATCTGCTCCCCGGTCTCTTCGATGGTGATCAGCGGCCTGCGAACATCCGCCACGGCCGACAGTTCGGCGAACTCGCCCAGCACGTAATTCAGAATGTCCAGGCTGTGACCGAAGGGGACCGTGAGCAGGTTGGCCCCGTTTGCCTTGTCGAGCATGTAGGCGTTGGGCTGTCCCACGACGTCGCCCGGGATCGACAGTCCGACCATGGTCGTGGACAGGACCTCGCCGACGTATCCATCTCGGAGCAGCTGTTGGACGAACTCGATCGCCGGGGCCTGGCGTGCCTGCAACCCGACGACCGTGCGCACCCCTTGCTTGGCGGCGAGTGCGGCCACCGCTCGCGCGTCGTCGAGGTCGCGGCCGAGCGGCCACTCGCAGTACACGGCCTTGCCGGCGGCGAGTGCCGCCGAGACGAGCTCTCGATGGTGCGGGACCTTGACCGTAACAGCCACCAGGTCGATGTCTGGCTGGGTCACCAGCTTCTCGTGGTCCGAAAAGACTGCTCCGACCGCAAACGCCTGGCCCACTGCCCGCGCCGATTCCGCGCTGTGCGCGCTCAGTGCTCGGATCTCGTAGTTCGGCAGCGCCCGCAGCGCCGGGATGTGAGCGGTGGCGGCCCAGCCACGAACGGGACTGACGCCGATGATCCCGACACCCAGCGTGGATTTAGGGATTGCTAGGGCTGATGTAGTCTCCCGTGCTTCTGTCCGGGGCACTTAGAAACCGAGCACCTCGTCGACCAACACCACGGTGATCCGCCCCGGAGTTATCTCCCGGTTGATGATGACCACCTTGTTCACCGCGCTGTGTATGCCATACGCAGCCTGGGCGCGGGCGTCTTCGAGCCGCCACGCATATTCATTGATGCGGAGCAGACCTTGATCGAGGTCGGGCACGATCTTCTGCGTGCCGACGACGAGAATGACTCGTCCGGCGCCGCTGACATAGGGCCCGAGCTGAGTGCCGCTCATGGAAGCCGCGAGCAGCGACCCGGTCTCGGTGACGGCGTGGACGCTCCCGAGCATGACATCCGGCGCCGCGCCCAGGCGGCGGATCTCGTCGGCCTCGGTCTCGCGATCCATACTCCAGATCCGCGGGCGGAGCGCCCCGTAGCGACCGGACTTTTCGATCTCGTTGGTGATGCCCAGCACGTCGAGCGTTTGCGAGGCACCCTGGTGCACCGGGGAGGCGTCAGGGATGAGGTCCAGGACAATCAGCTTTGCCGCGGCGGCGTCCGACGCCCGGAGGACCGTGATTCCATTCGCCTCGAGGGCGGCCATAGTTCGTTTCACTCGGGCGTCATCCGCCTTCGTGGCCCACCTCCGAGTCAGCGATCCATCCGGGTCGACTTCGGCTTCCTTGATCATCCCCAACCTCCTTCCGAGTTCGATATACTTGCGTGTACAAGTATCTTAACCTCTGGTGATTGCATATGCAAGTACTTTCGGAACTGGACGCCGCTGCTCATTTCGATCGGATCGTGGCGAGGGAGGTGCCGGGCGGGCGCGGGTTGCCGGCCTGGGACGCACTGCTCCGGGCCCACGCCACGCTCTTGCGCCAGCTTGAGACCGATCTCGAAAGCAAGACTGGTCTGGCCCTGGCCGACTTCGACGTGCTGGCTCAGCTGGCCATTGCTGGAGGTTCGTTGCGGATGACTGAGCTGGCGGACCGGGCCCTCATCTCACGCTCCGGCATGACTCGGCGCGTCACCCGGCTCCTCCACGAAGGCCTGGTTCGTCGCGCCCACGCCGATGCCGACGCGCGCGGTGTCGTGGTCCAGTTGACAAACTCCGGATTGGACCGTCTGACCGTCGCAGCTCCGGTCCACCTGCGCGGAGTTTCCGATCTATTCCTCACGAAGCTGGACGACCAGGAGCTCGCCGTTCTCGAGAGCGCCCTTGCCAAGGTCACCCTCGACTGCACCTTTGGCTAAGGCGTAGATGCGGCGCCGACGGCGAGCCGGAGCGTCCAGTCCTGGCTACCGTGCTGGGGCATGTCGAGAGCTGGTCGCAGGGAAGAGGGTCCTTTTTGGCCGATTTCGATCTCGGAGACGGACCACCTGTTTACAAAACGGCCACCCCTGGCTCCTTGGTGACTTAGCCTGTCCCGAGCGGTAAAATGGGGGCCTTCGCTGAAGACGATCAGCGAGCCGCCCAAACGGTTAATGGACCGTTGGGTTAAGGGCCCTTCAGGGCCGGTTCTGAATTCAACACGACCCCATGGGTCTTCAAAACCGTTTGCGGGGCGCTGTGAGGCGTCCTGGGTGGGTTCGATTCCCATCCATCCCCGCCAGTTTTGGTAGCTGAGACAGGCAACATGGCAGCCACAGGCGCGGACTGCCACACATGTCGGTGGATAGCTGGACCTATGAGCACCAGAACTGACTCCCACAGCTCCTACGATTTTCGCCGGGAGAGATGGACGCTATGTACGCCCTGATGTGGTCCGGTGGCAAAGACAGTGCGCTCGCGCTCCAGCGCGCGACCGCCGCTGGCATGCATGTAACGCGGCTGATCAACTTCCACGATCCTGTCACGGGTCGAGTTCGGTTCCACGCCACCCGCGTGAACATGATTCAGGCGCAAGCAGATGCCGCGGGGATCGACCTCCGAGTGATCGGCACCAGTTGGCCGGAGATGGATACGCGGCTCGCTGCGGAGCTCGGTGCGTTGCGTTCGGAGGGCTTTGCCGGAGTCGTATTTGGCGATATCCATCTTGCCGACGTACGCGCATGGTTTGAGGACCGGGTTAAGGCGGCGGGCCTCGAGCATGTCGAGCCGATCTGGGGCGAAGCTCCGACCCAACTGATCAGGGAGTTTGTCCGGACCGGTGGTCGGGCGGTCATAACTTGCGTTGACCTGGGTCGATTGGATTCTTCTTGGCTCGGCCGGATCATCGACGAGCGCTTTCTAGACGACATAGCTGCTACCCAGGCTGACCCTTGCGGCGAGAACGGCGAGTACCACTCCTTCGCGTTCCGAGGCCCAGCGTTCACTCATCCGGTCGGTTGGATATCAGGCGAAACGCGGTTGGAGTCAGGGTTCAGCCAACTCGACGTCTTGCCCGGTTAGTAATCGAGACTGATCGCGGGTCGGAGGACCGCCCGTGCTAGCCCGATATTCGCCGATCGGCAGGAGCTTGAACCTGATTGCCAGGTTCGACGACAACGACTCGCACTCGGTGAACGGAGTTATTCTGCACCCCTTCGCGATTCCAGTTTTGCGCGATCGGCTGGACGTTGCCTGCATCATCGGTAGCGCGCGCGCAGAGCTCGTACTCGCCAGGCTTCGTCGGATCCCAGACATAGCTCCATGAGCGCCACGCGTAAGGTGAGACGGAGTCCTCGAGTGCGGCCTCAGTCCAGGAGAAACCACCGTCCGCGCTGACTTCAACTCTCGTAATTGGCGCGCAACCAGACCATGCGCGACCGCTAAGGACCTGCCGGGCCAGTCCCAAAAAGCGGACCCGTGACATGAAGTCCGGAATCCCCGGTGGCTCCATGAGAGCTCGCGGAAGAATGCGCGTGACCGGCACGCCAGGGTCATCGTCCGAAAGGCGGTAATGGTAGGCGCTTGCTTGCTGATAGCCAACAAACCTGTGATCAAGCACCGTGATCGAGCGAAGCCACTTGACATGGGTCATCCCATACCAACCCGGCACGATGAGCCTGACCGGGAAACCATGCTGCGGAGGCAGTGGATGCCCGTTCATTGCGTACGCGAGCAGGATTTCGTCGCGACGGCACTCCGCGACCGGCAGGCTTCGTTCGTACTGCTGCTCGACATCGCCCTGGATGCCTCGATCGAGTCCTGTGAACACGACGTCGCCGGTGTCGTCCAGGGGCTCGGCCTCGTCCAGCAGGGGTCTCAAGGCGGTTCCCGTCCATTCCGCTGTTCCCACCGCCTCGACCAGCCAGGGCTGGCTCAGCGGGCGAGGCGAGAGCCGAGCTCGGCCATTGCCAGCGCACTCGAGGGTCACCGCGATCGTCTTCGACGGCCTGGCTTTTAAGTGTTCCAGGTTGAGCTGCAAAGGATGGCGGACACGGCCGCCGACGGTAAGCGCCCAATCGGTGGGATCAACGGCTGGAATGTCGAAGTGGATCAGAACGTAGTGGAGGCCAATCGGAGTGATCGCATACCGGAGGGCCTCGAGCGGCATGGAATGGTTGCGAACCGCCAGCTGTAGCTCGCTC
>DASQAU010000154.1:0-10717 GCA_035635595.1 Candidatus Eiseniibacteriota bacterium
ACGGTGATGTGAACCTGGCCGGCGGGAGTCAGCTCGGTCCTACCCTTCACCTGCACCGGAATGTACGAACCATCGTCGAGCCGGTGCACCACCCCGTCGATGCCCAGGTCTCGAAGCGGGAGGAAAACGTGCAGCCCGCCCATCGATTGGCGCACCAGCTCGGCCCATACCTTGAACTCCGCCACCTGGCCCGCGGCCAACGTCTGGCCGTGATGCCACTGGATCTCCATTTCCAATTCGCAGGGAATTGTCCTTAACAGGCTGGGTTGGCGTCAGCCTCCACCAACCCGAAACTCACATTCGTCCCAAACAATCAAAACTCTTGGAGGACTGCATCAGTGAACGAAAAAGCGCCCGTCGTCAAGCAGCTATACCGGCTCAATGTCGAGCCCAAAGTCGTCGACCAGCTCACCCGGCTCTCCTCGCGGACCGGCGAGCCGAAGAGCCGGCTCGCGACGCGCCTGTTCACGGAAGCGGTGATGGGATTCAAGCCGGCGGGGAGGTCGAAGACGACCACGACCAGAGGCTAGTCGTGCGGTACCCGCATGGGACCGTGGAATGCGGGTTTGGGGTTGCGACGAAAGACGTAAAGGACTGTCGGATGCGGGTTTGCTGGTGCTAGCCCGCTGCAGCCCCCTCGCGCGCCGGGTCAACCGAGTGCCCGCCTGCAGGATTCGCGTACATCGCATCGATCTGCGGCTGGTACTTGCTGTGGATCACCCGGCGCTTGAGCTTCATTGTCGGGGTCAGCTCCTCCGACTCGGGAGACCACTCGTTCCCGAGGATCGTGAAGCGCTTGAACTGCTCCACGCGCGACACGTGAGTGTTTGCCTGAGTCAGGGCCCGCCGCACCTCATCCACGACAGCAGGGTGCTCCGAAAGCTCGGCGAGTGGTCCAGCTGGGATGCCGTGCGCCTTGGCCCATGCCGGCGCCACCTGCGGGTCGAGGACCAGCAGCACCGAGATGAACTGCCGCCCGTCTCCGATCGCGACCGCCTGCCCGATGATCGGGCTCGACTTGGCCAGCGCCTCGAGGTTCAACGGCGAGATGTTCTTCCCGGCCGAGCTGATGATCAGCTCCTTCTTGCGGTCGACGATCCGGAACTGCCCGTCAGCGTCGAGCTGGCCGATGTCGCCGCTGTGAACCCAGCCGTCGGAGTCGATCGTCTCCGCCGTCTTCTCCGGGTCTCGGTAATAGCCGACCATCACGTTGCCGCCACGCACCAGGATCTCGCCGTCCTCTCCGAGCTTGACCTCGACGCCTGCAATGGCCCTGCCGATCGAAGGCGCCTTGTGCTCGGCTTGCGGCACCGCCGTGGCTGGGCCCGTGAGCTCGCTCATGCCCCAAACCTCGTACAGCGGCATGCCGAGCGCCGCCCAGAACTCGTGCACCTCCGGCCGGCACGGCGCGGTGCTGGTGACGGCCAGGTGGCAGCGATCGAGGCCCAACTTGGCGCGAAGGAGGCCGAAGAACGGCTGCGCCTTCTCGACCCCAGCAGCGAGCTGGTCCGGGACCGGCTGGCCATCGCGACGCAAGCGATACGCCGTCATCGCCGCAGAAAGCGCTCCTTGCGCCATCTGTCGCTTTGCCTCGTCGGGCTCCGCCGCGATGCCTGCCTGCAGCCCGGCCATCAGCTTCTCCCATACCCGGGGCACTCCGACGAACGCCGTCGGCCTGGCTTCGATCAGGTAGGGCAACAGCTCGTTTGGATCAGGACACAGATAGACCTCGTGCCCGTTGTAGATGGCGCCCCACTGCGACGTGAAGCGCTCTGCCACGTGCGCGAGAGGCAGGTAGCTCAGCAGCGTTTCGCCGTGCAGCTCGAGGACTCGGCGCGCCGACTCCAGCGTCCAGGCGACATTGTTGTGCGAGTACATGACGCCTTTGGGAGGCCCTGTCGTGCCTGACGTATAGATCAGGCTGACGAGGTCTTCCGGACCGACTGCTTTCCACGAAGCGTCGAAGTCAGCCGGCGACTGCGCGTACAGCTGCTTGCCCTTGGCCACAAGCGAATCCCACGTCTCCACACCGGCGGGCGCCGAGCCGCGTATCAGCACCAGGTGCTGCAGGTGGGGAGTGGAGGCGCGGATGGCGAGGAACTTCGCCAGGAATGCCTCGTCCTCGACGAAGGCGATCGTTGCCTCTGAATGGTTGGCGACGTACTCGACCTGCTCGGGCGCGAGCGTGTTGTAGACGCTGATCGCCGTGCCGCCCGCGTGCACGATGCCCAGGTCGGCGATCACGTGCGCCGGGATGTTGCGGGCCATGATCAGGCCAAACTGCCCGGGCCCGAAGCCCATCGAGCGCAGCGCCAGCGTGATCGCGGCCACCTCGTCCCGGTAGCCCTTCCACGTGAGGGAGCGCCACTCGCCGGCCTCTTTCCAGTTGAGTGCCGGCTGGTCGCCACCCTTCGCGACGGCATCCGCAAACAGGGTGCACACCGTCTTGCCTGAGACCAATTTGTCGATGGCGTTTCGCTCAGCGATCACATCCATGGCTGGGAATACACTACTCGCTGGTGGGGAGCGCTTGATCTATGTGAGATCGCGCAGGTCGATCGTGACGCTGGGGGCTGCCGGCCTTGCCTGCGGGCTCGGCTTTGCCGCCCTCGCGGCCGTCGCCACGGAGCTTCCCGACGGATGGGTCGCCTCACTCGCCCTGGCGGCCGGCTCGCTGGGTGGACTCCTGATTGCCGCCTGGGCCGGTTGGAAGCTCAAGACCTGGCCTTCTGGCAAGCTCGGGTTCTTCCGCGACCGGTTGGTCGTGATCCTGGGCCGGCACGAGATGCGCGCCCTCTGGGCGGCTATGGAGACGGTGACCCTCTCAGAGCCAGGTTCATGGCCTCAAGTGAAGCTGACCGACCGCCTCACCATCCACCTCAAAAACGAGCCGGCCCTGGCGTTCAAGCCGGCCCAGTTCGGGCTGGCGCCGGCCGCATGCCGCGACCTTATACTCCGGCTGCGGGACGATCCCAGGCTCCGCGCGCGTCTCCCCGAGTTCGACTCCGCCCGCGACCTGGCCATCTCGCCGGTCGTCGCCGGAGAGCTGATCGAACCGCGTCTCTAGCAACCGGGCGAGGCATCATGATCGCTTCGGTGAAAGGCCTCTTGGGTCGTGACTTCCTGGACATCGCGGACCTCGACGCAGCCGAGCTGCGGGGGGTGCTCGACCTGGCGCACACGATCAAGAAGGCGAGGCGCTGGACGAGCAAGCCGCTCGAAGGCCGGCACATCGCGATGCTCTTTCAAAAACCGTCCCACCGCACGAGAGTGTCCTTCGAGGTTGGCATCGCCAGGCTTGGAGGTCGCGCCACGACCCTGTCCGAGCAGGACGTGCAGCTGGGTGTCAGGGAGACCGTTGGCGATGCGGCCCGAGTCCTCGATCGGTACGTGGATGGCGTCGTCGCCCGCTTGCGCAGCCACGCAGACCTTCTCGAGCTTGCGGCCTCATCGACCAAGCCTGTGATCAACGCCCTCACCGACCGTTCACATCCCTGCCAGGTCCTCGCCGACCTCGTCACGCTCGAAGAGGTGAAGGGTGACCTGTCGAAGCAGCACGTGGTCTACATCGGTGACGGCAACAACATCGCGGCCTCGCTCATCGAGGCTTCGGCGCTGACAGGTTTTGCGCTGACCGTCATCTCGCCGCCCGGCTACCGACCCAAGACCGATGTGGTGGAACGCGCGCGTAGCATCAGCACCGGCACGCTTCAGGTCACGCTGACAGACGACATTGCGGCGCTCGACGACTCGACAGCGATCTACACAGACGTATGGGCATCGATGGGACACGAAAGCGAGAGAGACGCAAGGCGCAAGGCCTTTGAGCCGTACCAGGTCAATCAGGCCGTGATGGACGCCGCGCCCGAAGCGGTTTTCATGCACTGCCTGCCGGCGCACAGGGGCGAGGAGGTGACCAACGATGTCATCGACGGCCCCCGCTCAGTGGTGTTCGACCAGGCCGGCAACCGCCTTTACGCGCAGATGGCCCTGATGACCGAGCTGCTCGGGGCTGAAAGATAATGCAGCAGTTTTTCCAGCAGCTTGGCGACGTAATCCGCCACCTCGGGGTGGTCGAGGTGATCGACGTGGCGGTGGTCGGCTTTGTCCTTTACCAGCTGCTGCGACTCCTTCGCGGCACGCAGGGCACGCAAATCCTTGTCGGCCTGATCCTGCTGGCGGTCACAGGCGTACTCGCGACTCAGTTCAACCTGATCCTCTTGTCGTGGCTGTTCAAGAACGCCACGTCTTTCATCATCATCGCGGTCATCGTCATGTTCCAGCCAGAGCTGCGCCGCGCGCTCGACCAGCTGGGCCGCATCGGGCACATCGGCCGCCCGCTCTCGAGCTACAACACTCGTCTCTACAGCCAGGCAATCTCGGAGGCCATTCGCGCCGCCGAGCGCTTGAGCAACAAGAAGACCGGTGCGTTGATCGCGTTTGAGCGCGACGTCGGGCTGGAGGATTACGCCGCCACCGGCGTGCGCATCAACGGTGAGATCTCCGCCGAGGTGCTGCAGTCGATCTTCTACCCGAACTCGCCGCTGCATGACGGCGCCGTCATCGTTCGCGGCAACAAGATCATCGCCGCGGGCTGCCTGCTGCCGCTCCCGGAGGAAGGCGCGGTCCGAGAAAGGCTTGGCACGCGCCACCGCGCGGCCCTGGGGCTGTCGCTCGCATCTGACGCGCTGGTCCTCGTAGTCTCAGAAGAGACAGGGAACATCTCGGTGATCGAAGAAGGGAAGATAACTCGCAACCTGGACGCGGACGGCCTGCGCCGCCGCGTCAGCGTGAAGGTGCCATCGCCGGATAACGGCAATGGCTTCTTGAGGTTCCGCCGCTGAACCTGATCACCGACGACTGGCGCCTTAAGCTGCTCGCGTTCGGGCTCGGCGTCCTGATGCTGGGAGCCGTCGCCTTCTCACAGAACCCACCGACGACCCGAACTCTGCAGGTCCCCATCACGTACACGATGCCGCCCGGACTCATCCTCATCAGACCTCCGACAAAGACGAACGTCACTTTTTCCGGGCTGGCCGACATCATCACCACCATCACGCCAGACCGCCTCGTTGCCGTCGTGGACGTGACGCAGGCCAAGCCCGGCCCGGCCGTCAAGTTGAACGTCACGGCATCATCAACGATCGGCAACGTCAACGCGCAGAACCCGCCCCCCATCGTCGTAAACGTCGATCGATTGGAGTCGGTCTCGCTGCTGGTCCAGGTTAATGCCCGCGCTTCACCCGGATGGAGCGTAACCAAGGCGGTAGCCACCTGCCCGGGAGCGCAGCAGGCCAACCCCTGCACCGTGCAGTTCGATGGCCCCCAGAGTTGGGGCGCGCCCCTCAACCTCAAGGCTCTGGTCGATTTCTCGGCACCCATCCAGGCCAACACTTACGACTCGCCCAACCAGACGATCGAGCTGCGGAACAGCAATGGGCCGGTCGACCTCTTGTGCATAACCGTGCCCTGCGCCAAGCTGGACGTCACGTCCGCCGCGGTCCACATCGAGGCCCAGACCGGGGTCACCAGCACCACCGTCGCGCTGGTCGATGCGGCCCCTTCCAATCCGCCGCCCGCGGGTTACCGCGTGGTTGGCATCACGATCAACCCTGTGACAGTGATCGTCACAGGCGATGCCGTCACCCTCGGAAGGATTCTGCGCATCACACTGCCGGCGATCGATCTCAGCACCAGGACTTCTAACTTCACCGTCCAGGCCCAGATCCCATACCCCACAGGCGTCAGCGGATCCGTCCAAACGGCGAGCGTCACCTACCAGATCGCGGCGAACCCGAACGTTTCCCCAGGGCCCTAGCCTCCCCTGGCCTCCCCACCCTGTGGGGAGTTGGCCCGAAGGGCCGGAGGGGGGTGGAGCGCTAAATAGCGGACCAAGTTGTAACCTGACCCCCAGTCCCGCCGTTGAATTCAGAACCGGTCGAATCCTTACCCCCCTCCAGGAGTTCTAGTAGAGAAATGTGCGGAATCATCGGCTATCTGGGCGATCGGGAGGCCACCCCGATCCTGATGGAGAGCCTCAAGCGGCTCGAGTACCGGGGCTACGACTCTGCGGGCGTGGCGGTGCTCGAGCTCCCCAAGCCCGGCCAGGCCGCCCACACCAGCCTGACCAAGTCAGAGGCCAAGGTCGACACCCTGATCTCGAAGCTCCAGGCCGACATGCCGACGGGCCACCTCGGCATCGGGCACACGCGCTGGGCCACCCACGGCAAGCCGACCTACATCAACGCCCACCCGCACACCGACTGCCACGGCAAGATCTTTGTGGTCCACAACGGAATCATCGAGAACTTCGCTGAGCTCAAGGCCGAGCTCCAGGCAAAGGGTCACGAGTTCACCTCCGAGACAGACACCGAGGTCGTCCCGCACCTCATCGAGGCCAACTACAAGGGCGACTTCCTCGCCGCGGTTCGAGCGGCCCTGAAGCGCATCCGCGGCGCGTACGCGCTTGCGATGTTCTCCACCGACGACCCCGAGCTGCTCATCGGCGCGCGGTTGAACGCGCCGCTCGTGGTCGGGATTGGCGAGAAAGAGTTCTACATCGCTTCCGACATCACCGCGATCATCCCGTACACCAAGCACGTGCTCGTCCTCGGCGAGGGCGAGGTGGCGGCGGTCACGCCTCTCGGCGCCGAGGTCTCAACCCTCGACGGGATCACGGTCAAGCCCAAGTTCGTGCAGGTCGATTGGGACGTGAGCCAGGCGCAGAAAGGGGGCTTCGAGCACTTCATGCTGAAGGAGATCCACGAGACTCCGGAGGCGGTGGCCAACGCCATGCGCGGGCGACTGACCGACGACGGCCTGGTCTCCTTCCGCGAGTTCGACATCGAGGACGAGAAGCTGCGCGGCTACGAGGAGGTCGTTCTCCTCGGGATGGGGACGTCGCGGCACGCCGCGATGGTGGGCGAGTACCTGATCGAGGACTGGGCCGGCATACCGGCGCGCTCGCAGGACGCCTCCGAGTTTCGCTACCGCCGGCCAACGTTCGGGCCGAAGACGCTCGCGGTCGTCCTCACGCAATCAGGCGAGACTGCCGACACGCTGGTCGCCCTGCACGGGGCGAAAGAGCGCGGCGCGCTGACGGTGGCCGTGACGAACGTGTTCGCGAGCTCGGCGGCTCGCGATGCGGACGGCGCGATCTATCTCCACTCAGGTCCAGAGATCTCGGTCGCCTCGACCAAGACGCTGGCCGCCCACATGGTCAGCCTCGGCCTGCTGGGCCTTCGCATGGCGACCGTCAACGGTCGCGTTTCTCTCGAGCGCAGGCACGAGCTGGTGGCCGCATTCCGGGCGCTTCCCGATCAGGTCCGCGAGCTCGTCGAGCGTGAGAAGGAGATCGCGAAGATCGCCAACAAGTACAGCAAGTTCAAGAATTTCATGTACTTCGGCCGCGGCCTCAGCTACCCGGTTGCCCTAGAAGGCGCCCTGAAGTTGAAGGAGATCTCGTACGTGCACGCGGAGGGCACCACCGGGGGTGAGCTGAAGCACGGACCGATCGCGCTGCTCAACCAAGAGTTCCCGGTCGTGGCCATCTGCACCTCGAGCTCGACCAAGGACAAGATGGTCAGCAACGTCCACGAGATCGTCGCGCGCGACGCGCCGGTGCTCGCCCTGGTGACAGAAGGCGATCACTCACTGGATGGCATCGCGACCGACGTGTTCACAATGCCGGTCGTGGAAGAGGTGTCGGCCGTGGTGCTCAACACCGTGATGCTGCAGCTGTTCGCCTACCACGTCGCCGTCCAGCTCGGCCAAGACGTAGACCAACCCCGCAACCTCGCCAAATCAGTCACGGTCGAGTAAGAGGCTGACTCCCTCTCCCCTTCGGGGAGAGGGTTGGGGAGAGGGGCTTAAGCTGGAACAGCCGTGCAAAGAATTGGGGTTGACGCCGTCTCGGTCGAACGCATAGAGCTGGCTGTCAAGCGCTCCGGCACCGGCTTCCTCAACAAGGTCTACACCCCCGCCGAGCAGGCCTATTGCGCCGGCAACGCCGAGCGGCTCGCCGGCCGCTGGGCCGCCAAGGAAGCCGTGATCAAGTGCTTCGACGGCACCGGCATCTGCTTTCCCCGTCGGCGCATTGAGGTGCTGCCCGGGCCCAATGGTGCCCCGCGCGTCCGGCTGCACGGCGACCACCGCGGCGCTCGCGTCGAGGTGAGCATCACCCACCACAGCAAGCTCGCGGTGGCCACCGCGCACCTCGAGATGCCGGACGCGGCGGACAACCTCCTGCCCGCCCCCGACGCGGTCCTGCTGCCCGAGCGGCCCAAAGACGCGCACAAGGGAACCTTCGGCACATCGATCGTGCTGGCCGGCAGCCTTGGGTTCACGGGGGCAGCCTACCTGGCGTCGACTGCGGCGGCGAGGACAGGCGCGGGGCTGGTCAGGCTGCTCGTCGCGGACACCATCTACCCAATCCTCGCGGCCAAGTGCACCGAGGTGATGGCGACGCCGGTCCAGGAGGTGGCCCCGGGCGCCGTCGGCCACGCCGCCTACGACTCGATCCTGCGGCAGCTGAGCACAGCGGAAGTCGGGGTGATCGGCCCCGGCCTCGGCCGCGACAGCTCGACCTGGCGGCTGATCCTAGACCTCGCCCTCCACGCCAAGTGTCCTCTGGTGATCGACGCCGACGGCCTGAACGCGCTGGCGGACTCGCCCCGCTCAAAAGGCAAGCTGGGCAAGAACAGGGTGTTGACGCCGCACCCCGGCGAGTTGGCGCGGCTGACCGGCAAGACGATAGAGGCAATCGCCGCCGACCGCACCGCCGCGGCGCGCAGGGCGGCCAAGGAGTGGGGCGCGGTTGTCGTACTCAAGGGAGCACACACCGTCGTCGCCCATCCGGACGGGCGCACGAGCGAGGACCCGCACGAGGTTCCCGCCCTCGCAAGCGGCGGCACGGGTGACGTGCTCGCCGGCATCATCGGCGGGCTCATCGCGCAGGGCTCCGATCCATACTCAGCCGCGGTCACCGGCGTCTACATACACGCGGCAGCTGGCAGGCGGATCGCGCAGCGACTTGGTGACTCGGGCCTGCTGGCCAGCGACCTCCTGCCCGAGATCCCGCTCGTGATGCACTTCCTGCGCCAGGGCGGCCTCTGACTCCGTCCCTCCGGTGGGCTGACGTCGACCTGGTCGCGGTGCGGGCCAACTCGGCTCGCATACTCGCCCACCTGCCGAAAGGCACGCGCCTCCTTGCGGTGGTCAAGGCGGGCGGCTACGGCCACGGGGCGGTGCCGGTTGCGCGTGCCGCGCTCGATGGCGGCGCGACCAGCCTGGCTGTTGCAACTCTTGAGGAGGCCCACGCGCTCGGTGGACTGGTCAGCCCGGATCGAATCCTGGTCATGGGCGGCCTCACACCGGCTCAAGCGCCCCCCGCGGCGGAAGGCGGCTGGAGCATCGGAGTCTCGAGCCGCGAGCTGGCGACCGCGCTCGGCGTCGCGGATCACAAGGTGCCTGTCCACCTGAAGATCGACACCGGCATGGGTCGCTTCGGATGCGCGCCGGCCGAGGCGCTGCAGCTCGCGCGGCTCATCGACCAATCCCCGGGCCTGGAGCTCGCCGGCACATGGACGCACTTCGCGAGCTCGGAGTCCAACGACGCCATGACAAAGGCTCAGTTCGCTCTCTTCACGCAGACGGTCGCCGCTTTCGACGTCGACCCAGGCTTGCGTCATGCGTGCAACTCGATGGGCGCGCACAACCACCCGGATTTCGCCCTCGACGCCGTTCGATGCGGCATCAGCGTCTACGGCTGCGAGTGGCCCGGCACGGTCCCGGCGCTGTCGCTGCGTTCGGTCGTGACCCACGTCAAGACTGTCGAGGTCGGCGCCACCGTCGGCTATGGAGCGACGTGGAAAGCTCCAGGCAAGCGGCGCGTGGCGACAGTGGCAATCGGATATGCGGACGGTGTTTTTCGCGCCAGGTCCAACCGCGGTGACGTGTTGGTGCGAGGTCGCCGCGCGCCATTGATCGGCACGGTGAGCATGGACGCCATCACCCTCGACGTCACCGACGTTCCAGGTGTCGAGGTGGGGGATGTCGCCACACTGATCGGCCGCGACGCGGACCAGGTCATCACCGCGGAAGAAGTTGCCGAATGGTCGAACACGATCTCGTACGAGGTCCTCACCTCCATCGGCCAGCGCGTCGAACGTCGTTACGCGGGCTGATTCAGAGGGTCGACTCCGCCCGGCGCGCAACGCCTCGCAGCAGGTCCCTGCGGATCAAACCGGAGCCGGCGCGAATCACGAGCCAGTAGGGTCGGAACGCGCGTGCCGCGCTTGAGTCGGTCGGTTTCACTCGGGTTTCCGTGGCCATCCGTGTGATCCCGACCGCCCCAGGCTCGAGCTCGAACGAGACCGCGGCAAGAACGAAACCCGGCTGGTCGAAGGCCTGAAAGCCGCTGAGGTCACGCACGTCGGCGACCTCGCCACGCACCAGCCGCCATGGCTGGATCGCCGCTCCAACGATCAGCAAGTGCTCTGGATCCACGCGCAGCTCCCGGAACCCGCCTCGTATGAACTCGTCGATCACGGGCCGAGTGCGCGCGCCGTCCGACGCCCGGACTGGTTGACCCAGAAACACTCGTGGGATAGATCGGAGCCCGATCAGCACCCGGCTCAGGGGAAGCTCGTCAGCCTTTAGCGCGAGCAGGGCTTTCCAGACCTCCGCCGGCGACGCCGCAACCGTCCGTTGGTGCCGT
>DASQAU010000155.1:0-15678 GCA_035635595.1 Candidatus Eiseniibacteriota bacterium
TCGAGGTTCTTCTTGACCTTCTCCTCGTGCCCCGAGTAAGCGTGGACCACGTACCACTGAGCCTCCTGCTCGGTTGGGGTGCTCTTCTCAACCGCCATCAGTGGACTCCGTTGTAGATGACACGCTTGGCAAGCTGCTCCAAAAGGTAGTCGGTGCCACCGATGAAGATGCCGAGCAGCACCACCGTGAAGATGACGACCAGCGTGTAGCGGTAAAGCTCGCCGGCGGTCGGCCAGACGACCTTGCGGAGCTCGTCGTACACCTCGCGCAGGAACCGTCCCGGAGCGAACTCCGACGGACGCTGCTCCGCGCGTTTGTCGGCTGTGACAGCCATGTGTCTACTTGGTCTCCTTGTGCGGTGTGTGCTTGTGGCACCACTTGCAGTATTTGCTGAGCTCGATCCGGTCCGGATCGTTCTTCTTGTTCTTGAGCGTGGTGTAGTTACGCCGCTTACACACGCCGCAGGCGAGGGTGATGATGTCTTCCATGGTTGGCTCTTTTGGTGGGGCTGAAAAGAAAAAAGCCTAGGTTACCTAGGCGCTGTCAATAGTAGCAGAGGTCCCGCGCCGGGCTTGATATTCAGCCCGGACGGAGTATAAGGAGCCGGGAAGCGCAACGAGATCGTCCACACAAGGAGATCGACATGGGGTGGTTGAGGCGCGCGCTCAACGTGCTCGTCCTCTCGGCACTCGCTGTTTCTCTGACGTCGGCGGGCGTCCTGGCGGCCGGCAACCCCGGCCGGGAGCCCTTGCCCACCCCACCGGACGTCTCCGGCCCGTTTTGCGGCCCTTCGATCGGCACAGTGCTGGCGCATATTTCCGTGAATCGGGCATACGTCAAGTCCTTCAGCTCGAAAGACGGGACATTGCGCCTGGAGTTCAACGGCTTCATCGAAGCGACGGTCACCACCAACCGCAAGACGCTGGCGTTCAACTCAGGCGGTCCGGCGACCCTGACCTTCTACCCTGACGGAACAGTGACCTTCATCGGGCTAGGCCACTCGTTTGTCATCGGGCCCACCGGGCCTAACTCCGGGATCATTCTGGTCACAGGCCGCATCAGTGTTGATCCGGAGACGAACAACGTGACCGTCCTGAGCGGGAACGTAACCGACGTCTGCGCGCTTCTGGCCGCATAACCCATGGCCCGGTCCAAAGCGGACCGGGCCATATCATTCGATCGATGCCCACACCGACCATGGCCGTGCTCCATGGCGACCAGACCGGCGAGGAGCTGCTCCGCGAGGCGCTGCGCCTTCTCGAGCCAGACGTGCTCGGCCTGCAGATCGAAAAGCGCGACTTCGACCTCTCGCTCGAGGAGCGGCGCAAGACCCGCAACCAGGTCGTGCTCGACGCCGCGAAGGCGCTCCGTGAGTTCGGCTTCGGCATCAAGGCCGCCACGATCACGCCCGAAGGAGCCGGCGACGTGGGCAGCCCCAACGCGATCCTGCGCAAGCAGATCGACGGCCGGGTGATCGTCAGAACCGGCCGGCGAATCCCCGGCGTCCGTCCACTGGCCGGCGTCCACGCCCCCATCTCGGTCATCCGGATGGCGGTCGACGACGCCTACGGCGCGAAGGAGTGGCGTGAAGGGCATGGACTCGACGAGTGGGCGTTCCGAACCGAGAAGATCAGCCGCCGGACCTGGCGCATCGTGGCCGACTACGCCTTCACCCACGCCCGGCGGATCGAGGCGAAGGTCTTCGGCGGACCCAAGTTCACCGTCAGCCCCGTCTACGAGGGGATGTTCAAGGAAGAGCTGGACTCCGCGGCCGAGCGGCATCCTGACGTTGAGTACGACCCGCAGCTCATCGACGCCACCTACGCGCTGCTGCTCGCCACGTCCGGCGAGTCGCTCGTGATTCCGGCTCTCAACCGCGACGGGGACACCCTGTCCGACCTCGTCCTAAAGATGTTCGGAACCATCGCCGGCGCGGAATCCGTCCTGCTCGCGTTCGACGACGCGGGCGCCGTCACCGTGGCCATGACCGAGGCGCCGCACGGGACCGCACCCGCGCTGCAGGGCAAGAACGTCGCCAACCCGATGGCGATGATCCTGGCCGTCGCCTCGCTGCTCGGGTATATGAAGGGCGATCAGCCTCGCCAGGCATCCCGAGCGGTCTACGAGTCCGCGTTGGAGGCCGTGTCCGACGGCGTCCGGACGGCCGATCTGGGCGGCCATGCCTCGACCACCGACTTCACGGACGAGGTGATCCGCCGCGTGCGGACCAAGATCGAAGTCTGGAGCGCACTCGCCGACGTCGAACGCTAGCGAACCGCTGCACTACCTGGCCCTCGGCGACTCGTACACCATCGGCACCGGCGCCTCGGACGAGGCGCACAGCTGGCCGTCGATAGTCGCTCGTCGCCTCCACGCCGACCTGACAAATCCGGCGGTCAATGGATTCACCACGGTAGATCTGATCAGGGACGAGCTGCCGTATCTCGAGCGCGTCAAGCCGGACCTGGTTTCGATCCTGATCGGGGTCAACGACCTGGTCCAGGGGCGCACGCCCGACCAGTACCGCAAGTCGCTCCACGCCATCTACGACAGGGTCCGCGAGCTCCGTGTCGTAGCCGTCTCGATCCCAGACTGGTCATTCGTACCCGCCGCGGCGGATTTTGGCGGGCGAGACCACGTCGCACGGAAGACCGGGGTCTTCAACGAGGTCGCTCGCGATGAGGCGGCTGCGCGACGGTTCGAGTGGATCGACATCACCGAGGTGAGCAGGTCGGGGGTCGGGTCACCCGGCTGGATCGCGTCGGACCAACTCCACCCAGGCGATGCCCAGTACGCAGCCTGGGCTGAGGTGATCTGGAACCGAATCGGACTTAGACCGTGATCCTCTTGAACGACTCGGCGTACTTGTAGCCGCCCCGCTTTCCCACCTCGCCGTGGCGCTTGCGCATGAACTTCTCGAAGTCCCACTCGCGGCCCGGCTTGGAAACCTGGCTCTTGTGCTTGCGCAGCGCCGTGATCTTCTGGTCGAGCGTCGAGCTGATGTCGACGAGGTAATCGCCCGAGGTCCAGAACGGGATCCATACCTCTTTCACTTCGTGAGGCTCGAAACCTTCTTTGAGCAGGCTGCGAAATGCGCGCGGATTGCGCGAGTCCGGGTAAACGGCCGCCATAGTCGCTTCGCCGACTGCCAGGTGGTCTGGATGCGAGCCGCCCATCGGCCCGTCGAGGACCCGCCCAGGGGTGTGCGTGATGACGAGCTCCGGCTTGTATTTCCGGATCATGCGCACGATATCGTGGCGAAGCTTCAGGTCAGGTGACAGGTGGCCGTCCTTGTAGCCGAGGAACTCGACCTTCTTGACCCCCAGCACCTTGGCCGCGGCCTTCTGCTCCTTCTCGCGGATCGCGACCAGCTCGGAGTCCTTCTGCTTGGGGTCCTCACCTCCCTGGGATCCGTCCGTGACGATGGCGTAGACGACCCGCGAACCATTCTTGGCCAGCTTGGCGATCGTCCCGCCGGCGCCGAAGTCCGGGTCGTCAGGATGCGCCGAAACCACCAGCACGCTGTTGAACTTCGGCAAGTGCGAATTGGATTTCCGAGCAGGTTTCTTCTTGGTCGCCACTGCAGTGAATGTAAGCGAAAGAAGGAGCTGCCTGTTCCTTGCCTCCCCACCCGGTGGGGAGGTCGGCCCTGCCCGAAGGGCACGGCCGGGAGGGGTGATCCCCTTGGATCAGCGCCTGACTCTCGCCGGCGCCCCCAGCGATGCCAGCGGGATCGCGGGTTCGATCGGTTTCCACAGGGCCTCGAGCTCCTCCGGGGTAAGGCGAGCCCGAGAGGCGATCACACGACCGCCGAACGCTGCGGTCTTGACGGCCGCCCAGCCCGCGCTCCCCGCAAGCCGCATCGGCACGGTGACCACGGCGGCCAGCGCGGCAGCCTCCTCCGCGGGTCGCGCAGCCCCGTCGATCGTCGCCTTCGAGAGGACGTTCGATGCGTCGTCGTCGACCTGCCACGGCCGCGCCAACACGTTGCATTGGCTGGCCCCCAGGCGACCCAGCGCAGTGACGTAGCGCGAAACCATCGCCCCGAGCGACCTCGGATTGGTGGCCGGTATCGCGGAGGCGAACGGAGCGTAGGACGCGGCGAACTTGATCGGCGTCAGGTGATGCCGGCGGACCAACGCCGAAACCGCGTGCCACGCGGCCACCGCCTCGTCATCCGAACGCCCTCCGAAGAAGTCGATCAGCGCGTCGCCGGCGCTGACCAGAGGCGCCACTGCCTCCTCGTTTGCCGGTGGCGCCGCGTCGGCGACCCTCTGCCAATCGTTCTTGCCCAGCGACGCGAGCTGGTGGGCGAAGCCACTTCCGTTCACGTAGTCCAGGGGAATCGTCTGGGCGAACGGCGCGTACATCTGCCTGACCTGGTCGGTCCTCATGCGGCTGTGCGACTCGACCGCGTAGCCGGCCCGTTCGACGGCGGCGAATGCGCGGCAGCGGGTGAACGTGTCCAGCTCTCGAGTGCCTTCGATGGTCGCCAGGATCGACCTCACGGCGCCCGCCGGCTCGGCGGTGCTGTCCCGCGTGACCGTTGCCACAAGCTTGCGGCGGTCCAGCACGCGCAGCCACTGGATGGGCGTGAGCTCCGCCACACCCTTGATGAAGGCGGCAACCTCCGCGCTGTTCAGCCCGTAGGGCGCCGCCGCCTTCGCCGGCGTCGCCGCCATGATGCGGCGCCGAGGCGCTTTCATCGTCCGAATGGCGCTGCTGACGGCAGCCCGCATCCGCTCGCCTGCGGGTTGGTGGTAATCCTCGGCCAGCGACGCCAGGGGAATCGCTCCCTCCAGGGGTACCCAGAGCTCGGCGATCTCGTGCTGCGACAGCTCCGATATGCATCCCAGCACTCGCCCGCCGTGAACCGCGGTTCGCACCGCGGCCCATCCCGAGTCGCCGGTGAGGTGCCCGGGAATCACCGTGAGGGCGGACATAGCAACCGCTTCCTCACTCTTGACCTCGGGGTGTTTGGTCACCGCCTGCAGCAGCGCGCGAGACGCACCGGGCTCGATACGCCATCGCCGCGCGAGGGTTTCGCACTGCGCGGCGGAAAGCCCCTCCAACACAGCGAGGAAATGCCGGGTCATCGGGTTGAGCACGTCCGATCCCGACACAGGGATCAGCGTGGCGAACGGCGCGTAGTGGGCGGCGAACTTGAGCGCAGGCATCTGGGTTCGCCTGACCAGCGCCGACATCGCCTGCCATGCGGCGACCTGTTTCTCCTCGCCCCTTTTCGCGAGCGTGTCGAACAGGATCTCGCCTGCTTTGGACATGGACTCGGACAGGCTGCCGTCGCTGCTGCGAATCGCCGTCTGGATGGAGCGAGCCGACTCGGCCTCGCGTCCGGCGCCCTCCTTGGTGACGGATGCGACCAGGCGCCGCGCCGCAAGCACCTGCCTCCACTGCCACGGCGTCAGCTCAGCAACTGCGTTGATGAACGCCTCGACCTCGGCCGTGTTCGGCCCGAAGCGCCGAGAGGCGTCGTCGTTGGCGCGCTGAATGCGGCCGAGCAGGCCGTGAGGTGCGGGCATCGCTCAATTTTGCCGGGGCCGCGGCCCTTTCAGGCGGGCTTAAACGTGACCATTGGTGGTTTCCGCGCGGAAAGCACCTGTGGCGTTGGATCGATAGGTGGTTTCCGCGCGGAAACACCCACTAGACCGTCTCCACCTTGATCAGGTTGGTCTGGCCGGCCAGGCCCACGGGAACCCCGGCCACGACCACCACCCGATCTCCCGGCCTGACCAGGCCTTCGTCGCGGGCGGCCGAGGTAGCGTTGGCCACCATCTGGTCGGTGTCCGAACCCGGGCTGACCAGCAGCGGGATCACCCCTGAATAGAGCGCCGTCCTGCGGAGCACCTCCGGGTGCGGGCTGGCGGCGATCACCGGAACTCGCGGCCTCGCCTTGCTGCACCGCAGGGCGGTGGTGCCGGATTCGGTGAAAGCGATGATGACCCGAGCGCCAAGCTCGTCCGCCGCGTTTGCGGCGGCATGCGCGATCGCGCTCCCCACCTGACCCGGCTCGCGCCACATCTGCGGAGCGCGCTGAAAGGCCGGGTGACGCTGTGCCGACATGCAGATGCGGGCCATCGCACGCACCGCCTCGATCGGATGCGCACCGACCGAGGTCTCCTGCGACAGCATCACCGCGTCGGTGCCGTCCCAGATCGCGTTTGCGACATCTGAGGCCTCGGCTCGCGTGGGGCGGTTCGAGGTGACCATCGACTCCAGCATTTCCGTCGCCGTGATGACCGGGACACCGGCGCGATTCGCTCGGTCGATCACCTCTTTCTGAACGGCCGGCAGGTCTCCGAGCTTCAGCTCGACGCCGAGGTCGCCGCGAGCGACCATCACCGCGTCGGCGACCTCGAGGATCTTGCTGAGGTTGCGGATCGCCTCCAGCTTCTCGAGCTTGGCGATCACCGCCGCCTTGCATCCGTGCTCGCTCAGGTGCTGCCGGCAGGCGAGAATGTCGTCAGCCTTCCGCACGAAAGAAAGGGCGAGGTAGTCCACGCCCAGCTCGACGGCGAGCTTCAGGTCCTCGAGGTCCTTCTCCGTCAGCGCCGGTAGCGGCAGCGCGCGCCCGGGGACGCTGACTCCCTTGCGCTCGCCGAGCAACCCGCCGCGAACCACCGAGCACTCGGCTCGCCCGCCGGAGACGCTTTTCACGAGCAGCTCGATGCGCCCGTCGTCCAGCAAGACGCGATCCCCTCGCCGCAACGCCTCGACCAGCTCGCGGTGGCTGACCTCGATCTCATTTTCGGCTTGCCTGGTCTCGGCGATCAGGAAAACCGTTCGGCCCCGCACCAGGCGCTGGAACGCAGACTCGAGGGCGCCGGTGCGAATCTTCGGACCCTGCAGGTCGCCGAGCAGCGCGACCGGCCGGCCCGCAGCTTCGGCCGCCTCGCGCACGTTCGTCGCGGCCTGCCGGTGCGTTTCGTGGTCGCCGTGCGAAAAGTTCAGGCGGGCCACGTCCATGCCGGCCGAGATCATCGTGCGGAGCACGGCCGGCGCTGAGCTCGACGGACCGATGGTGCAGACGATCCGGGTGCGTCGGGCCACTTGACTCATTGGTAACGCTGCACGCGGCGGCCCATCTCTTCCTCGGCGTCGATGACGCGACGCTCCAGCTCCTCGGCGCTGATGACGGCGCCGCCCATTCCGCGCACGAGGTCGCGCTGAAATCGATCCGACGTCGCGACAGTGATCACGTCACCGACCTGCGACGCCTCATACGCGATGCGCTCGATGGCGTGGTCGGCCGAATGACCTTTGCGCGTGAAGAGGACGTGCACCCCCTCGACGGTCTCCTGCGAATTGCTTCGCGCGGTGGAATGGTGGGCATCGAAGACCACGGTCACATCGGCCCCGACCACCATGCCAAAAACGGAGAGGCGATCAATCAACCTGTCGCGGGCGGCCTCGAGCGATGCGTCGCCAAGCAACCGCTTGAGCTGCGGCCAGGCATGGATCACGTTGTAGCCGTCGACGATGACCCGCTCCACTTAATGGAAGAGCATGTGGGTCTGGCCTACGACGATCAGGGGCAGGTCGATGCCGATGAGACTTGTGATCTGCAGCACCAGCTGAAAGAAGTTGTCCCTGAAGCTGGGCAGGAACCACAGCGCGGCGAACACCAACAGGATGCCGAGCTGACCGTATTGATTGGCCAGACCCTGCACTGAGTACGGAAGCCAGGGCCGCAGGATGCCGAAGCCGTCGAGCCCGGGCACAGGAAGCAGGTTGAGGACCAGCGCGATGACTTCGATGAACCCGAGGAACGCGAGCGCTTCGAAGAAGCCTGAGTTCGCACGTGTGATCCAAGCGGCGTGGCCGGGGATCATGAATGGAATCGCGACCAGGAGCCCGCAAAGCAGCGTGCCGACCGGGCCGGCGACCGACACGGCCGAATCCCACACCCGGCTGCGCAGCGCGCCGCGGTCGATGTAAACCGCTCCGCCCGGCAACCCGATCCCGCCGAGCAGCAGGAACAGCACCGGCATGACGAGGCTGAGCAGCACGTTCGAGTAACGCAGAGGATTGAGGTCGAGGTATCCCGACGCTCGAACGCTCCGATCACCGCCGAGGTAGGCGACGAGGGCATGGCCGAACTCGTGGATGCAGACCGAGGTGATCCAGCCGGCGGTGACGAAGACGATCGTCAGCGCCCCGACGTATGCCGAAAAGACTCCAAACCAGAGGACCGCTCCCGAAATGGCGGTGGCAGCCACCAGGCCGAGGAAGACAGGGCTGACGCGAAGGACGCCGCGCAGCGAAGGCAGCGGCTTGCGCCGCAGGGCCGCGTCGGGCCGAGGGCCGGCTGGGGATCGAGCGCTGTCGGTCCTTCCTCGCTGTGATGGCTGCGACCGGCTGCTTTGCTGGCGATCGGATTCGCCGGGCAGGAAGTCCTTGGCTCCAGTCTGAAGGTGCTGCCTTACGTCGTAAAGAGTCAGGCCCGCCTTCTGGAGCACCGCCGCCGTCGCTTGCGAATCGCTGTAGAGCATGGCGAGCAGCAGGTGGATCGAGTCGACGTGATAGTGGCCGAGCACCTGGGCCTCCCGATTCGCGTTCACCAGGAGCTGGCGCAGCGGAATCGCTTGCGCCTCAGCGCCATCGACGGATGAAAGCTGCGCGAGGAGGCTTGCCGGATCGACCCCGACCGCGCGGATGGCCTCGTCGGCCAGCGATCCGCGGTTGGACAGCGTCGACCGGAGAACGTCGACGGGGGTGGCGACTGTCCCGCGCTCCTTCGCCATCGCGGCGGCGCGTTCGAGGATTTCGCGTGCCGACCGCGTCAGCGGAATATCGGCGGCGGCGCGTTCGAGCTCGACGGTTGGATCAGACACCGGCCGCCCTCTGCCTGGTGACCTCGTACAGCAACGCGGCCGCTGCGGCGGATGCGTTGAGGCTCGTGATGTGGCCCTTGACCGGCAGGCGAACGCGCGCATCGCACCGCTCTTTGACCAGCCGGTGCACACCTTCGCCCTCGCTGCCCACCACCAGGCAGACACGCTGGGTGAAGTCGAACTCCCACGCCTGCATCTCGCCTCGTGGGTCGAGCGCGACGCACCAGACTCCCGACCGCTTGATCTCAGGGATGGCGGAAGGCAGCCCTGAGACGTGTGAGATGCGCAGCAGCTCACTCGCCCCCGAGCTGGCCTTCACCGCCGCGGGTGAGAGCGGAGCGCTTCGATGTTCGGGGATGATCGCCCCCTCGGCGCCGGCCACCTCCGCGCTCCGGAGGATCGCGCCGAGGTTTTGCGGGTCCATGATCGAGTCGAGCGCGACCAGCAGCGAAGGGTTGGTCGCGAGCAGCTCCTTCAGCGTCCAATCCCGTCGAGGCTTCAGTTCGGCGGCCACGCCCTGGTGCACGCCCGGCGCGATCACGTCGAGCCGATCGGTTGCCACTACCTCGATCCTGGTCAGGCGCGCGAGCTCGTCGAGCCGAGGATCGTGGCCGAGGCCCGACGCCTGGTAGACCCTGACCACCCGGCCCGCCCGCGCGGCTTCGAGCACCGCGTTGCGGCCGTGGATGAGCGGAACCGCGCTCGCCGATGAGACTCGCGGCGCGGGGCGTTTTACCGGACGCGGCGCCATCGCACTCCATCCTTCGAGTCCTCGAGCGCGATGCCTTTCTGGCGCAGCTCGTCGCGGATCTGATCGGACCGGGCGAAGTCGCGAGCGTTGCGGGCCGTTTCGCGCTCGGAGATCAGCCGTTCCACCTCGTCGGCGAGTCCGGGCTCTTCCGCGCGAACGACATCCAGATGGGCGTCGAATTCCGCGATGAACGCGAGCAACGCCTCGCGCGCATCGGCCCCGACCCGATCGGCATCCAGCGCGGCGTTTGCCTCCCGCACCAGCTCGAACACAAGTCCAATTCCTTGTGGAAGGTTGAGGTCGTCGTCGAGCGCCTCGCGGTAGGCGGAGCGAACTTCCGCGATCCGGCGAAGGAGGCCATCGTCAGCCGCATCGCCGGGAGCTGAACGCCGAACACGGTCGGCAAACTCGCGCAGGCGCCGGACCTGCTCGGCCGCGGCGTGCAGGGCCTCAGTGCTCAGACGAAGCCGCGCGCGGTAGTGCGCGTTGGCGACCAGGAAGAAGCGCACGGCCACCGGGTCGTGGCCCGCGTCGACGAGGTCGCGCAGCGTCGTGAAGCCACCGGCGCTCTTTGACATCTTCTCGCCGGTGGCGTCGGTGAGGTGCTCTGAGTGGAGCCACACGCGCGCGAACTGCTTGTGGTTGGCCGCTTCCGACTGCGCGATCTCGTTTTCGTGATGCGGGAACATGAGGTCGATGCCGCCGGCGTGGATGTCGAACGTCTCGCCCAGGTAGCGCTTGCTCATCGCCGAGCACTCGATGTGCCAGCCCGGCCGTCCCCGCCCGAAGGGCGCGTCCCACGCCGCCCCGAGCGTCTCGTCCTGCGGCTGCGCCTTCTTCCACAGCGCAAAGTCGCTGACCGACTCCTTGTCGTACTTGTCGGTCGCCACCCTGACGCCGGGCTTGAGGCCGCTGCGGTCGAGGTGCGAGAGCGCGCCGTACGAGGGAAAGCTCGCGATGCGGAAGTACACGTCGCCGTCGGCGACATAGGCGTACTGGTGCTCGATGAGCGTGCTGATCATCTCGATCATCTCGGGGATATGCTCTGTCGCGCGCGGATAGTGCTCTGCCTGCTGCGCCCGCAGCGCCGCCATGTCCTCGAAGAAAGCAGCCTCGTAAGGCTTGACGTACTCGCCGATCGTGACGCCGGCGTGCATTGCCTGGTCGAGGATGCGGTCGTCGATGTCGGTGAGGTTCATGACGTGCGTGAGGTGATAGCCGCTCGCCTGCAGGTGGCGCCGCACGAGGTCGTAAAACAGAAAGGCCCGCAGGTTGCCGACGTGGGCGAAGTTCCACACAGTCGGGCCACACGTGTACATGCCGACCTGGCCAGGGGTCAGGGGCTGGAATGCGTCCTTCGTTCCGGTCAGCGTGTTGTGCAGCCGGAGCGTCACGCTTCCTCGATCAGCGCGACCGCCTGCGCCGCGATGCCCGCCTTGCGCCCCAGAGCGCCGAGACCTTCCGGCGAAGTCGCCTTGACGCTGATGTGCTTGACATCGATCTTCAACGACCGCGCCAGGTTGTCCTGCATCTGATGCAGGTGCGGATGGAGGCGGGGTTCCTCGGCGATCACCGTGGTGTCGATGTTCACGACCCGGAATCCGGCCGCACGCATCGCTTCGGCAGCAGTCGACAGCAGTGCAAGGCTCGAAGCGTCCTTGTACCGCGGGTTGTCAGATGGAAACAACTTGCCGATGTCGCCGAGGCCCGCAGCGCCCAGCAGCGCGTCGATCACCGCGTGGGTGAGCACGTCGGCGTCCGAATGGCCGTCCAGCCCCGTCGGGTGGCCGATGGCAACCCCGCCGAGGATCAGGTCGCGGCCCGCCCTCAAACGGTGGACGTCATACCCGATCCCAACCTTCATTCCCAACTAGTCCTCCCCCTGGAAGGGGGAGGCGGCGGCGGCGGCTTCCTGCTCTTTGATCAACGCCTCCACGACCCCGAGATCTTCAGGCGTCGTGAGCTTGATGTTGGCCGGCTCACCCTGGACGACGGTCACCGCGTGACCGGTCGCCGCCACCAGCTGGGCGTCGTCGTCGCCGACCAGCCCGGCGTCGGCCGCCTCTCGATGCGCGCGCGCCAGCAGCTCGTAAGCGAAGGCCTGTGGCGTCTGCGCGAGGACGATCCGCGAGCGGTCGAGGCTCTCGACGAGGCGGTTGCCTTCGACCCGCTTGACCGCGTCCCGCGGAGAGATCGCGGGGAACGCGGCCCCCGACTCCATCGCCGCCGCCAGCACGCGCCGCACCAGGGCCGCGGTCGCGAGCGGACGCGCAGCATCGTGGACGAGGACGAAGTCGCATTCGCCGAGGGCCGCCAGGCCGGCGCGGACCGAAGCCTGCCTGCTCTCGCCGCCGGCCTTGACAATCACCGGCTTGCGCGGATGCAACGACGCCACTTCGCGCTCGGCATTCTCGAGCCGGCTCGGAGGTCCGACGACAACGATCCGGTCCACCTCGTCCAGCGCCAGGAAAAGCTGAAGCACGCGCGCCAGCGTCGTCCGGCCGTTGAGCTGGACCAGCGCCTTGCTCCCGCGGCCGAGCCGCGAGCCTGAGCCCGCCGCCGCAACGATCGCACCGATCGTCACGCGCTTTCCTCGCGCTTCGGGCGGCTGTTCGTGCCCCGACGCCCTTCGAGCCCGGCCGGCTCGGCGAAGATCATCCGCCCGGCGGAGGTCTGGATCACCGACGTGACCACCGCCGTGATCGTCTGGTTGAGCAGGCGGCGGCCGTTCTGGATCACGACCATGGTGCCGTCGTCGAGGCTGCCGACACCCTGGCCCTGCTCTTTGCCCTCGCGCGCGACGGTGACGACGATCTCCTCGCCAGGGATGGCCACCGGCCTCATGGCCTGAGCAAGCTCGTTCAGGTTGAGCACGGCAACGCCCTCCAGCCGTGCGATGCGGTTGAGGTTGAAGTCGTTGGTCATGATCGCCCAGCTCTTGCGCTTGGCGGTTCGGACCAGGTGCGCATCGATCTCGGTGCCCGGCGGCGCTTCGTCCTCCTCCACCTGCAGCTTGATCGAGGCATCTTTCTGCATGTCGGTGAGCACGTCGAGACCCCGGCGTCCGCGACGCCGGCGCGTGGCATCCGCCGAGTCGGCGACCATCTGGAGCTCGCGCAGCACCGAGCTGAGGATCACCAGCGGCATGTCGACAAAGCCGGTCTTGGCGATGTCGAGGATGCGGCCGTCGATGATGACCGACGTGTCGAGCAGCACCGCGCCCAGGCGATTGGTGTCTTTGCCGCGATCGCCGCCGAAAAACAGCGATGTGAGCTCCGCCCGGCGCGTCAGCCCGACCGAGGCTCCCTGAGCTGCCAGCAGCAAGGCGAGCACGAATGACAGCGCGTACCCATAGGGAAAATCGCGCACGAAAAAGCCGATGAGCACGGCGATGATCAGGCCGGCGACCAGGCCGAGAAGTCCGCTCAACAGGTCCGGCAGCGGAGTGCTCGTCAGCCGGAAGTTGAACGTCCGCCACCCGCCCAGCACGTACGGCGTGCCCAGGTAGGCGAAGATCAATCCTTCCAGCGTGGTCAGCCCGATGACGACATAGCCGGGGTATGAGTGCCCCACACCGCGGACCATGAAATAACCGAGCGCAAAACCACCGATCACTCCGAGCCCCGCCCCAACCCAACGGGCAAGATGCTCGGAACGCTTCACGGGTTACCTCCTCAGGAGACCGAGACTCCGGCCCCCCTTATGAATGCGCCGGACCTGATGGGTGTAGAAAACGCGGCGGAGGCTGCCTCCGCCAGGGTCCGGACCTCGACGACCTCGAGGCCGGAATGCCGGCCGGCTTTGGCGCCGACCGGAATCAATGCTCGCGTCAGACCATGCCGAGCCGCCTCCTGCAGGCGGCGCTCGAGCTGGCCCACGCGGCGCACCTCGCCCGTCAAACCCAGCTCACCGATCACAACGAGGCCGTCCGGCAGGGGGCTGTTGTTCTGGTTGCTGACGATCGACAGGGCGAGTCCGAGATCGGCGGCCGGCTCTGTGACGCGGATGCCGCCCGCCACGCTGACGAAGATGTCCGAGTTTCCGAATTTGTGCTGGAGCCTTTTTTCCAGCACCGCCAGGATCATGTGAAGGCGGTTGACGTCGACACCGTTTGCGATCCGCCTCACCATGCTGTTCTCGCTCTTGTTGACGAGGCTCTGGATCTCGACCAGCAGAGGCCTGGTTCCCTCGAGCGCCGCCACGATGGCGGTGCCGGGTGACGAGATCGCGGCGGAGCCGAGGAGCGCCGCGGAAGGGTCCGGAACCTCCTCGAACCCGCCTTCGCCCATCGCGAAGACGCCGATCTCCTCGGCCGAGCCGAATCGGTTCTTCATCGCACGCAGGATGCGTAGCTCCTGCCGGCGGTCACCTTCCAGGTACAGCACGGTGTCAACGATATGCTCCAGGACCCTCGGACCGGCGATTGCGCCATCTTTCGTGACGTGTCCGACGAGGAAGATCGGAACTCCAGTCTCCTTCGCCAGCCGCATCAGCCGGGCGGCTGATTCGCGGACCTGGGTCACGCTCCCGGCGCTGCCTTCCAGGCCTGCGTCCATCACGGTCTGGATCGAGTCGATGATCACGAGCTGAGGCGTGTCCGCCGAGATTGAATCGCAGATCACATCCAGGTCGTTTTCCGCCAGGAGGAAGATGCCCGATTCCAGCACTCCCAGCCGTTGCCCCCGCATGCGGATCTGCTGGGCCGACTCCTCCCCGGAGACGTACAGCACCTTGCCGCCGCCGGAGGCGACCTGGGCGGCTGCGTGCATCAGCAGCGTCGACTTCCCCACCCCCGGCTCGCCCCCGACGAGGACGAGGCTCCCCGGCACGATCCCGCCTCCCAGGACCCGGTTCAGCTCGTCCCAGCCCAGCGCCCGGCGCGGTGCGGCTTCGCTGTCGATGTCGCCGAGCGCGACCGGCTTCGCCGCGCCGTCGGGATGCCTGGTCCGTGCGGAACCTCTGCCGGCGGCAGCCTTGCGCACCTGGAACTCTTGCAGGGTGTTCCACGCCTGGCAGTGCGGGCATTGCCCGGCCCACCGGAGACTCTCGCCGCCGCAGTCAGTACAGACAAATGTGATCGTGGATTTGGGCATGGGAGGGTCTACTCTCCCACCCATGATGGGGATTTACAAGTGGGCACGTAGCGTTTTACGGGGTCGGTCGTTCTATCTATTGAAAGGACCAACCGGACCTAGACCCCCCGGCTCCTTGAAGCGTAAAGGCGCCGCCCTGTCTACCCCCGGGGCGGCGTCCACTCAATGGTGATGGACGCCTCCATCAAGATCGACCGCATCAACGAGGCGGCCGGCGTGATCGACCCGGTATTTCGAGACACACCGCAATACGCGTGCGAGCCGCTGAGCGATCGCCTCGGCGTCGACACGGTGCTCAAGGTCGAGTGCGTCAACCCCGTCCGGTCCTTCAAGGGTCGCGGCGCGGAGTATCTCCTCCACCGACTCGGACCTCAGCCTGCGGGCCTGGTTTGCGCCTCGGCCGGAAACTTCGGCCAGGGGATGGCGTACGCAGCGCGCAGCCGCAGCGTGCAGTTGACAGTCTTCGCGGCGCTCACCGCCAACCCTCTCAAGGTCGATCGGATGCGAGCGCTCGGCGCGAAGGTGATCCTCGACGGCCACGACTTCGACGAGGCCAAGGATGGCGCGATGCGGCACGCGGCCGCAGCAGGCGCTTTCTACGTCGAGGACGGCCTGCTCGGTCCGATCGCAGAGGGTGCGGGCACCATCGCACTGGAGCTCCTGCGCATGTCCGAGCCGCTCGACGCAGTGTTCGTCCCACTGGGCAACGGCTCACTGATCAACGGCATGGGCCTGTGGCTCAAGCGGGCCTCACCGGCGACGAGGATCATCGCCGTCTGCCCCACCAGCGCGCCCTCCATGGAAATCTCGTGGCGCGCCGGCAAGCCCATCAGCACCGGACCGACCGACACCATCGCCGACGGCATCGCGGTGCGCGTGCCGGTGCCGGAGGCGCTCGAGATCATGCGCACCGCGGTCGACGAGGTGATGCTCGTCACCGACGCCGAGATCGTCGAGGCGATGCGCATGCTGCACAGCGTCG
>DASQAU010000156.1:0-2218 GCA_035635595.1 Candidatus Eiseniibacteriota bacterium
GTCGGCGAGGCCTCGCCGCTCTCGTGCTTCAGCACCGCGCGTGCTCGCTCGATGAGGCGCGCCGCTCGCAGAAGGCCCGGCCAGTTGAAGTCCCAATCTCTCCCGTACCGGTGCGAGACGAGGTAAAGGCGCACCGCTGCGGCCGGCGCTCGCTGCAGAGCCTGGCTCACCTTGACCAGGTTGCCGAGTGACTTGCTCATCTTCCGGCCTTCATACCGAACCATTCCGGTGTGCATCCAGGCCCTGGCAAATGGAGCCTTGTGAGTCAGCGACTCCGACTGAGCCCGTTCCGACTCGTGGTGACTGAACTTGAGGTCGCGGCCGCCTCCATGGATGTCGATCTGCTCGCCGAGATATCGCATCACCATCGCCGAGCATTCGATGTGCCATCCCGGCCGGCCCGGCCCGAACTTCGAAGGCCATGCGGGCTCGCCCTCAGCTGAGGGTCGCCAGAGGGGAAAGTCGAGCGCGTCGCGCTTCGCGTTGGGGCTGACAGTTCCGAGCAGCCCCTCGGCGCGCAGCTTGCGCAGCATCGATCGCCGGGTGAGATGCGACAGGCGGCCGTAACCGCGGTAGCGGCTGACGTCGTAGTAGAGCGCGTCGGTGCGGTACCCGTACCCGGTCGAATGCAGCTTGCCGGCGGCCGCCAGGATCGGGCGGATCTCCTCCGAAACCTTGGGCATCACGTCCGGCGGACGCCAACCAAGCGCTGTCATGTCGCGAATGTGGACCTTCGTCTCGCGGTCGGCGAGGATTTGCCAATCGATCCCATCCCTCCGCGCGCGTTCGAACAATGGGTCGTCGATGTCGGTCACGTTCTGCACGTAACGTACCCGCACGCCGCCTGACTCCAGGAACCGCACGAGCACGTCGAAGATCGAGAACGTGAACGCGTGTCCCATGTGCCCGGAGTCGTAGGGCGTGACGCCGCAGACGTAGATCGTGATCGGCTTCCGACTTTTCTTGGTCCGCGGCGCGATGCGAACCTTCCGCTCCGTGAGCGAGTCGTGAACGCGCAGAGGGATCTCTAGTTCCGCGTCCGCGCAGAGACCGAAGCGTCGGCACGAAGAGCCTCAACCCGGTCGGTCAGCTCCCACGGCACTCCGAGGTCATCGCGTCCGAAGTGCCCGTACGCCGCGGTGGGCCGGTAGATCGGGCGCATCAGGTTCATGTTCGCGATGATCGCGCCCGGGCGCAGATCGAAATGGCGCCGGACCAGCTCGAGCAGCTCTGCCTCCGACACCGTGCCGGTGCCGAAAGTTTCGACTGCGATCGACGTCGGGTGAGCACGTCCGATCGCGTAGGAGACCTGGACCTCACAGCGGTCCGCAAGCCCAGCCGCGACGAGATTCTTGGCCACGTGCCGTGCGGCATACGCGGCCGAGCGGTCGACCTTGCTCGGATCCTTCCCGCTGAACGCGCCGCCTCCATGTCGCGCGATGCCGCCGTAGGTGTCGACGATGATCTTGCGACCCGTCAGTCCGGCGTCGGCCGCGGGACCACCGAGGATGAACATTCCGCTGGGGTTGACCATGACCTTCGTGTTGTTGTCGACGACGAGGCCCTTGAGGATCGGGTCGATGACCAGCTCGCGCACACCGTCGGCAATCTCTTTCTGAGTCACACCCGGCACGTGGTGCGTCGACACCACGATGGCCTCGATTCGCTTGGGCCGGCCGAACTCGTACTCGACCGTCACCTGTGTCTTGCCATCCGGACGCAGGAACGGAAGCGAGCCATCCTTGCGGGTTTGTGCGAGGCGCTTGGCCAGCCGGTGCGCCAACGAGATGGTCAGCGGCATCAGCTCAGGCGTCTCGTGGCAGGCGAAGCCGATCATCATCCCCTGGTCGCCGGCGCCCTGCAGCTCAAAGGGATCGTCCTCCTGGCTGCCTTCGCGCTCCTCGAGCGAGTGATCGACTCCGGCCGCGATGTCCGGCGACTGCTCTTTCAAGTAGACCTGGATCAGGGCGTGATCGGCGTCGAATCCGATCTCTTCGTTGTTGTAGCCGATGCCGCGGATGGTGTCGCGGATGGTGCGCTGGATGTCGAGCTCGGCGTGAGTTGTGACTTCGCCGATCACCACGCACAGGCCTTTGGTGATCGCGGTCTCACAAGCGACGCGGGCGTGAGGATCCTGCGCCAGCATGCCGTCCAGCACGGAATCCGAGACCTGGTCGCAGACCTTGTCCGGATGTCCTTCGGTGACCGATTCAGACGT
>DASQAU010000157.1:0-6382 GCA_035635595.1 Candidatus Eiseniibacteriota bacterium
CAGGCGGATGATCTCCCGATCCTGATTTGTCCGAACGGGGCGGTGTTAAAGCGTCCAAGCGATGCTGAGGCCGGAGTCGGGCTGGGGATCACACCTGTTCTCGAACCGGGCTCGGAGTTCGATGTGATTGTCGTCGGGGCTGGACCGGCCGGCCTCGCTACGGCTGTCTATGCGGCGTCCGAGGGTCTTTCGGTCCTAGTATTGGACACTCGATCGTTCGGTGGCCAGGCGGGCGCATCTGCGCGCATTGAAAATTACCTCGGCTTCCCGACCGGCATCTCGGGTCAGGCCCTCACGGCGCGCGCCTTCATTCAGGCGCAAAAGTTCGGCGCCCAATTCGCCGTCCCGGTTTCTGTCGAAGAACTCGATTGCTCAAATCCCCCGCTGCACCGAGTGAAGCTCGACAATGGCGTGTCCGTTTTTGGTCGAACGGTGGTGATCGCATCGGGTGCCCGGTATCGGCGCCCGGACATCGACAATCTCCACCGTTTCGAAGGAACGAGCGTCTCCTATTGGGCGACACCGATTGAAGCGAACCTTTGCGAAGGACGCGACATTGTTCTTGTCGGCGGAGGAAATTCGGCGGGACAGGCGGCCGTCTTCCTAGCCCTCTACGCTCGTCGCATACACCTTGTGGTCCGTTCGGCCGGGCTGGAAGCCTCGATGTCGCGCTATCTGATCGACAGGATTACCGCGACACCCAATGTTGAGCTGCGCGTGCATACCGCCGTGACGGGGCTGTCTGGCACACCCAATGGCGACTTGGAGAGCGTTCTTGTGTCTTGTCAGGAGACAGGTGATAGCTGGCAGGTCGATGCGCAACATATGTTCCTCTTCATTGGCGCCGATCCCAACACCCAATGGCTCGACCGCCGCATCGCGCTGGATAACAAAGGTTTCGTCCTGACCGGCCAAGCATCGCAGCTGCCGTTGGAGACGAGCAGCCGCGGCGTCTTCGCTATCGGCGACGTTCGCAAGGGGTCGATAAAGCGCGTGGCTGCAGGAGTCGGAGAAGGCGCAGCCGCCGTCGCACAAATTCATTCCTATCTCGCCACTCTTTAAGCACCGGCTTTTGCCGGACAGCGCGATCGAATGGGTGTCGGGACGGTAGGGATTCTGGGCAAGTGAAGCGCACCGGCCGAGGACGGGATTGGCGAAGCGATCACGCTCTCCGGCCGATCAGCGCATCATCTTGCAAGCCGGGAATGAAGAAGCCGGACGCACCGGCGGCCGCCTATGTCCTTGGCCCTGTCTAGAGCAAAGAGCCACTCTACCGATAGATAGAGGATTGACGGGGCTCGCACAGCGTTCTATCTACCGCTTATCAACCTATCGATAGATAGGTACGCGATCGATCTGAGCGATGAACAACCGAGGGCAAAATGGACAACATCTCCACTGAGATCGAGGCCCGCAGGCTCACCGCCCCGCGCCCGAGCAAACCCGGCGTCAAGGCCTGGGCCGGTTCCCTCATCGCGCTCGGCCTCGTCGCGGGCGGCGTAATCGCGGGGCCGCGCCTCTTGGCGCCGTCCGCCGACCAAGCCGCAGTCGTGACTCCGCCAGTCGTCGCGGTCAGCGTGCCGCTGCAGCGCAACGTCGACACGAGGCTCCAATTTCTGGGCCAGTTCTCGGCCGTCGATCAAGTCGAGTTACGTGCACAGGTCGGTGGTACGCTTACACAGATCGGCTTCAAGGACGGCGACATCGTCCACAAGGGCGATCTCCTGTTCGAGATCGACCCGACCCCCTACCAGATCAAGCTGAGCGAGGCTACGGCGCAGCTCGAAAGCGCCCGTGCGCGGCTCGATCTTGCGAACCGCGAAGCCATGCGTGCCAGCACGCTAGCGCGAACCGGCGCGGGGAGCGTCCAGGCCGCTGATCAGCGGGGTGCTGAGCAGCGGGCGGCTCAAGCGGCCGTCAACGAAGCAGAGGCGCGTGTTCGCGACGCACTCTTCGACCTCAACCACACCCGTATCACGGCACCCTTCACAGGCCGCATCGGCTCGCATCTTGTTTCGGTCGGCAACCTTGTCGCGGGCAGCCGAGCCGGTACCAGCCCGACTACCCTGCTCGCCACGCTCGTCTCCGTCGACCCCATCTACCTGAACTTCGACATGAGCGAGGCCGACTACATGACGTTCCAGCGGGAACGTCAGCAGCAGAAGGGGCCGCTCGCCGACAAGGTGCAGATCTCCCTGGCCGACGAGAAGGGCTTCACCCGCGAAGGCACGCTCGACTTCGTCGACAACACGCTCGACCGCTCGAGCGGCACCATCCATGCCCGCGCCACAATCCCCAACAGCGATCTGCTGCTGACGCCGGGCGGCTTCGCTCGTGTCCGTCTCGAGGTCGCGCCGCGGACGCCCGCCCTGCTCGTGCCGGACGCGTCGGTCCTGCCCGATCAGTCGGAGCACATCGTCCTGACCGTCGGCCCGAACGACGTGGTCACGCCGAAGCGGGTCCAGCCGGGCGACCTTCGCGACGGCCTCAGGGTCATCCGCTCCGGGCTCGACCCCTCTGACCGCGTGATCATCGACGGGATTCCGACCGTAAGGCCGGGCTCGAAGGTGTCACCCCAGTCTGGATCGATCCGCCTCGCATCCGATCAGAGCCGGAGCTGAGGCGAGCCATGAAACTCTCGCACTTCTTCATTGATCATCCCCGCTTCGCGGCGGTCATCAACATCTTCATCATGGTGTTCGGATTCGCCGCGGCGGCATTCTTGCCAGTCGCCCAATATCCGAACATCGTTCCGCCAACCGTCCAGATCCCGAGCGCCTACCCCGGCGCTTCGGCCGACACGGTCGCCCGCACCGTCGCAACGCCGCTCGAGCAGGCCATCAATGGCGTCGAGAAGATGGATTACATCAGCAGCCAGTCGACGGGTAACGGCCAGCTCACCATCACGGTGATCTTCAAGATCGGCACCAACATCAACACGGCGCTCATGCTCACGCATAACCGCGTGCAGGACACGTTGTCCCGGCTGCCGCAGGAGGTTCAGCTCCAGAGCGTGCAGGTCAAGAAGACCATTCCGGCCCTGCTCCTGGGTGTCCATCCGTATTCACCGGACGGATCCCGCAGTGCCGAGTACATCTCCAATTACTTCATTCTTCACGTGAGAGACGAGATCGCGCGGCTTCCGGGCGTGGCCGACTTCTGGGTTCTGGGCGAGCGGCAATACGCCATGCGGATCTGGATCGATCCGGACAAGGCTGCCGCGAGCAACATCAGCGCCAGCGATATCCTGAACGTCCTGCGCGCCCAGAACGCCCAGGTGTCGGCCGGCGCTCTCAACCAGCCGCCCGTCTTCAACGACACGGGTGCGGCCTACCAGATCAATGTGCGCGCGCTTGGTCGTCTTACCACTCCTGAGCAGTTCGGCGACATTATTGTGAAGTCGGACCCCCAGGGGCGCGTCACCCGCATTCGCGACGTCGGTCGTGTCGAGCTGGGCTCAGTGGACTACGGCTCGATCGCCTACGCGGATCGCCATGCGTCCGCTCCCTTCTGGGTCATCGCCACGCCGGGCGCCGACGTGGTCAAGGTGGAGCACGAAGTGTGGGACAAGATGGTGGAACTCAAGAAGAGTTTCCCGCCGGGTATCGATTACATCAACATCTATGACCCAACCTCATTCGTGAGCCAGTCCATCCACGAAGTGCTCGTGACGATCGCCATCGCAATCCTCCTCGTGGTTGGCGTCGTCTACCTGTTCCTGCAAAGCTGGCGGGCGACGATCATCCCGGTGATCGCCATCCCGGTGTCGCTGGTCGGCGCCTTTTCGATCCTCGCTGCGCTCGGCATCTCGATCAACAACCTCTCGCTGTTCGGTCTGGTGCTGGCTGTGGGCATTGTGGTCGACGATGCCATCGTGGTGGTCGAGAACGTCGAACGCAACATGGCCCTCGGCATGTCGCCCCGCGAGGCGGCGCATCAGACGATGAGCGAAGTCTCCGCCGCGCTCATCGCCATCGCGCTAACGCTGTGCGCGGTCTTCGTCCCGTCGGCCTTCATTTCCGGCATCTCGGGCCTGTTCTTTACGCAGTTCGCGACCACCATCGCCGCCTCGACGGTGATCTCCTGCTTCGTCTCACTGACCCTGAGCCCGGCGCTCGCCGCGGTGCTGCTGAAGCCGCACCACGGTCATGCCGAGCCGCGAGGCCTGAGCCGGATCCTGCGGGGCACGTTCGGCCGCTTCAATGCCGGTTTCGAGTGGATGTCGTCGAAATACGCCATGATGACCGCCCGCTTCGTCCGGGCAACGGCCCTCATCCTTGTCGTCTATGTCGGGCTGATCTCGCTGACGGGCTTCCAGTTCGCGCGGATGTCCACCGGCTTCATCCCGGAACAGGACATCGGCTACCTCGTCACGGTCATCCAGCTGCCGCCGGGCTCCAGCCTCGCCCGGACCGACGCGGTGGTGCGGGAAGTGAACGACATCATCCTGAAAACCCCCGGCATCGAGCACACGTCACCGGTGACCGGGTTCGACGTGACGACAAGCACCGTTTCACCCAACGCGGCCACGATCTTCCTCGGTCTGCCCTCGCTCTACGGCAAGCACATTCCCGGCGTTAATGCCGCGACCATGCTAACCGCCGTGCGCAAGCGCCTGGCCGGCGTCAAGGATGCCTTCGTCCTCGTGATCAACCCACCGGCTGTCCAGGGTCTGGGCGCCGCCGGCGGCTTTAAGTTGATGGTCGAGGACCGCAACAATCTTGGGCCCCAAGCGCTCGCCGATGCGACCAATGCGCTGGTTGCGGCCGCCAACAAGGATCCGGCCTTCGCCGGCGTCTTCACCCTCTACAACGCCGGCTCGCCCTCGCTTTATGCCGACATCGATCGCCTGAAGGCCGAGAAGGTCGGGCTGACGCCGACCGACGTGTTCTCCACCCTGCAGCTTTACCTCGGCTCGCAGTACGTGAACGACTTCAACTATCTGGGCCGCACCTTCCAGGTCCTTGCCCAGGGCGATGAATCGTTCCGGCAGACCCCGGAGGACATCGTGCGACTCAAGGTCCGCAATGCCAGCGGCGAGATGGTGCCGATCGGTTCGGTCACCACCTTCAACCACGAGACCGCGCCCTATCGGGTGCCACGCTACAATCTCTACCCGGCCGCGGATGTGTTGGGCTCCGCAGCGCCGGGCGTCGCGTCGGGCACGGCCATGGAGCGCATGGCGGTTCTTGCCAAGCAGGTGCTGCCGCCCGGCATCACCTTCGAATGGACCGACCTAGCTCATCAGCAGGAGCAGCAGGGCATACCGACTCTGGCGATCTTCGCAGCCTCCGCCGTGTTCGTGTTCCTCGTGCTGGCGGCGCAATACGAGAGCTGGAAGCTGCCGCTGGCAATCGTGCTGATCGTGCCGATGTGCCTGCTAGCCTCGGCCACCGGCTTGGCCTTCAGGGGCATGCCGATCGACATCCTCGCTCAGATCGGCTTTGTGGTGCTGGTGGGCTTGGCCGCGAAGAACGCGATCCTGATCGTCGAATTCGCGCGGCAGCGACAGGACGTGGAGGGCGATCACCCCGAGGAGGCCGCGACCTCCGCCGCACGGACGCGTCTTCGTCCGATCCTGATGACCTCCTTCGCCTTCATCCTCGGTGTCTTCCCGCTCGCCGTGGCGACCGGGGCAGGCTCGGAGATGCGCCAATCCCTCGGCACTGCTGTGTTGTTCGGGATGATCGGGGTCACCGCCTTCGGCCTCTTATTTACGCCCGCCTTCTACACCTTTGTCCGCAAGTTCGGCGAAAGGGAGGCCGGCATGACCCACGAGGCGATCATGGCGGACGTTGGGATAGGGGCGGCGGACGTCGCGGCTTACCGGGCGAGCCGCTCCAACTCGATCTCGGCCAGCAATTGACTCTTGCGCGCCTCGGCCGCCTCCAGCTTCGCCGCATCGGCGCAGTTGGGTTCCGCCATAACCGCGAGCGGCTTGCCGAGATGGACGTTTCAAGAATAAACCGGGCACGAAAGGGGAGGCGTGATCGGTCGAGAATGGTCCGCCTGCGGAACGATCTTACCAATGATAAATGACGTTGATCGGGATAGGGGGACACCTCGCGATGCCACCCCTCCCCCACCACCGGGCATACGGGTCTCGTACCACGGCGGTTCGATCGGGTTAGGCTTGGACAGAGACATGGAGTCGGGGGAGACCGAGTGAGTCGAAGTAGTGGTTGCGCAGTGCTTGTTGAACCGCCGGGTGTCCTGACATGCGCCAGAACCCCGTCGGCGAACCGGCGGCGACCGCTGCAAGGAACTTTGATACGCCACGACGGCGCAATTCTTTGAAGCGATTGGGCCCGTTCTGCCACTGTCGCCAAAGATACGAGCGTAATCTTCGGCGGATCCACGCTTCGAGGTTCGTGAGCACACG
>DASQAU010000158.1:0-8191 GCA_035635595.1 Candidatus Eiseniibacteriota bacterium
CGAGGAAGAAGACCCCGGCGCCGGCGAGGACGGCAAGGAGCAAACCCACGATGATGAAAAGACGCCCACCGCCTGGTCGCGGTCGTGCTGGAGCTGGTGCGACGGCCAAAACTAAGTCACCTCCGGGTCATTCGGTACGTATGAGTGTTCGCATTGTAGCGAGGGGGACCGCGATCGTCCCCTATGTTTCAGGTTGATTCTGGTAAAGAAGAGAGCCCCTTCGCGGGGCTCTCTTTTTGAAGGTGCTACTACGTTTGGTTCTCGTTAGCCGAGAGCGGCTACGACGTTCGAGAACACGTTCTTGATCTGGTTGCCCATCGTAAGAAGGATGACGATGACCACGATTGACACGAGGACGAGGATCAGGGCGTACTCAACCATTCCCTGGCCTTCCTGACGGGTCGTAAGGCTCCGAAGCTTCATGTAAAGGTTCAACATCTGCGATTCACCTCCTTTTTCCGAATCTACGGCGTCTTGTTTGTTTGACGGGGTCCCCTTTCGATTCTTGCGGGGTTTTCACCGTCAGCGGCGGTGATCCTACTCGGGCGGTCCCGGGGAGGTCAATCAGCTAACGCAGACAGCCGCCGGGGTGGTCGCCGAGACGGCCTGGCCTCCAATGGACGCCTCCCGCGGCGGCCCAGCAGATAATCTCGCCGGGAATGGCCGCCTCGAGCGTCGCAGACCATGTGCAGAAGCGCTCGGGAGCGTACTGGCGGGACCTTGTCTTCAGCCGTGTCCTGCCCGCGCTCTTCTTCAGCCTGTTCCTGGCCCGCCAGCTGCTGTTCGTCTGGGACAGCCTCCACGCCATTCACCAGCCTTCGGATTACCTGTTCGTCATCCAGCAGCTCCTCGCGCTGGCGTACTTCACGATGCTGGTCGTCCTTTATACGACCCGGCTGCCCAGAGTCGGCACCGATCACCGGGCGGCGGTCGTGTTCATCGCGTTCACTGGCACTTTCTCGGCGATCGCGGCGCCGTTCTTGCCGGGCGGCTCGCATCGAGAGGGACTGGTGCTGGTCGCCGACCTCCTGGCCACAGCCGGCCTGGCCTACTCCGTGTGGGGCCTGGCGTACTTGCGCCGCTCGTTCTCGATCGTCCCTGAGGCTCGCAAGCTCGTCACCGGCGGCCCCTACTCGCTGAGCCGCCACCCGGTCTACCTGGGCGAGATCGTCACGGCCGTCGGCATCAACCTCGCCACCGCCGGTTGGCCCAGCGCCCTGCTCATCCTCTATTTCATCGTCTGCGAGCTTCTACGAATTCGATGGGAGGAGCGGGTGCTCGCTCGCGCCTTCCCCGACGACTACCCGGCGTACGTCCTGCGCGTGCCGCGCTACTTCCCCAATCCACTAAAGGCTCGCAGCTGACCCTTACCGAGCGGCTCAGCGCAAGGACGCTGCTTTTGGGCGGCGTCATGATCGTGACCCTCTCGCTTTTCATGGCCGGCGTGGGGGACCCCGACTTCTGGTGGCACCTCCGCATCGGCCGCTGGATGCTCGACAACGGAAGGCTGCCCTCGAATGACATCTTCACCTTCACGGTTCCAGGTCACCTCTGGACCGACCACGAATACCTCACCGAGATCCTTATGTGGTTGGTGTACCGGGCTGCGGGCACCGCCGGCCTCAGCCTCGCGTTCGGCCTTCTGACGTGGGCCGGTTTCTGGATCGTCTACCGTCAGGTGCGCCGGCAGCCGTGGGTGATCGTCGGCGTCGGCCTGGCAATCGGCGCCATCGCCGGCTCTCCGATATGGGGCCCGCGCGCTCAGATGATCACCTTCTTCTTGAGCTGCCTCGAGCTGTACTGGCTGCAGGGATACCTCAGCGGTCGCAGCCGCGCGGTCCAGTGGTTTCCCCTCGTCATGGTGCTGTGGGCCAACCTGCACGGCGGGTGGGTGATCGGATTTGCCTGGCTTGGGGTCGCGCTGGTGGCCGAGCTCATCGGCTGGGCCTGGGATCGGGAGAACCCGGCCCACCGAGCGCATGTCCGCTTCCTCGCCATCATCACCGCGTTCTCGGTGATCGCGGTCGCCGCCACTCCGCACGGCCTCAGCCTCTACCCGTACCCGTTCCAGACCCAGGGCAGCATCGCCCAGCAAAAGTTGATCGTCGAGTGGTTCTCGCCCGATTTCCACCAGGTCTACCTGAGGCCTTTCGAGGCCATGATCTTTCTGGTCATCATCGGGTTCGCCCTGCACCGCCCATCGATTTACGAGCTCCTCCTCACCCTCCTGGGCCTCGGATTGGCGCTTCAATCGGTCCGCAACGTTGCGCTGTTCGTGGCGGTCGCGACGCCGGTGATGATCAATTCCTACTCGGCTTACTGGAAGGAGGTCTCGGCGGCAAGAGGCTGGAAGCTCGAGCTTCCACCGCGCAGAGTCTTTGCGATCGTGACCGCGATCGTGCTGGTGGTGATCGCTGGAGCAACCACCCTGCGCATCGCTGACAGCACCAGCCAGGCCAAGCAGCGCAGCCTGGACCAGTCGAGCTACCCCATCGCCGCCGCAGACTGGCTCGCCGCACATCCAGAGGTCGGGACACGGATGTACAACCAGTACGGCTGGGGTGGATACCTCGCCTATCGCTTTTACCCCGACCCCAACCGGAGAGTTTTCATCTTCGGCGAAGCCGCCCTGATGGGCGACTCGCTGCTCAACCAGTACCAGGACGTCCAGACGCTGCGGTCCGACTGGAAGCAGGTGCTCGACCAGTACCAGGTGGACTATGTCGTGTACAACCGCGGCGAGGCGCTGGCCAACGTCCTCGCGACCCAACCCGACTGGACGCTGGCCTACCAGGACTCAGTGGCGGTGATCTATGTCCGCACAGTGCATCAGTAGATGCGCCAGATCTTGAAATCAGGGGTATCGTAAGCCGCCGCGCCCAAAGCTTCGGGCGGCGGCGTCTTCAAGTCCACAGTCCATACCACGTAGCGGATGTGGTTCTGCTGGATGAACTGCTCTAGGTCGCTCTTGCCGGTCAGGACGGCGAGCGCCGTCTGCGTCTTGTTGAGGTAGTCGAACGTCTCGTCATAGTGGCCGACGTACACGGTGTCGCCGCTGTAGGCCGGGATGTAAAGTCCGACCCCCGGCATCGCAAGCACGTGTCCGGCCGGCTCGCTGCCGAGCCAGTTGAGCCCGTCGAATTGAGCCGAGGTCGTCGTGTACTGCGGGTTACCGGCGACCGCAAGCGGCGCCAGGACCAGAAAAGCGCTCCCGACAGCCGTAAAGCAGACGTAGGAGAAGGGAATCAGAGCTTTGGCGCGCGCGCTTCGCAAGCGTGGAAGGATGGTTTCGTACATGCCGCGCGCGCCGAGGATGACGAGCGGTAGGTACAGGCCGTCGAGGAAACGCCGTCTCAGGTCTCCAGCTGGATTGGGCAGATAAAGGATGACCGCGAGCAGCACGAGCCAGGCGATCAGGAAGAGATCCTCGCGAGTCCGCCGGCGCAGCGCTCCGGGCAGGCCGGTCAGCGCTAGCAGAAGCTGAGGCGCGATCGCAAACAGCAGGCTGATCGTCTCGGGAGGGAGCGCGTTCTTAGAGTGGAAGGTCCAGCGCTGCACCTCCGGGTTGCCGACAAACGCGAGATACGAATAAAGGATGTAAGGCGCTGGTATGGCGAAGGCGAGCGCGCCCGCGATCCATCCGCGTGGCGACGCCGGGCGCAGGAACAGGGCGACGGCCGTCGCCCCACCCATCAGGATCGGCATCTGAGGGTGGATCGAGGCCTGACCAAGCCATGCCAGGCCGGCGACCACCGCGAAGACGAGGCTTCCCCGCTGGATCGCCTTCAGCGTGAACGCGATGCCGGCCGCGGCGAACACCCCTGACCAGGCGAAGTGCGGCAGCGCGAGCACCGAGTAGAAGGCGGTCAGCTCCGGCATCCGCCAGTCGAGCGTGTCGGTCTGGTTGCCGAAGATCACCGGCTGACCGAGCGCCTGGATCACGTAGCCCAACCCGAGCCCGACGGCGCAGAAAAAGAACGCGAACCGCCTGGCGGAACGGTCCTCTATGAAGTGGCAGATCATGAACCACGCCGCCGCCATCAAAGCGAAGGCTGCCGCGACCCGGGCGAGGTGGAAGGTCACGATCAGCGGCAGGTTCAACAGCGCGGCGATGTGGCCGAGCGCGATCCAGAACATGAACAGGTAGGCGGTCGGGCTCGACTCCGTCGTGTAGCGGTTCTGCCACGCCCACGAACCCTCCCAGCCCTGGCGCATCTTCGCGAGGTAAGTGTTGGCGTCGTCGCCGAGATAGAAGAAGCCCATGAAGACGTGGCCCGGCGGTTCGACGACGTACGCGTAGACGTAGGGCAGGGCGGTGACGGCGGCGAGGACCAGGCCGGTGATCAGGGGAAGACGCCACTCCGCCAGGCGGCTGTTCCAGCTTAAGCCCCTCTCCCCAGCCCTCTCCCCGATGGGGAGAGGCGGTGATGCTTCTCTCATCGGCGCGAAAACCTCAGGCGGAGGACGGTCCACAGCGCGCGCCGCACCTCGCCGCGCGACACCTTCGAAGCCCCGGCGACGCGGTCCTCAAACCGGATTGGTATCTCTACGACGGGATAGCCCAGCCGCCTGGTCCTGTGCACCATCTCGATCTGGAAGGAGTATCCCTGCGAGACCACATCGTCGAGGCCGATCTGCAGCAGAAGGTCGCGCGTGTAGCAGCGGTAGCCCGACGTGCAGTCATGGGTCGGCAGCCCGAGCAGCACGCGACAGTAGATGTTGGCGGCCCAGGACAAGAGCCAGCGATGCGCGGGCCACCCGGTGATCTCGCCGCCCCGAATGTAGCGCGAGCCGATCGCCAATCCACCGCACCCTCGAGCGGCGTCGATGATGTCCTGCAGGTTTTCCGCCAGGTGCGAGCCGTCCGCGTCCATCTCCACGAAGAGCGTCGAGCCCTCGCTGAGGCCGATCCGGAACGCGTCCTCGTACGCGCTGCCGAGGCCAAGCTTTCGCGGCCGGTGCAGCACGCGGACGCCGGGATCCTGCGCGGCCAACCGGTCCGCGATCTCTCCCGTTCCATCGGGCGAGGCGTCGTCGACGACGAGCACGTCGTGGCCGAAATGCCGCACGCCGGCGACCACCTTCTCGAGGTTCTGGCTCTCGTTGAAGGTCGGCATGACGACAAGGACCTCGGTCGGCTTTGTCGTGCGCTCGGCGATGCTCACGAACGGAACCTGACCCTCACCACGTGCTTGAACATGTCGATCGAGCTCTTGATCGGACTCACCTTGGTCGGCGCCGAGTTGCGCCATACCACCGGCACCTCCGCGATCTTCACCCCGCGCCTTTTGGCGCGAAAGAGGACCTCGGGGTCGTAGCCGAAGCCATCGGTCGTCAGCCGGCCGAATGCGTCGTGCGCGACGTCAGCGCGGAAGAGCTTGAAACCGCACTGCGTGTCCCAGATCCCGGGCAGCAGCACCACCTGCACCAGGAGGTTGAAAACCTTGCCCATCAGCACGCGGTAGATCGGCTGCGACACCTCGACTCGCGAGCCGCGCAGCGCGCGTGAGGCGATCGCCACTCCGGCGCCCTTCTCGAGCTGCGCCTGGAGCTTGGCGAGCTCCTCGATCGGCGTCGAGAGGTCGGCGTCCGTGACCAGCACCTCCGAACCGGTCGCCACAGCCACACCCTCAGCAAGGGCGCGCCCCTTACCTCGGTTTCGAGGCAGCGCCTCCAGTCGTACAAATCGATTGCGCTCGGCGGCGGCATCCATGACCAGGCGTGTGCCGTCGGTGCTTCCGTCGTCGACCAGGATCAGCTCGTAGTCAACGTCCTTGCCCTCGAGGTACCGCTCGATCTGCTCGATGGTGCGGGGCAGCCGCTCCTCCTCGTTGTAGCAAGGGATGACGATGCTGAGCACGATCCGCCATCCTACTTGCCCGCGCTGAGAACCTTGATCGCGTAGGTCGGAAGGACAACCATGCGGCGGATCCTCCATGGCTGGTTGGCCAGCCGGTGCAGCCATTCGAGCCCTGCCCTGCGCATCCAGACGGGAGCACGCGGCACCCGGCCTGTCAGATAGTCGAATGCGCCACCAACGCCGATCGCGACCGAGACGCCGAGCCTGTCCTTCAAACGACCAATCCACAGGTCCTGCTTCGGAGCCCCGAACGCGACCAGCAGCACCTGCGCCCGGTGCGCGCGGATCAGCCTCACGGTTTCGTCGTCGAAGGAAGGATCCGGCGATCCCGGATGAGCCGCGACCTCCAGGGTCGGAAGCTCCTGCTGGAGGCGCGCGGCAAGGTCTGCCGCGACGCCAGGTGCGGCGCCAAGCAGGAAGAGTCGGAAACCGCGCCGGGCGCACATCGCCGCCAGGGGCTGGATCAGATCGACCCCGGGGACCGGCCCGGCGAGATCGCAGCCCTGCCGCCGGGCGGCCCACACGATCCCGGTGCCGTCGGCCAGGCAAAGGTCCGCCGACTCGAGCACTTTGAAAAACTCCCGGTCGTTTTGAGCGCTCATGACGAACTCAGGGTTGACGGTCGCGACCTGGTGATGGCCGCCGAGGTCGACGAACTCTTCGATGCGATCGAGGGCGGCGGCCATGTCGAGGCAGTCGACCCTCACCCCCAGGACCCTCGCCTGCGTCGGGGGCACTATGCGATGTGGAGCACGGTGATGGTTTTGCAAGGCATCGGCGTGCCAAGGCTGCGAGTGAAATCGTCCATCGACTCGCCGCCCCCGACGCGTACGCGTGTCCACATGTAACGGTCGGCGAGGCTGTGTTCGACCGAGTACATCGTCGTGACCGCCGAGTCGTAGCCGGCCCGCTGAACCTCGGCCATGACCTGCGGGTTGAACTTCCCCGACGGGTAGGCGAAGTCGATCACCGGGTGGCCGACGAGCTGCTCCAGCCATCGCTTCGACTCCACGAGCTCGTGGATCGCCCACCCGGCTGAGGTACGGGCGAGGTCTGGGTGGTCGACCGTGTGCGAGGCGATCTCGATTCCGTTGTGGTCGAGCTGCACAACCTGGTCTGAGGAGACATATCCAGGCTGATTGACGAAACCGCTGACGATGTACGCGACCGCTTTGAAATGGTGCTTGGCAAGGATGGGAAAGGCGGTGGTGAAGAGGTCGGAGTATCCATCGTCGAATGTGAGGACGACGGGTCTCGATGGCAGTGGCTCTTTGCCGGCGAAGTACGCGCGGATGTCGTTCAGGTCAACCGCGTGGTAACCATTTGCCCAAAGAGACTCGACCTGCGCGGCGAAGTCGTCGGGTGAGACCGAGAGCTTGTAACCAAGCAAGTCGGCCCGCATCGGAGGCGGCTGGCGGATGTAGTGGTACATCAGGATAGGGAGCGTGATGATCACCCGCCCGACGGGCACAATATCCGCCCGCGTCACGAAGTAGTCGCGGTCGAAGGATGGCGAAGGCCCATAGGAAATCCGGCTCGCAACGGGGTTGGAGTGCAACGCCTGCAGCTGGCCGGCCTGCACCATGTAAGCGGTCGTTGCCACCGTGAGGAGGAGGGCGCCCGCCCGCACGATGGTCAGCATCGTCGATAGCTTAAGGTCGTAAGGAGTTGAAGACGATCGCGGTCGACGTCAACCCCGCGACCCGTTCCGTGATGACCGGCACGGAGGTCTACACCCGTGAGGTTTGCTCGCGGCTGCCGGCCGCCGCGCCCGAGCTGAACTTCCGGTTCTACGCGTCGCGCCCTCGCGCCGGCCTGGGCGTCGACGTGTTGGTCATCCCGTTCCGCAGGCTCTGGTCCCAGGTTCGCCTGCCGATCGCTCTCGCGCGTACTCGCCCGGACTTGCTTTTCGTCCCTGCTCACGCGATTCCGTTTGCCTGGCCCGGGATGGCCCTGACGGTGGTTCACGACCTGGCCTTCTTGCGCCACCCTCACGCGTACTCGACAAGCGAGCGGGCTTACCTCCGACTCACCACGCGATGGGCGGTGCAGCGGTGCCGGCTCCTCATAGCGGTTTCGGAATCCACGAAGGCGGACCTGGTCTCGGCCTACGGCGTCCGCGCGGACCGGATCCGCGTGGTGCCGCTCGGCGCGACTCAGCCCGTTCTGGCTCCGGCACCCGCCTCGCGCCTCGCGGAGCTCGGACTGAACGGCAACTTCGTGCTGCAGGTCGGACGCATCGAAGCCCGCAAGAACCAGGCCGCCGCCCTGGCCGCAGTCGAGCGGCTGGACGGGGTCACCCTTGTGGTCGCCGGACCCGAGCGCGACGCG
>DASQAU010000159.1:0-5027 GCA_035635595.1 Candidatus Eiseniibacteriota bacterium
TGCCGATGATCAGCGGCGGAACCAGCCGAATCGAGTGGTCGTCGACCGCGTTGACGATCAGGCCGGCCTCGAGGCACGATTGCTGAAACGCTTTCGCACGCGGCTCGTCAAACTCGAACGCCTGCATCAGCCCGAGGCCTCGCACGTCTTTGGCGCCCAGGTCGAGCAGCGACTCGTGCAGGGCCTCACCCATCTCGGCGGCGTGGCCGACGAGGCCCTCGCGCTCGATCACCGAGATGACCGCGATAGCCGCGGCACATGCGAGGGGATTGCCGCCGAAGGTCGAGCCGTGGTCGCCGGGCTCGAAAACATCGGCCCGCGGCGCCGCCAGGCAGGCTCCGATCGGCAAGCCGCCGCCAAGTCCCTTGGCGAGAGTCATGACGTCTGGAGTGATCCCGTGATGCTGGTGCGCGAACCACCGGCCGGTACGGCCGAGCCCGGTCTGCACCTCGTCGAGGATGAATAGAAGGTTCTGTGCGTCGCACCAGGAGCGAACGCCGGCGAGATACCCCGATAAGGCGGGGATGATGCCGATCTCGCCCATCACGGGCTCGAGCATCACCGCGACCGTGCGCTCGCTCGTCGCCGCCTTGATCGCATCGAGGTCGTTGTAGGGCACGTGCACGAAACCCTCGGGCAGCGGCTTGAAAGGATCCGCGTACTTGGGCTGCCCACCGGCGGTTACGGTCGCCAGCGTCCGGCCGTGGAACGAGCCCGCCGTCGTGATGATCTCGAAGGCGCCGTCTCGGTTGCGGGTCCCCCACTTCCTGGCGAGCTTGATCGCGGCCTCGTTCGCCTCCGCGCCCGAGTTGCAGAAGAAGACGCGCGAGGGGAAGGACAGCTCGACCAGGCGCTGGGCGAGCTCAACCTGCGGCTGCGTGAAGTAGAGGTTGGAGGTGTGGATGAGGGTGTTCGCCTGCGCGGTCACGGCGGCCACGACCTGCGGGTGCGCGTGACCGAGCAGGTTGACGGCGATGCCCGCGACCAGGTCGAGGTATTCGCGTCCCACGTCGTCGTAGACCAGGCAGCCCTGGCCGCGGACGAAAGTGACCGGCAGGCGCCGGCCCGTCTGCATCAGATAGCGATCGGCGAGCTCAGGCGTGTTCACGGCGATCAGGGTGTGACCATCGTCCCGATGCCGGCTTCGGTGAACAGCTCCAGCAGCAGGGCGTGCGGCGTGCGTCCGTCGACGATGTGCGCGAGGGGCACCACGTCGAGCGCGCGCAGGCACGCCTCGAGCTTGGGGATCATCCCACCGGTAACTTCGCCGGCCTCGATCCGCTGGCGCGCATCCTCTCGCGACAGCACCGCGACGACCTGGTCGTCCACGCCCAGCACGCCTGGCACGTCGGTCAGCAGGATCACCTTCGCGGCGTTCAGTGCGACCGCGATCTCAGCCGCGACGGTGTCAGCGTTGATGTTGTACGCGTGCCCGTCGTAACCCAGCCCGATCGAGGCGATCACGGGGATGTAGCCGCGCCCAACGAGTGCGGTGATCGGCTCCTTGTTGACCTGCGTCACCTTGCCGACGTAGCCCATCGAATGGTCCAGAGGCTCGGCGATGATCGTGGGCCCGTCCTCGCCACTCATCCCGACCGCCTGCCCGCCGAGCCGGTGGATGGCCGCCACCAGGTCGGGGCCGACCTTGCCGGTCAGCACCATCTTCACGACCTCCATGGTCTTCTCGTCCGTGACGCGAAGGCCTTTCTTGAATGTCGGCTTCAGGCCGAGCCGCTCGCTCATGGCGCTGATCTCCGGCCCACCTCCGTGCACCAGCACCGGCTGCATGCCGACGTAACGCAGCAGCACCACGTCGAGCAGCGTCTCGTCGCGTGCAGAGTCGATCGCGTTGCCCACGACCTTGATCACGACCGTCTGGCCGTAGAACCTCTTGATGTAGGGCAGAGCCTCGACGAGGACCTTTGCTCGCTCCTCGACGGTCAGCGTCATGTCGTGTAGTCGGCGTTGATGCGCACGTACTCCTCCGAAAGGTCACAGCCCCAGGCTTCAGCGCGGCCGTCCGCCAGCCCAAGGGTGGCCACGATTTCAATCTCCGGTTGCTCAAACGCGTGGCGGACGGCCGTCAGGTCCACGTCCACGCCCGACCCGCGCGCAAAGACAACCTCGCCGCCGACCGTGAGGTGCAGCTTGTCGAGCGCGAGCTCGGCGCCACTGTAACCGAGGGCGCACACGATTCGCCCCCAGTTGGGGTCGCCGCCATGGACGGCGGTCTTGACGAGGCTGGACCCGGCCACGGCGCGAGCAGCCGTCCGGGCTTCGGCGTCGGACACGGCGTCCAGCACCTTCACCGTGATGAGCTTCGTGGCGCCCTCGCCGTCGCGCGCGATGGCCCGCGCCAGCTGCTGGGCGACTTCCACGAGCGCAAGCTCCAGGCGCTGGGCTTCGTTGCTGCCGGCTGTGATCGGGTCGTTCCCCGCCGCGCCGTTCGCAAGCATCAGGAAGGTGTCGTTGGTCGAGCTGTCGCCGTCGATCGTGACCTGGTTGAAGCTGCGGTCGGCGATCGACTTCGCAAGCTTGCCCATCAGGCCTGCCTCGACTGCCGCGTCGGTGGTCACGTAGGCCAGCATGGTGGCCATGTTCGGGTGGATCATTCCTGAGCCCTTGCACATTCCACCGATGCGTATGGTCGTGCCGCCCAGGTCCAATTCGAGCTCGGCAGTTTTCGGCACGAGGTCGGTGGTCATGATCGCCCGCGCCGCGGCCGCCCCACCTTCGGCGCTGAGCTTGCCGCAGGCTTCCGTGATGCCCGGCTTGATCGCATCCATCGGCAGATAGCGCCCGATCACACCCGTGGTCCCGACCAGCACCTGGTCTGGGTCGAGGTCGAGCCGGTCGGCCGAAAGCTTCGCCATCAGCAGCGCGTCTTTGAAGCCCTGCGCGCCCGTGCACGCGTTGGCGTTGCCGGAGATCACAGTCAGCGCCCGAACTCGGTTGCGCTGCAGATGAAGCTGGTCGATCACGACCGAGGCGGACTTGACCTTGTTCGTGGTGAAGACCCCGCCGGCGTCGCAGGCGAGCGATGAATGAATCACGCACAGGTCGTCCTTCTGTCCCGTCGGGATGGCGGACGCGCCAGCCGTGAAGGCTTTGATGCCGCACGCCGCAGTGCCCGCCCTGAAGCCTCGTGCGAATGTCAGGGCCACTGCACCGGACCCTCCAGCGCAGTCGTGCGTTCGAAACCGAACGCGATGTTGAAGCACTCGACGCCCTGGCCCGAAGCGCCCTTCAGCAGGTTGTCGAGCGCCGCGGTAACTACCGCCTTCTTCTCCTGTGCGGCGACGTTGACCAGGCAGAGATTGGAGTGGCTCGCGAGCTTGGTGGTCGGCGTCTGGGCGACTACCCGGGTGAAGGGCTGGCCTGCATAGAACTCTCGATAGGCGTCCTGCAGCTCGGCCAGCGAGCCGTTCAGGTCGAAGTAACAGGTGGCAAGGATGCCCCGCGTCATGGGCACGAGGTGCGGTACGAAAGTGACGCGAACCCCTCCGTTCCGGCTGAGCTTGCCCAGCTCCTGCGTCAGCTCGGGAAGGTGGCGGTGGCCGCCGATCGAGTAAGCGCCCACCGACTCGTTCACCTCGCTGAAGTGAGAGCCAAGGCCTGGCGAGCGCCCCGCCCCGCTGACGCCTGACTTGGCGTCGACCACGATGTCGGATCCGACAAGCCCGGCCGCGACGGCCGGCGCCAGGGCGAGGATGGCCGCCGTCGAATAGCAACCCGGGACAGCGATCAGGTTTGCATCCTTGAGCTCGCCCTCGTGAAGCTCGGGAAGCCCAAATACGGCACCCGCCAGGAGCCCTGGGGCCGGATGTTCCTGGCGGTACCAGAGCGGGTACTGCTTCGGGTCCTGAAGCCGGAAGTCGGCGCTCATGTCGATCACTCGCGCGCCTGCGGTGAGCCAGCCCGCGGCCTTGGTCGCCCCGACGTTGTGCGGAAGGCAGCTGAAAACAACGTCGACGCGTTCGGGATCTGGGTCGGGCTGGAACTCTCCGGAGAGATCGAGCAGCGGAAAGACATCCGAGTAAGGCTTACCGGCGTACGACCTCGAGGTGAGCTGACTGAGCTTTACGCCCGGGTGGCGGGCCAGCAGGTTGACCAGCGTCATCCCCGCGTAGCCGTTGGCGCCCGCAACGGCCGCCTTCACCGTTTCGCCCATGGGCGCATGAGTATACAAGAGACTGCATAATCATTCGCTCAGTCAGGCTCGTTGAAAAAGCAGGATTCGGCGCCCGTGTGACAGGCCGGCCCTGCCGCCTTCACGCGCAGCAGGACTGCATCCAGGTCGCAGTCCAGGCGGACTTCGACGACCTCCATCGTGTTGCCGGACGTCTCGCCTTTCCGCCACAGTCCGCGCTCGCGTGAGTGGAACCACGCCTGGCCGCTGTCACGTGTGTGAGTCCATGCCTCCTCGTCCAGGTAAGCGAGCATCAGCACCTTGCCCGACCCCGCGTCCTGGACCACCGCCGGCACCAATCCCTTCGAAAAATCCGGCTTCATGGTCTTATCTCCAAACCCTTGGCCGCCAGCTGTTCCTTGACGGCGCCGATGGAAAGCTCCCCGAAGTGGAAGATCGAGGCGGCCAGCGTCGCCTCGGCGCCACCCTCGGTCAGAGCCTGGTACAAGTGGTCGACGCTGCCGGCGCCGCCGGAGGCGATGACCGGCAGCCGCACCGACGAGGTGATGGCTTTGAGGAGCGCGATGTCGTAGCCCGCATGCGTGCCGTCCTGGTCCATCGACGTCAGCAGGATCTCCCCCGCCCCCATCTGCTCGCCAAGCTTTGCCCACTCAACCGCGTCACGGCCTGTTGCGCGCCTTCCCCCGTGGCTGAACACCTCCCAGCCTGGGCTGTCCGTGCGCTTGCGCGCATCGATCGCGAGCACGACGCATTGCGAGCCGAAGATCTCGGCGCAGCGGGTGATCAGCTCCGGGTCCTCGAGCGCTGCGGTGTTCACCGAGACCTTGTCCGCGCCATGCGTCAGCAGCTCAGCCATGTCTTCGACGCTGCGCACGCC
>DASQAU010000160.1:0-6597 GCA_035635595.1 Candidatus Eiseniibacteriota bacterium
CGTCGGCGACCGTCAATTCCCACCCCGTTTCCGCGCGTACCTCTTCGACTGTGTGTCCGGGATGAACCGATGAGAGATAAGCCTCGCCGCCTTCCTCCGGAAACCTGAGCACGCAGAGTGTTGTGATGATCGCCGCCGGGCCGCCGCCAAGCAGGCCGTTTCGCTTGCGCCAGTCGGGTGTGCCGTCGCCGAATCCCGGTGAGGTGATGAACGACACCTTCTCCACCAGGCGCCGGCGTTCGTGACTCATCAGAGTGACCCAGCGGCGGCTCAGGATCGCGATGTCGGCCCCTCCCCCGCTCCCCGGCAGCTTGACCTTTGGCCGCTCCGGCGGCCCGACATAAGAGGTGTTCAGGTTTCCGAACCGGTCCACCTCCGCGCCGCCGATGAACCCTAGGTCGACTCGCCCTTGCGCCATGAGCGCCATCACGTTCGACATCCTGGTCGCCCACAGCGCTCCCGCGACGTTGGGCGGGTCGCCCATCGTGCCGAGGAACGCCTCCGCCGGCTGGTCCCGCATGAGGCCTACCTCGAAGAGACCGCGGGCCGTTGGAGCGTGGCCGTTTCGCGCGACCGCATAGGCGAGGATCGGGAGTCGCATTCCTACAAAAACCAGGTCGCCGTCCTTGATCTCGCGCGAGGCGACCGCGACCATCAGCTCCTGAGGCGTGTAGCTATTCGTCGCCATAGTCCACTGGCTCGGACAAGCGATGCCGGCTGATGCGGAGTGAATCGACGTCGATGAGGCTCAGATAGGTGGCACGGTCCGGGACCTCGAGCACCCATCGCTTCAGCCACGTCTGATAACCATCTACCGACCGCGACTGCTCCGCGTAGTCGCGATAGAACTCGTGGTCGCGCTTGAAGAAGCCCTGCACCGGCGACGGGTGGGCGCCGCCCGGCTCGTGCACCACCGCGACCACCTTAGTCTCGGGAACGAGGATTCGGTTCGGGTCGCTCAGCGTGACCTTCGCATCAACCAGCTCTTCGCACGTGACGATCACCCGATCCGCCGCCAGCCCCGCTTCCTCCATGACGCCAAGCGGACCCCACGCATGCGCCCTCCCCATCTCGTCGGCGCGCTGGACGTGGACGATCGCCACGTCCGGGCGAACCGCCTTGACCTGGACCAGGCCTTCGGCGGCGACCAGCCCAGGGTTGTTGTGAAGGATGTCGCTGCCCAGCAGCGTGCGGGTGGGGAGGCTCGGCACGTTCCATGCCGCGGCCCACAGCGCGAGCGAAATCGAGAAGTTCGAGTGGTCGTGAACCTCCAGCGCTCGAGGCACCTTCTCCTCGCAGGCTCGGCGATAGCAATGCCCAAGGCCCTCCGAAACATTGCCCACCCACGCCGCCGTCACCCGCCGGACGCAGCCCGCCCCGATGAGCTGGTCGAACAGGGCATCAGAGATCGGACCAACGAGCTCGAGGTCGCGGCGCTCCTGCCGGATCATCTCGTGTCCGGCCGCGAAGGGAATCAGCGGCTCGAGCGATGTGCCCATCGCCACGGTCGAACCGTCCGGGACGAATCGAGCGATGGCGTCGGCCATCGACATCACCTTCCTGGCCACGGGACTTTTACCGGCCGATGGACTCGAGGAAGGAGTGGTGATTGCGCTCGAGCTCCGGCATCGAGTCGCCGCCGAACTTCTCGAGAAACGCTTCCGCCAGCGCGAGGGCGACCACTGCCTCTCCGATGACTCCGGCCGCCGGGACCACGCACACATCGCTGCGCTCGTAGTGCGCTTCGACTGGTTCCTTGGTGATCAGGTCCACCGACCACATCGGCTTCTTCATCGTCGAGATCGGTTTGATGGCCACGCGTAGGTCGATGGGCTCGCCGTTGGTCATTCCGCCCGTCAGGCCCCCTGCGCGATTGGTGAGGTGGCGAAACCTTCCACCCTCGTACTCGATCTGGTCGTGGAAGTCTGAGCCGTGACGCGACGCACCCTGGAACCCCGCGCCGAACTCGACTCCCTTGATGGCGTTGATGGAAAGAATCGCCTGCGCGATGCGGCCGTCGAGCTTACGATCCCACGAGACGTAGCTGCCCAATCCCGGGGGAACGCCGCGCGCGATAACCCGGAAGGTGCCACCGACTGTGTCGCCCAGCTCCGCCACGTTGTCGATCTCGACGACCATCTGGGCCGAGGCGTCGGGGTCTGGACAGCGCACCGGCGATGCCTCGATCTGTTCGACGGTCACCGTCTCCGGGTTGCAGCCGTCGTACCCGATGTCGACGGTCCCGATCGACTGGGTGAAGCTCAGGATCTCGATGCCGAAGTGCGACAGCAGCTTGCGCGCGATGCCCCCCGCCGCGACGCGAGTCGCAGTCTCACGCGCCGATGAGCGTTCGAGCACGTTCCTGATGTCCGTATGGCCGTACTTCAATGCGCCGGCCAGGTCCGCATGGCCTGGACGCAGGCGTGTAACCGGCTTCGGCTCGTAGCCTTCCTTGGCGGCGGTCATCTGGGAGGTCCAGTTCGCGTGGTCCTTGTTCTCGAGCACGAGGGTGATCGGGCTGCCGATGGTCACCCCCCCGCGCACCCCGCTGACGATCTTTGCGACGTCCGTCTCGATCCTCTGCCGGCCGCCACGTCCGTGGCCGCCCTGCCGGCGCGCGAGGTCCCGGCGCAGGTCTTCCTCGGAGATTTCCAGCCCTGCAGGCAAGCCTTCGATGATCACCGTGAGCTGCGGACCGTGCGATTCCCCCGCTGTCAGCCATCTCAGCATTGAGGCGATGATAGGTGGAGTGCCAAAAGCGCTGGACGTGGCCCTGATCGACGTCGGCGGCACCCTCTGGCCAAATTCGTGGCCATTTCGCGAGACTGACGGGCTCGGCAGGCACCAGCGTGTCGCCGCCGCGTTGCCGATGTTGGAGGCGCTCACGGTCGACGCGCTGGTGGCCGATCTGATCGCGAGCAGCCGGATCGGCGACGAGGCGCGTGCCATCTCGACCGAGACTCCGGCGACCATCGCGGCGGCTGAAGTGTTGATTGCGGCGTCGCTCGAAAGGCAGGGCCTGGCCACCGATATGACGACTGTGGCCCTCATCAGGCGCGCCATGGCGCTGCCGGTGGCCGACCGCATGAAGCCGCTGCCTGGCGCGCGGGAGCTCCTCGCGGAGATCCATGCGTTGGGGCTGCGCACGGTGATCGCCAGCAACACCTACTGGCGTGACGCCGAAAGCTACTGGGAGGATTTCCGCCTGCTCGGCATGGCCGACCACGTCGATGCGATCGTGACGTCGGTCGATGCTGGCCACCTCAAACCTCACCCGGCCGTATTCGAGATGGCGATGCGTGTCGCCGGTGTGCCGGCCGAGCGCTGCGTAGTGATCGGCAACCGCGAGGAGAACGACATCGAGCCCGCCCTCGCGCTCGGCATGAAGGCCATCCTGGTTCACCCGGACGACCCCAGGCCGGCCTCCAGCCGCGCCCACGCGGTGGCGCCCGACCTGTGGGAGTGCGCCTCGGCGTTGAAGGCTATGCTCGGCGCATGAAGCACGAGATGACCCGCGACGTGCAGCGCGAGGTCGTCGCGCTCGACGTCAACGGTGAGCGCAGGGAGCTGCTTTTGCCCGTGCACAAGACCCTGCTCGAGGTGCTGCGTGAGGACATGCAGCTCACCGGCACCAAGCACGGATGCGAGCTCGGTGAGTGCGGAACGTGCACGGTGCTGGTAGACGGGCGGCCGGAGCTCAGCTGCCTGGTGCTTCCAGTCCAGATCGAGGGGAGGGCGATCACAACCATCGAGGGGCTGGCCACCGGCGCAACACTTCATCCGCTTCAGCAGGCTTTCGCCGAGCTCGGGGCCGCGCAATGCGGCTACTGCACGCCCGGAATCCTGCTCTCCGCAAAATCTCTCCTGGGATCAAACGCGCGGCCCTCGCGTGACGAAATCCGTGAAGCGCTCGCGGGCAACCTGTGCCGCTGCACGGGCTACGTGAAGATCCTCGAAGCGGTCGAGCTTGCTGCGGGACGCATGACATGACCGTGAACGGCAAGTTCAGCGTCATCGGCAAGCCCCTGGCTCGAGTGGATGCGGTGGCGAAGGTGACCGGCCGCGCCGTCTACGCCGACGACATGCTGCTCCCGCGCACCCTGCACTGCCGGATCCTGCGCAGCCCGCACCCCCACGCGCGAATCGTCTCGATCGACACGTCAGCCGCGCGCCGCATGCCAGGCGTCCAGGCGGTCATCACCGGCGCGGACCTCCCGATCAAGTTCGGCATCCTGCCGGTGACTCAGGACGAGCGGGCGCTCGAGCACGAAAAGGTGCGTTACGTGGGCGACCCGATCGCGGCGGTCGCGGCGACCGAGGAGGAGATTGCCGCGGCGGCGTGCGATGCGATCTCCGTCGAGTACGAGGTCTTCGACCCCGTGATGTCGATCGAGGAGGGACTGGCGGCGCCGAAGGACGAGCGGATACAGGACTACGGCGGGCCCAACAACATCCACAAGCTCGTCGCCCTCGAGTTCGGTGACGTCGAGGGCGGCTTCGCGCGCGCCGATCACGTCCGCGAGGACGTCTTCTTCTTCCAGGGGAACACTCACCTTCCGATGGAGCAGCACAGCGCCATCGCCACCTACGTCGACGGAAAGGTGACGCTGTGGTCGTCGACCCAAGTCGTGCACTACGTGCACCGGGCGCTCGCGAAGGTGCTCGAGATGCCTATGAATCGGATTCGCGTCATCGGTGCGGCACATGGGGGCGGTTTCGGCGGCAAGACCGATCCGTTCGCACACGAGATCATCGTGTGCAAGCTGGCGATGATGACCGGTCGTCCGGTCAAGTGCACGCTGACGCGCGAAGAAGTTTTCTACGCTCACCGCGGGCGGCACCCAGTGCTGATGTGGGTGCGCACCGGCGTGACGCGCGACGGCCGCATCACCGCGATGCACTTCCGGAGCGCGCTCGACGGCGGCGCCTACGGGTCCTACGGCGTCGCCTCGACCTTCTATACGGGGGCGCTGCAGACGGTGACCTACGACATCCCCGCCTACCGCTTCGAGGGATGCCGCGTGTTCACCAACAAGCCGCCGTGCGGGCCCAAGCGGGGCCACGGCACTCCGCAACCACGCTTTGCGCTCGAGCTTCACCTCGAGAAGATCGCGCATGACCTAGGCGTCAACCCCGTGGACCTGAAACAGCGCAACTTCGTCAAGCCCATGACTCGGACCGTGAACTGGCTTCGCGTCACGTCGTGCGGTCTCGACGAGTGCACCGAGCGCGTGATGACCGCCTCCGGGTACAGGCAACGCGAAAAGCGCCCAGGCCACGGCATGGGATTCGCGATCTCGAGCTATCTCTCCGGCGCCGGCACTGCCATCTACTGGAACGATATGCCCCACTCCGAGGTGCAGATCAAAGTCGACCGCGGCGGCGTTACGGCTTTCTGCGGCGCGATGGAGATCGGGCAGGGCTCGGATTCGGTCCTGGCCGCGATCGTCGCCGAAGAGCTCGGTCTGCAGCCCCCCGACGTGCGGCTCGTGACGGCCGATACGGATACCACGCCCATCGACCTCGGCTCCTACTCGTCGCGCGTGACCTTCATGGCAGGCAACGCTGCGATCGAGGCCGCACGAAAGATGCGCGCGATGCTCGTCGAGGCGGTCGCGGCAAAGATGGAATCCGATCCGACGGCGGTCGCGGTGGGCGGCGGCCGCATCGGCGATTTCAGCTTCGAGGAGGCCAGCATCCTCGCCGAGGCGCGCTTCGGCACGCTGACCAGCGCGGGCAGCTACACGCCGCCGAAGATCGCCGGGCCGTACAAGGGCGCCGGCGTCGGACCGAGCCCCGCCTACAGCTACTCCGCCTGCGTGGTCGACCTCGATGCGGATCCGCGGACAGGCCTCGTGCAGATCAACAAGGTGTGGATCGCCCACGACGTCGGCCGCGCGATCAACCCTCTCCTGGTTGCAGGCCAGGTCGAGGGGAGCGTCTACATGGGACTCGGCGAGGCATTGATGGAAGAGCAAGCCTTCCGCAAAGGACTCCACAAGTGGCCCTCGATGCTCGAGTACAAGTCACCGACGTTTCTCGACATGCCCGACGTGGAGACGTTCATCGTCGAGACGGTCGACCCAGAGGGTCCATACGGCGCCAAGGAAGCCGGACAGGGACCATTGCTGCCGGTCCCGCCAGCAGTGAGCTGCGCGGTCTACGACGCGTTGGGCGTGTGGATCGATGAGGTTCCGATTACGCCGGAGAAGATCGTCGTGGCCCTGCGTCGAAAAGCAAAAGGCGAACCGGCGCGTTTCGGACCGCCGCGATTCCCTGCCATCCCCTACCCGCCGGTCATCAAGGTCGAACCACCGAGCAAGGAGCTGGACCGTGCTGCGCCTGCCGCGATTTAGGTACCTGCGGCCGAAGACCGCGCGTGAGGCGTCCCGCATGTCCGCCGACCTCGGGCCGGCGGCAATGTTCGTTGCCGGCGGTACAGACCTCTTTCCCAAGCTCAAGCGCCGGCAGTTCGAGATCGACACGTTGATCGCGCTCGACTTCCTGCCTCGTGACGTGCACAACGGCTCGACCGAATGCGTGGTCGGCGCGGGGGTCACGCTCGCGGCGGCATCGCACCATGAACACCTCAAGGAA
>DASQAU010000161.1:0-3447 GCA_035635595.1 Candidatus Eiseniibacteriota bacterium
CACCCAGTGAGTCTGCCTCTGAAAGGGCGACAGGCGCAAGACCTCCTGCGCGCTTGCTGGGGGCTGCGGACAAGATCGCTGCGGTTGTGGACGGCTTCTGAGCCGCTAGGAAAGTCCTCCCGTGCGCATTCTGTGCGCGGCCGCGGTCGGGACAAAGAGAAAGGGCGCCGCTGTGGCGCCCTTTTGTATTCGATTTGAGAGTTGCGGAGGTCGGATTCGAACCGACGACCTTCGGGTTATGAGCCCGACGAGCTGCCGCTGCTCCACTCCGCGTTCTCAGTATACCGCCGCCATTACGGCCGGCCGGCGAGGCCCTAGTGGGTCTTAGGCGAGGCCGAAGGTGAGGCCGAGGGCGACGGCGATGGAGTCGGCGGGGCGGTGACCAGGTACAGGCGCTCTTGGGGTCTTGCGTATCCGTTCAGCCGGGCTTCCTCTTCGTCGGCAGCCCCTGAGGTCAGCGCCTGGACGTCTTTGCGGTAGCCCTGGTTCTGGGCGGCCAGGACCGTGTTCTGCTTGCGCAGATCCGCCACCTGCTGGCTGAGCTTGTTCCCGATCCAGGCTTCCTGGACGAAGGCGACGCCGGCCCACAGTGAGGCGGCGAGGATCACGCAGGTGACCACGGCATGGCGCATTCCAAAAGCGCTGGTGCGCAAGGTGCCGGCGGCGACTATGGCTTTGCTGTGTCTCATGCTGCGTCGTGTTCAGGGACCGTCGGTGAAAGGAAGCCGACTATAACAAACGCCCCCGGACTATCTGCTTTCTTCCCAGCGGCGAACCAACTCCTGTGGGTCCAGATCGCGGAACGTCTTGCCCTCTTCGCGCAAGGATGCCTCCGCTTTGGCAAATCGCTCGCGAAACCGCTGGCCCGCGACTCGAAGCGCGTCCTCCGGATTGACTTTCAGACGGCGAGCCAGGGATACGATGGCGAAAAGCAGGTCACCCATCTCCTGGAACACCTGTTGCGCGTCCTCTGCGGTCGCCAGCTCGCGGGCTTCCTCGGCGACTGATTCCGCTGCCTCCTTTTCCGACGTGAAATCGAAGCCCACGCGGGCGGCTCGCTTCTGCAGGCCCAACGCCCACGCCAGAGCCGGCAGCGTGACCGGCACCCGATCGACCACCGATTCGTCGTTGCCTGCTATGCGAGCCTCGTGGACTTTCTGGTGCTCCCAGTTGCGAAGCACTTCCTCGGCGCTGGCGACGGAGGTCGAGCCGAACACGTGAGGATGGCGCGCCACCATCTTCGCCGCGACCGTCTCAGACACCTGCGCCGCGTCGAACCTTCCGTCCTGAGCCGCGATCTCGGCATGCATGGCCACCTGCAGCAACAGGTCTCCGAGCTCTTCCTTCATCTTTGTATCGTCGCCTGAGTCGATCGCCTCGAGCAGCTCGTAGGTTTCCTCGAGGAGATACGGGCGCAGCGATTCGTGCGTCTGCTCCCGGTCCCATGGACATCCGTCAGGCGCCCTGAGCCGCGCGACGACCTCGAAGATCGCTCCGATCCCGGGAGAGTAGGGCCTGTCGTTCGATTCCGGCACGGGCTCTGATTCTGGCACGGCGGCTCTAGCGTCCCGGAGCCGCAACCACGCGAGCCGACTCGTAAAGCTCCGCCATCTCGTCGAGCAGCAGCAGCAGATCCTGCTGCCAGCCCTCACCCTGGCGGCGCATCTTCAAGCGGTTCGGCCCGACTGTGAACCGCCCGGACAGGCGCCGCGACAGCTCCTCCACATCCAGGAAGCGCTGCGGATCCACTCGGATCACGATGTCGTGGCCCTCTGCGACCACACCGCGCAAGCCCATCCGCTGGCCGCGGAGCTTGACGCGCAGCGAGTACGCGAGGTTGTCGAGCTGCGCGGGCCCTGGACCGTAGCGGTCCTCGAGTGACCGCAGGATGGAATCAAGCTCTTGTTCGTCCTCGGTTCCGGCCAGCTGCCGGTACGCGCCGAGGCGCAGCTTCTCATCGCGAATGTAGGAGCGCGGGATGAAATGGTCGAGCGGGAGGTCCAGGTTCATCTCGGTCGTCGAGAGAACATCGCCGACGACTGTCTCCTCCGAGCCGCTGCGCATCTTGGCCACTGCGCCCTGGAGCATCTGCAGATACATCTCGAATCCGACGGCAGCAATCGCGCCGTGCTGCTCCGTGCCCAGCAGGTTGCCCGCGCCTCGGATCTCGAGGTCTCGCAGCGCGATCTTGAAACCCTGCCCCAGCTCGTGCAGCCCGGAGATGACGTCCAGTCGCTTGTCGGCCTGCTCGGTCAGCGATCGGCGCGGGTCATAAAGGAAGTAAGCGTACGCACGCCTTCCCGAGCGCCCCACGCGGCCGCGCAGCTGGTAGAGCTGGGCCAGGCCGAAACGGTCTGAGCGCTCGACGATGATCGTGTTGACGTTTGGGATGTCGAGGCCGGACTCGATGATCGTCGTGCAGACCAGCACGTCGTGCTTGGCCGATTCGAAGTCGACCATCACGTTGGCCAGCTCGTCCTCGCCCATCTGGCCGTGGCCCACCGCGATCCGAGCCTTGGGCACGAGCCGGCGGATCCGCTCCGCCGCCTTCTGGATGGTTCGCACGCGGTTGTGGACGTAATAAACCTGGCCTCCGCGCTGCAGCTCGCGCGTGATGGCCTCGCCGACCAGCTCATCGTCGTCCGCGGTGACATACGTCTTGATCGGCTGGCGCTCCTCGGGCGGGGTCTGGATCACGCTCATGTCTCGGATTCCGCCGACGGCCATATGCAGCGTTCGCGGAATGGGGGTCGCCGAGAGCGAGAGGACGTCCAGCTGCGTGCGCAGCTTCTTCAAGCGCTCCTTCTGCATCACCCCAAAGCGGTGCTCCTCGTCGACGATCAGCAAACCGAGCCGCTTGAAGCGGACGTCCCGCTGCAGAAGCCGGTGCGTCCCGACGACGATGTCAACCTGACCGGCCTTGATTCCTTCGATCGTGCGCGCCTGGGTTTCATCGTCGACGAATCGCGAAAGCATCTCGACGACGACCGGGAACTTGCCGAGCCGCTCACGAAAGACATGGAAGTGCTGCTGAGCGAGCACAGTCGTCGGTGCGAGCAGCGCGACCTGCTTGCCGCTCATCGCCGCCTTGAAGGCCGCTCGGAGTGCTAGCTCAGTCTTGCCGAACCCGACGTCGCCGCAGAGGAGGCGGTCCATCGGCCGGTCGGACTCCATGTCGGCCTTGATCTCCGCCAGCGCGGCGACCTGGTCGGGGGTCTCTTCAAAAGGAAAGGACGCCTCGAGCTCCTGCTGCCAGGCCGTGTCGGGCGCGAAAGCGATGCCCGGCCTGGCCTCTCGCAGCGCATAGACCTTGAGCAGCTCGTCGGCCACGTCCTGGACCACTTTTCGCGCGCGTCCTCGCGCGCGCGTCCAATCACTGGTGCCCAGGCGGTGGAGCGCAGGCTGCCCTTCGCCTCCGAGGTACTTCTGGACGCGGTCCAGGTTCTC
>DASQAU010000162.1:0-5202 GCA_035635595.1 Candidatus Eiseniibacteriota bacterium
CTCAAGACCATCAAGTTCAACAAGGCGGAGGCCGACCTCTCGCCGTACGTGACCCAGGCAGTGCAGGCCAAGCCCGACGTGATCTTCATCACCTCGCTGGGCGGAATCCCGGCCAAGATCATGACCGAGGCCCGCAAGCAGGGCTGGCAGGGTCAGTTCCTGGGCGGAAACGGTTTCAACACTGCGACGGTCTCAGCCCAGGCGGCGGGCGCAGGAAAGGGCGCTCGCAGCGCAAGCGCCTGGTACCTCGGCAACACGTTCGCGTCCAACAAGGACTTCGTCGACGCGTACAAGGCGGAGTACAGCAAGGACCCCGACCAGTTCTCCGCGCAGGGCTACACGGCGATCAAGATCCTCGCCGACGCTGCCAAGCGGGCCAACCTGACTTTCTCGGATATTGCCGGAGACCGAGACAAGCTGCGGACCGCGATGGAGTCGGTGAACATCCAGACTCCGCTCGGGCCGTTCCAGTTCACCTCGACCCATGACGTCAAGCAGACGGTCTGGGTGATCGCGATGGATGGTGCAGGCGGCTTCACCCTCGTCCACGAGATCAAGCAGAGCTGAAGGCTGGGGAGGTCGCCACCTCCCCAGCTCTCAGTAACCACCGCCGGGCGATGGACCAGCAGCTTCTCAACGCGATCTTCATCGGCTCCATCTACGCGCTTTTCGCTGTCGGATACACGCTGGTTTTCGGCGTGCTCGACATCCTCAACCTGGCCCACAGCGCGGTCTTCATGTTCGGGGCGGCGATCACGTATTCGCTCGTGATCAACCACGGCCTCGCGTTCTGGGCTGCGTGCATCATCGGTATCGCAGCATCGGGAGCATTGGGCCTTGTCATCGAGCACGTCTGCTTGCGGCCGCTGCGGAGAAGACGAGCGCCTCCGATCGCCGCACTGATCTCCACCGTCGGCCTCGCGCTGATCATCGTGGCTGTAATCGAACAGGGCCAGAAAGGAACGTTGTTCGGCTGGCTCTGGGTGGACGGCGCGAACTCAGTCGCCTTTCCCGCCGGCACGATCCCCAACCCGACCTGGCACATCGGAGATCTAACGCTGGAGGCGAGCAAGGTTGCCGTCATCCCCATCTCGGTCGCGCTGATGCTGGCTCTGGGCTACGTCATCCGCTACACGCAGGTGGGTCGCGCCCTGCGCGCGGTGGCCGAAAACCCACGGGCGGCGCGATTGATGGGACTCGACGTCGACCGCATGATCTCGCTCACGGTCGTCATCTCTTCAGCGCTCGGAGGCGTGGCCGGAATCCTTTTCGGGGTTGCGCTCGGCGACATCAGCCCGTACATCGGACGCGACAACGTCGAGGTCCGCGGGCTGGCTGTGATCGTCCTGGGCGGCATGGGTTCCATACCGGGCGCGGTGATCGGCGGGTATCTGCTCGGCGTGATTGAAGTGTTCGCCGTAGTCGCGCTGGGAAGCGGGGCACGCGGCGGCGTTGCGTTCGCGGCGCTTTTCTTGATGCTGGTCCTGCGCCCGCAGGGCCTCTTCGGCGCGCAGCTGCGGGAAAAGATCTAAGCCTTGGACTTTTTCATCCAGCTCTTCAGCGATCCCGTCGGTTTCTGGAATTCACACACGCTCCTGATCGCGCAGATCGGGATCAACAGCATCCTCGCGTCGTCGATGTTCATCGTCCTGTACTCGGGGCAGCTTTCCCTCGCCGCACCTGGCTTCATGGCGATCGGTGCGTACACCTCGGTCCTGATGGACCAGTACTGGCACACGCCGCTGGCGTTGAACATCGCCACGGGAGTGCTGTTGGCAGGCGTCCTCGGGTTGCTCGTCGGGTTGCCGGTGCTGAGACTGCGCGGCGTCTTCCTGGCGATCGCGACCATCGGGTTCATCGAGGCCCTGCGGCTCGGCGTCATCCTCAACGTGCCGATCACAGGCGAAGGCCTCGGCTTGAAAAACCTGAGCGCTGACCCGCTGGGCGGCATCTACCTTGTTCTCATCTCGCTGGTCGTTGTGCTCTTCGTGGTTTGGCGGCTCACCAAAGGCCGGCTTGGCGCAGCCTGGGCCGCGATCAGGCAAGACGAGCTCGCGGCGCTGAGCCAGGGGATCGATGTTGCCCGCTACAAGATGATCGCGTTTGTCCTGAGCGCAATCCTCGCGGGCTTCGCGGGCGCGCTTGAAGCGCACTTGAACTTCTTCGTTGATCCTGGCGATGCTCAGTACGGCGTGGCGCGCGCGGTGCAGATCCTGACCTTTGCGGTGCTCGGCGGAAGCGGCTACGTGCTGGGGCCGGTGGTCGGCGCACTGATCATCACGCTGCTGCCGTGGATCTTCCAGGCCCAGGGGATCTACATCAACATCGTCACCGGGGCGTTCCTGATCGCCGTGATCGTCTTTCGCCCGCAGGGCATCGTCGGTCGCGGCGGCCTGGCCATCATCCGGCCGCCATGGTGGCCTCGTCGGGCTGGAGCCCATGCTTCTTCGCCTGGATAAGATCCAGCGGCACTTCGGCGGCGTGCGTGCCGTCGACGGAGTGTCGCTGGAGGTGGAGGGGGGGTCCATCCAGGGCCTGATCGGGCCCAACGGCGCCGGCAAGACGACGCTGGTCAACGTGGTCACCGGCTACGTCCCCTATGAATCGGGCAATGCCTGGCTCCAGAAAGATGAGATTACGGGTCTACGGCCCTATCGCATCGCGTCGGCCGGCATCTCGCGCACGTTTCAGAACATACGGCTCTTCAAGGACCTCACGGCCGTCGAAAACGTGCTGGTCGGGATGCACACGCGCCGCCGCGACGACACGCTCGCGCAGCTGGCCACCCTGCCGATGTTCAGGCGAGACCATAAGGGCCGCCTCGACGAGGCCGGCCGACTGATGGAAACGGTGGGCCTGTCCGCGAACGATGTTGGCAAACGTGCCGCCGGCACCCTTCCGTACGGCGACCAGCGCCGGCTCGAGATCGCCCGCGCCCTTGCGCTGCGGCCGCGACTGTTGATCCTCGACGAGCCGGCGGCCGGCATGAATCCCTCGGAGAAGCAGGGTATGCGCGAGCTGATCGAACGTCTCAACCGGGACGGGCTCACGATCCTCTTGATCGACCACGACATGCGCCTGGTGATGGGCGTCTGCCAGCGAGTCGCGGTGCTCGACTTCGGACGCAAGATCGCAGAAGGGACCCCGGACGAGGTGTCGACGGACGCCGGCGTCATCAAGGCATACCTCGGCACCGGCGGCGAAAAGGTGGTGACCAGTGCACCCGGCGCGGCCGGCGCCGGCGAGGCTGAGGCGGCCATCGAGGCGTCCAACAGCCGCCCCACGACCGAGCCCAAGAAGGCGATCCTCGACGTGCACGACCTCACGGTCAGCTACGGCGCGATCACCGCGGTCCGAGGCGCGTCGCTGCGCGTGGCGGCGGGCGAGGTGGTGGCCCTCATTGGCGCCAACGGCGCCGGAAAGTCGACGATCCTGAATGCGCTGTCGGGTCTGATCCGGCCGGAGGCGGGGACGGCCGTCTTCGACGGCCTCGACCTGACCGTCGCCAACCCGTCCAGGATCGTCCGACACGGCCTCGTCCAGGTGCCCGAAGGGCGCGAGATCCTGGCGCGTCAGACCGTGCTCGAGAACCTGGAGCTCGCCACATGGGGGCGGCGGAACGGAAGCGTGGCGAAAGAGATCGAGGCGGTGATGAAGCGCTTTCCAATTCTCGGCGAGCGACGGGCCCTGCGAGCCGGAACGCTGTCAGGCGGCGAGCAGCAGATGCTGGCGATCGCGCGGGGGCTGCTCGCCAAACCGCGATTGCTGCTGCTGGACGAGCCTTCTCTCGGCCTTGCCCCGCAGATGGTGGACGAGGTGTTCTCCACGATCGCGGAAATCCATGGTGAGGGGACGACGATCTTATTGGTCGAGCAGAACGCGTTGCGTGCGCTGGAGATCGCAGATCGTGCCTACGTGCTGGAGACTGGACAGATTCGCTTGAGCGGAACCGGCGACGACCTGCTGCACAACCCCGCGGTCAGGCGGGCGTACCTGGGCGGCTGAGCGGCCTCGCCTTAATGGGCGGGGTTGTTCTGTTGACCAGCAACTCTCATCCTCGCGTGGATGGGACGCCATGCACGCTCGCCCGCTGAGCTGAAAACAGGCCCGTTCACACTCCAGGACGCGCTCGAGGCGGGACTCGATCGGTGGCATCTCGATAGCTCGGAGTGGCGACGCGTAGGGCCAAGCGTGTACGCCTGGGCCGGCCTTCCCGACAGCCCTCAGCTCAGGCTGCAAGCGGCCCGCTTACGTCTTCCAGCGTCCGCAGTTTTCACCGGCCTCACTGCAGCGTGGCTCCACGGTCTCGATGTCGAGGCACATGAACCGTTCGAGGTGACGATTCCTAAAGGCGCCGGCGTATCGGCACGATCCGGTTTCGTTGTGCGGCGAGCCGCCGTTGCAGCCTCTGAGATCGTGAGCCTGCGCGGCATGCGGGCTACATCAATCCTTCGCACTCTGAGCGACCTCTGTATTCGGTTAAACGAGGTTGAGGCCGTGGTGATCGCGGACATGGCGCTGCACGCAGGGCTGACTAAACTTGCCGATTTGAACGACTTCTCTCTTTCCCGGGCCCACAGCGTTGGAGTGTGCAAATTGCGCCGAGTTGTCAGCCACGCCGAGCCGGCGGCAGAATCGCCGATGGAAACGCGATTGCGCATGGTGATGGTGCTCGGTGGACTACCCCGGCCCGAGGCACAGGTTTCTGTTCACGACGGCCGCGGCCGGTTTCTTGGCCGGCCAGATCTCTACTATCCCGAACACCGGCTCGGGCTCGAATACGACGGAGGCAGCCATCGGACCAGCCTTGCCGAGGACAACCGCCGTCAGAACAGATTGCTGGCTGCTGGAATTCGCCTGCTCCGTTTTACAGCCGGCGATGTGCTGAACAATCCCGATTCAGTCACGAGACAAGTTCGTAGCGTGCTTTCGAGCCAACCGATTTTCCAGGCCGGTGCCGGCTCCCGCGTGCTTGCGACCGGTTTGAGGCCCGCGGGTGCCGGCTCCCGCGGGGAAAATCCGAAATAAAAAAGCCCCGGACCGAAGTCCGGGGCCTCTTAACGGTTTCTCTAATTAAAGAGTGCGGACGCTCTTGGCGCGCGGGCCCTTGGGGCTCGCCTCGACCTCGAACGAGACCTTCTCGCCACCCTGGAGGCTGTCGAAGTCACCTTCGGTGCCACTCCGGTGGAAGAAGAATTCCTT
>DASQAU010000163.1:0-6542 GCA_035635595.1 Candidatus Eiseniibacteriota bacterium
GCCAGCTCAGTCGGACTACGACGCTCCAAGACAACTGCGTCGACGATGTAGCGAGCGAGAGCCGACATGCGCCACCTCCGAGCTTGGTGGCGAGAACTATGTCTTGCGACATCAGAGAACTATGTGGTGAATTCAGACACCTCGGGGGGCACCAATCGCGCGGACTCTAACCGGTTATAGCGCGGGCAGGTAGGGCATCGGGTCGATCACTGCGTCGTTGACGCGCAGCTCGAAGTGCACGTGGGGGCCGGTCGACCACCCTGTCGACCCCTCGAGACCCACCCTCTGACCGCGGACAACCTTGTTGCCCACGTCGACGTTGGTCTCGAGCAAGTGCCCGTACAGAGTCATGATCCCGCCCCCGTGGGCGATGACGACATAGTTGCCGTAGCCCACGCGCGAGTGACCCACCGCGACCACGACGCCTTCCGCTGCGGCCATCACCGTGGTTCCGAATGGCGCCGCGATGTCGATGCCGGTGTGGAAGTGTGCGTACGGGCCGAGCGGCGGTTCAAGCAGCAGCTCGCTAGGGCCGAAAACCTGGGTCAGGCGCGCGCCGGCCATCGGCCAGGAGAGCGTCAGGCCCGCGATCGGCTTCCCCACCGGCAGCATGTGCGTGACCATGGCCAGGCCGGCGCCGATGTGCGCCTGTGTCCACGCCTGCTGATACGACTGCTGGATCAGGTTCTGGGTCTGTGTCTCGAGCAGGGTGGCGAGCGCCGCGGTCACGTCCGGCGGCTGGTTCTGCAGGCCGTTTTGAGCCGTCTGTATCTGAGCGATGACGTCGGCCATCTGGCTGGTGACGTCGTCCTGCACGCTCATGAGGTCGCTCAGCGCGCTGAGATTCGCGACCAGCCGGTCTCTCGTGGCGTTCTCAGCATCAAGAGCAGCGACCCGAGCCTCTCGGTCCTTCTGCAGCTTCATGAGATCGGCTTCCAGCCGAGCCTGAAGCGCGTGCGCTCGCTGGCCCGCGACGACCAGGTCGGAAGTTGCCCGCAGCGCATCCTGGAGGTTCCCGCTGCGGGCGACGAGCATCCACCACGAGTCCGGCTGTCGATAGATCGCCCGCGCCATCGCGTTCACCTGCTCTTTCTCGACCTCGATCCGAGCCTCCGTGTCCGAGATCTGCGTGTCGAGCTTCGCGATCTGGTCTTCGAGGCTCGAGATGACGGCCTCTTCGCGGGTGATCTGATCGGTGACGATCTGGACGCTCACATTGGTCTGGTGGAGGGCTGCCGCGAGGCGCTCCTGGGTGGACAGCGCGGTGGACAGGTCTCCTCCCAGCCGCGTGCGGAGCTGATCGTATGCGGCCTGGTTGGGATCGGGACAGGTCACGCGTGCGCCTGATGCGGCCGATGGGGTTGGACACGGCGATGGGCTTGTCGCGCCGGCGGCGGTGACCTCGAGCGCCAACAGCGCACCGGCGATGACAAGCGCGCCGACGGTTCGCCTCATGCGCGGACTTTGCGGAAGCCGAGCAGCGCGGTCAGAGAGCCCAGCACCAGGCCGGCTGCCATGACGGCGGCGAGAACGTACTGGACCTCGGTTGGTCCCACGCCCGGCAGCACCTGGGCATAGGTGGCAGACTCGAATCGGATCGCCAGCAGCCACGCTCCGGCGACTGCCGCCGCGGCGACGGCGCCGGCAAGCGCACCGATCATCAGGCCCTCGACGACGAACGGGCCGCGCAGCATCCAGCCCCGCGCGCCCAGGAGGCGGATCACCGTGACCTCCTGGCTGCGTGCGGTCGCGATGCCGCGCATGGAGTTGGCGATCACGGCGTATGCGACCAGGCCGAAGAGCAGCAGCAGCCCGACCCCCACGCCCCCAACCACGAGCGCGATGCGGCGCAGGCGTGAGTACGTGTCGGGGTCGTACGAGGTCGGGTAGGCGGGGTCGACCGCGGGATCATCCTTGACCGACGCAGCCACGGCGGCGATCTTGGTCACGTCCCGGACCCGGACGTCCAGGCTTGCGGGGAACGGGTTGGTCGAGCTGAGGCTCGACAGGTTGGCCAGCCCGGGGTGGCTGGTCGCCTGGGCCAGCGCTTGCTCGGGCGTCACCTCGGTGATCGAAGCAATTCGAGGGTCCGAGTTCAGCCTGACCTTCAGCGCCGCGACCGCTTCCGGGGAGGCGTCGGAGGCGAGGTAGACACGAACCAGCGAAGCCTCCGCGGCCTGCTGAACCGCAGCCCGCTCGACGGCGATTCCAACCATGGCAAGGGTCCCGCAGAGCAGCAGCAGGAGGGCCATCGTGCCGAGGGCTGGAGCGGTGAGCCTCACGTCGCGGCTCCAGCTGCGCAGTCCGCTCAAGACCACCAGGCGGTAGCTGTTCGCGACCAGCGCCACGGTGCGTCGCCAGAGCGGGAGCTGTTTGGGCGTGACGACCTGCTTGCGGGCTCGCTGGTGGATTGGAAGGAGGACGCGCCACAGGGGCTGTGGGGCGTGCTTGCCATTCCCATTCGAACCCGCCTTCTGCGATCCGTTCAGATGCATCGTGCCGCTCGGGAGCTTCAGCACGCGGCTCGAGGGAAATGAGTGCTTGTGGCTGGCGACGATGACCGCAGCGCCGCCCGCAGCTGCGTCCTCGAGCAGGCGCATGACGATTCGCGCGTTCTCGTCGTCGATCGAGGCCATGGGCTCGTCGGCGAGGATGACCCGCGGTTTTGCCGCGAGGGCTCGCCCGACGGCGATGCGCTGACGCTCCCCCGCCGAAAGCTGCCGCGGATAGGCCTTCCGCTTATGGGCCAGGCCCAACGATTCGAGCGTCTCAAGGGCGCGCTGCTTGATCGTTTTGAAGGGAAGCTGTGGGTCGGTGACTTGAAGGGCCAGCGTCAGGTTCTCCAGCGCCGTGAGGCGGGGAAGGAGGTGGTGCTCCTGGAAAACGAAGGCCACGTCCCGGCGAACTCGGCTCAGTCCTCGGCGCCACCAGCGGTGTAGGCCTCGCCCCTCCACCCATACCTCGCCCCCGCTCGGCCGCAGCTGACCGTGAACCAGACGGAGAAGCGTCGTCTTGCCGGCTCCGCTCGGCCCGGTGATCTCAACGAGCTCCCCAGCGGCGACCGAGAGGTTGATCTCCCTGAGGACGGCTGTCCGCCCGAAGGATTTCTTGACGTGGGTCAGCTTGACCAACGGCTGCACTTTCGCCGTGCCGTTGGTCCCCGGGCGATGCGATATCGCCCCATTCGCTTTCGCACGCGAACCGTTCGTAGCGGCGCCGTTCGCTGCGCCGTTGGTCACCACGCGCGTGCGCGCACCCGTGGCTGGTCGGCTGCCCACCCTTTCCATGCCCAAGATTAGCCCAAGCCCGGCTCAGGAAACGCTTATAGGCAACTGAGAGTCTGGCCGGTTACTTACTTAAGTTAGCCACAGCCTCTGAGCGCCACTGGCGCCGGAGCCACGGCGATCGAGAACGGACCGCCGGAAGGCAGAACAGTCACAACCCGGCTGCCGTCGAGGCCCGTCTGGGTGCCTGGTACGGCCGTGCCCGAAACTGCCACGGATCCTTGCACCTCAGACGGGATGAAGACAACGGTCGGCGGGTCGCCCGCTCGACCGTTGGCGGTCAGAATGAAGCCGCCGGTCTCCGGGTCGTAGTGGTAGGTGAGGCCGGGATCGCTGGAGGCTCGCGGGTAAACCCGGACCAGCAAGCGCTCCCGCGCAGGTCGAAGGCAGCCCCCCTTTTCGGCAGGGTCGTACACACCCCAGGTTCCGCCGCCGTTCTCCTTCCATGTCCAGAACGCAAAGCCGGCCAGATGCTTCTCTTGCTGCAGGAGCTCGTTGGCAAGAATGACCGAGTCCTGGGTGGGATTGTTGCCGAATTCGGCGACGAACAGGGCGGCATCCATGGCCTTTGCCTCACGCAGGCCCAGGGCGTAGGTTTGCTCATAGCCACCCCACGGATACGTGGCTTGTCGCGGGTCCGCGTTCGGGTTAAGAAGCGCCTCGAACGTGTAGCCGTGTGTGTAGGCGTGGAGGTCGAAAACCAGGTTGCGGTAGGAGCTGACCGGGAGCCCCAGGTGGGTGGGAAAGTCTGTCATCTCCCTTAGAAGTCCGGGCTCGAGGAAGAACAGGTGGCGATTGTCGTGAATGCCGAGGTCGGCGTAACCGCAGAACGCAGGCATGAAGATGCCGGTGGGACATGGCAGGCCGTCGTGGACGCCGGTGAGCGCGTCGATCACGCGCCGGTAGAAAGGAAACAGGAGCAGGTCTTCGAATCCGGGCGGAAGATTCCAGCCCGGCTGAGGCTCGTTGAAGATGCTGTAACCGACTACCGTGCTGTCGTCTTTGAATCGCTTGGCGAGGAACCCGAGCGCCGCGATGTACGCGTCCTGGATGCCGTTCCGGTTGTACCAGAAGTTGGTGAAGGCTTCGAAGACTGCGGGATTGGCTTCGCGCTGATCCTTCACGAGCACTCGTGACGGCACGCCATCCGTGAGCGTCGCCCACGCCGGAGCACCGCTGTGGTACGCCAGGTTCAAGCCGCTCCCTGGAGGGATGTATGGGGAGTAGGCGTTCTGATGCATGTCGATCATCACGTACATGCTGAGAGCCCTGGCCCAGTCCACAACTTGCCCGATTCGTGCGAGGTAGGCGTCGCTGAACTGATCTCGTTCCGGCTCCAGGAGGCTCCACGACAGCGGGAGGCGCAGCGAGTTGAAGCCAAGCGCGGCCATCTCAGTCAAGTCCGACTGGCACAGCGGCAGATAGCGGCTGGCGGCTGACGTCTGGGGGCAAGAACCCTCGTAGGCCGCAGGCTCGATCGGGTATACGGGTGGCGAGCTGGGCGGGGAGTGGTCGTCTTTGCCGAAATCGAGCAGCGACGCTGGGGCAGCGCCGTGGAGGAGGACCAGCCGACCCTGGTCATCTGAGATGTAAGGCGCGATTCCTTGACGGTGCTCGACGTGCAGCCACGCAAGCTGTCCGGGTGGCGCGGACGCCGCAGTCACGGGTGGCGGTGTAAGCCGGACGGCCATCGAGACCGCGACTGCTCCCGGATAGGTGGTCGCGGCCACCAGCAGGATGACGACCGCGATGATGACGCGCGCAATCACGACGAGAGCAGCCAGTAAGCAGTTCCGACGACGACGGACGTGAGCCCCAGGACCCCGGCCACGAGTCCAGCCGCAGCTCGTGTGGCTCCACGAGTCGCGCCCTGTGATGCGTTGATGCGTCGCAACGATCCGATGGCCGTCCAGATGGCGAAGGGGGCGAAGACCCCGAACGGTAGGCTCAGGACTCCGAGCACCAACGCTCGGGTCGCGCCCCGATCGCTCATTCGATCAGTTGCTTACCAGAACTTCCCGCGGCCGAGCAGTATGTAGAGGATCGGGCCGATGCCCCAGAAGAAGGTGATGATGATCCAGAGCACTTTCCACAGCCCGCTTAGGTCTGAACGGTTCACGATGTCGATCACGCAAAGGACGAACGCGATCGGGTGCAGGAAGATGGCCAGCAGCACCTCGACGATGAATTTGATCATCTGAATCCCTCTTAGCTCCTGGGCTTGGCCAGCGTCTTGAGCGGGCTCGGGATCCGAGGCCACCCGCCTGCCGGCGAAAAGGTACCGTCCGCGCTTTGATCGTATGTGGCCTTCATCCTGCCCTGCGCGATGTGGGTCACGGCGTCGACGAACCGGTCCACTTCGGAGGCGGTGTTGTAGGGCGCCAGGCTCGCCCTGACTGCGCCCGGCAGTGCTTTACGGTGACCCGCAGTGACCTCGCCCTCGACCGCATCGACCGCCTTCTTGTCCATGTGGAGCAGGTGGAACACGTACGGGTTGGCGCAGAAGCAGCCATTGCGTACGGCGATGCCCCATTCGTGGCTCAGGGCGGCTGCCACCAGGCCGTGGTGCAGACCGTCGACGACAAAGCTCGCCAGGCCCAGCCGCTTTGCACCGGCTGGTGCATCTGGCCCTCCAAGCACGCCGACGCCGGGGATGCGGCTGAGGCGAGTGAGCAGGCTCGAGCCCAGCTCGACCTCGTGACCAAGCATCTCGTCGAAGCCAAGCTCGAGCAGGGTCTCGATGGCGACGCCGAGGGCGACTGCTCCGATCACGTTCGGTGAGCCGGCCTCCTCGCGATCGGGGAGGTCCGCCCAGACGGTGTCGTCCCAGGTGACGATGCTGATCGCCCCGCCACCCATTACCTCTGGTGCGCCCGCGAAGAAATCACGCGGCGCGACGAGCACTCCAGCGCCATAGGGCGCATACATCTTGTGACCGGAGAGCGACACAAAATCGAGGTGGCCAGGGTCGCCGGCCGGCCGGATGTCAATCCGGTGGTGAGGCGCCAGCTGGGCGGCGTCGATCGAGACCAGGGCGCCGTGAAGGTGCGCCAGCTCGGCGACCTCGTGGATGGGGGAGACGAAGCCGGTGACATTCGATGCTCCGCAGACGGCGACCAGACCGATCTTTCCATCGCCCACCTTCAACGCATGCTCGATCGCGTCGAGGTCGATGTGGCCGTCTTCGGAGAGGCCGACCATGACGTGGCCGCTGCGATGTCGCCAGGGCAGCAGGTCGGCGTGGTGTTCCATCTCGGT
>DASQAU010000164.1:0-17047 GCA_035635595.1 Candidatus Eiseniibacteriota bacterium
GCCATGTTGGAAGCTCCGGCGCAGCCGGAAGCGGCGGGAGTGCGGCGCCTTCACGGGCGCGAGCGCGGGCGAGCGTGAGGTGCGGCTTGAACGGTCGGGTGTCCGGAGCCAGACCAGACCGGACGCATTCGGCCTCCACCAGCTCCGCCAGGGCGCGGGCGGCGTCCGCGCCCAAGGAGATCTGCAGCCAGATGACACGAGCCAACCTCCCCCGCTTGAATGTCCCGATTTCACCCAACCCAACGTCTAAGCCGGCGAGCTCGCGCCGCGCCAGGCGATCCGCGACGCCATCGACGATGGCGCGCTCGACCTGTCCGATGAATCGCACTGTCAGGTGAAGATTCGCCGCAGGGGTCCAGCGAAATGCCGGCGCGATCGTCGCGCACGCCAAGAGAAAGGGGTCGAGCTCCCTAAGCTGCGCTTTCGGAACCGGCAGCCCGAAGAAGGCTCGGATCTTTAGCGGTGGAGCGGCTTCTTCCAATGGGTCGGGGCCCATGTGCTTGGCGCGGTCGGCCGCCATCCGAAATGGCTGCTCACGGAGTCGATCCCGTCCGCAAGGTTGTTGAGCTGGATCATGTTGACCTCGTCCGGCGTCGCCGGCGGATCTGTGAAGAGCGCCTCCATCACTGTGAAGGCGGGGATCAGGACGCCTACCGGAAGCTTCAGCTTGGACTTCTTGATCCCCCGCGCTTGGAGGTACCAGTCGAAGATGGTCTCGTAGGTCACGACCTCGGGACCGCCCAGCTCGACGATCTTGCCGAGCAGCTCCGGCCGCGCGATGGTCTCGACCACGCAGCGTGCGGCGTCCTCGCGCAAGATCGGCTGCATCTGCGCCTGGCCGCTGCCGGGGATGACGGCGAAAGGCCCGATCAGTGCGCGTTCGAACGCGTCCAGGATGCCGCCCTCCTCCGCCAGCACAAAGGCGAACCGGAGAATCGTGCCGGACACACCCGACTTCGCGAGCTCTTGCTCTCCCATCCAGCGCGACGTGAAGTACTTGTGGTGGGCGTCAAGCCTGGCGCCGATCGCGCTTACGAGCACCACCGACCTGACGCCGGCCGCCTTGGCCGCCTCAGCCAAGATCCGAGGACCGTCCACGTTGACCTCGAGGAAGGACTGGGGCCGGTTCCGGCGCACCGCAACCAGGCTGATGATGTGCTCGGTTCCCTGGGCCGCCTGAACCATGGCCGCGGGGTTCAACGCGTCTCCCACCATCACCTGTGCGCCGCGAACCTTGAAGGCGGCTGCCTTCATCGGGTCGCGGACGAGCACCCTCAGCTGGTGCCCGTCGTCGATCAGCTTGTGCGCGACTCCACGTCCAAAAAAGCCTGTCGAGCCGAGCAGAAGGATCCTGGCCACGGTCAGATCCTAACGGAGGGCATACTGCTTTCCTGTGTTCGGACAGGCGGCGGGAGGGTTCGGTCTTGGGCTGCTTGCCTTTCTGGTCGGCGTGGCGGGCGTCGCGGCGGCGCTCCGCACCCGGCGCCGGCGGGCGAGATTTCCAGAGACATACGGAGCATCCGGAGGGATGGCTTACACGGTGGTCCAGGTCGGATGCGCGGGGATGCTGCTGCTGGGCGGGATCCTCTTGATGACACTGTCGATCATCTTTCGGCGGTAATTGCCAAGGGGAGCGATCCCCCATCCGGCGCTGCGACCCCCCCGCGCGTGCCGCGCGGGGACCCCAGAGGACGGGGAAGTGACCTATCTAATTGGATGACGGCTATTTTTTTAGATGACGTTTCGCTCTTTTACCAGTGAGCCCTTAGCGAATCGTGTGAAGGCAAATGGGGTGATGTCGATCTCCGATTCGTGATCGAGGAGCAGCTGGGTTAGCAGCAGAGCCGCGGCCGGCGCCTGCATGAACCCATGGCCGCTGAACCCCGCGGCACACCAGAACCCCTCCAGCTCCGGCACCGGCCCAAGGATCGCCTGGTGGTCGGGCGTCGACTCGTACAGGCCCGCCCATGCAGTCTTGACCCCGGCGCCGATCAAGGCCGGGGCACGTCGTGAAGCCTCCTCGAACATCTTCTCCAGGAAGGCCCAGTTGACGTCGGTCCCAAATCCAGGGGGCTCCTCCCGATCGCTCATGCCGATCAGCACCCCGTCGCCTTCGGGGTGGAAGTAGAGCGATGTCCGGAAGTCAACGGTCATCGGGTTCGTGCGCGGCACAGCGAGAAAGGTGCCCGTGACCGCGATGTGACGGCGGTACGGCAGGACCGGGATCTCGAGCCCGGCCATGCGCCCGATGGACGCCGACCAGGCGCCCGCGCAGTTGACAACCAGTCGCGTGGCGACATCGCCACCCGATGTGCGCACCCCCTGCACCCGACCCGAGGCGATGTCGATGCCGATGACCTCCACTCCTTCCTTCAGGCGCGCACCGTGCCGCCTGGCGGCCGCCGCATAGCCGGATGTGACGTCGGCCGGGCTGGCGATGCCGTCGCTGGGACAGAACGTGCAGCCGAGGACGTCGTCGACATTGAGCACCGGCACCATGCGCGAGGCTTCAGCCGGATCGACCCATCGCGCCTCGGTCAGGCCGAGGCGATGCCACATGTCCATGTTGTTGCGGAAGTCCTCGACCTGCTGGGGCAGTGTGAGGACGAACAGGTAGCCAATCTGGCGAAAGTCCGCGGGATGGCCCGTTTCCTCTTCGAACCCTTCCAGCAGCTTGACCGCCAGGCGTTGCAGGCGGACGTTGGCCTCCATCGAGAACTGCTGGCGCACGCCGCCCGCACACTTGCCGGTGGATTGAGAGCCGAGCGCCTCGCGCTCGAGGAGCAGGACGTCGACTTCGCGCTTGGCCAGCTGATACGCAAGCGCGCACCCCATTATCCCGCCGCCGGCGATGACTACATCAGCGCTTTCCATGACCTCGATCCGTCTCGGAGGAAGCAGCTTGAACATGACGGCTGGCGTTCCATGACATCCCCCACACCTCGAAGATCATCTTGAGCGCGGCAAAGGTGGTGATGTCCCCGCTGTCGAAAGGCGGCGACACCTCGACGATGTCGAAACCGACGAGCGTGGCGCTCTCGGTGGCCATCCTGACCAGGTCCAGCGCCTGCCTGGTCGACACCCCACCCGCGGACGGGATCTCGGTCCCGGGAGCAAAGGCCGGGTCCAGAACGTCGATGTCGAACGAGACATGCACTTTATGTCCGGCCAGGCGGGCGGCGATCTTTTCCGCCGACCGCGTAAGGTCACGAGCCAGCTCCTGCGTCGAAACCAACAGCATGCCGCTGGCGGCGATGAACTCCAGCTCCTCGGGGTCGTAGTCGCGGCCTCCGGCGATGATGACCCGCTGAGGATCGAGCCCCGACACGTCGATCGCACGTCGCAGCGCGCAGCCGCACGTCCATCTTCCCCCGCGTGAGTACTCACAAAGGTCCGGATGAGCATCGACCCAGAGGACGACGACATCTGGGTGGCGCTTGACCTGCGCGGACAGCGTGGAGATGGCGGTGCAGTGGTCGCCGCCAAGCACGGTGAGCAGCGCGTTCGGCGGCACCCGCGCCAGCTGATCGGCCACCTTCGACCAGCCGGTCTCGATGTCAGGTCCGGCGTCGAGGTCTCCCAGGTCGGCGACCTGCAGCCCGGTGAGGAGCCGCCCATCCTCGGTCACCGGCGGCATCGCCGCGGAGAGGCTGCGGATGCGCTGGGGCGCGAGGGCCGCGCCCTTGCGGTACACGGCCGAGCCGTCGTAAGGAATTCCAGCGATGACCACGTCGGCGGACTCTGGCGAGCCGCCGGCGAGGCCTCCCCACGGCCGCAGCCCATCAAGGTTCATCGCGCTCTTCGCTCCGGCACCTTGAGGATGCTAAGCGACCCGATCACAAACCAGACGACGAAGACGCTGAACACGACCACAAATCCGCCTGGAAGGCCGAGGATCCGAGGCCCGGCGTTGAATGGATCAAGGAGCAGCCCGCCTGCGAACACGGCGATGATGCCCGCCCCCGCGGTGGCGATGTTGGAGAAGCCCATGTAGAGGCCACCCTGGTGCCCCGGGATGATGTCCTGGATGAAGGCCCAGTCCACCGACAAGAAAATCCCCAATCCAGCGCCGATGACAAGGCCGACCAGCGTGGCCTGGACCGCGAGCTCCGGCACCCTCAAGAGATGTGCGAGTGGCGCCAGCACTGTTGAGGGAACCCATTGGTAGTGACTGAAGACGAGGACCGACGTGCCGGCCGCCCCGAGCAGTCCCGAAATGAAGATCAGGGGGCGCCGGCCGGTCCGGTCCGAGAGCCGAGAGGCCGGCCACGTGACGAGCGCGGCGACCAGGACCACCAGGCCGAGCAGAGTGGACGCGGCGGCTGCCGTCGCCCGGCGGTCACCGTGGAAGAAAACGTTGTCGAAGTAGAAGAAGGCAAAATTCTGGAGACCGCCGACGCCCATCAGGAACAGCAGCCTCGATGCCATCAACCACATGAAGTCGCGGTTGCGCAGCGGCACCCCGAAAGTTTTCGACAGGGCTTCGCGCACGCTGCGGAAATGGCCTTCAACCGGCGGGGCCCGATCGGGAACGACCAGGACCGTGACGAGCATCGCAGCCACCAGAACGATGGCGATTGAAGAAACCGCGGCCACCCGGCCGAAGTGGGCCAGCAGCAGACCGGCGCCGACAGTGCCGGCCAGGATGCCGACCAGGTTGGCGAGGCCGTAGTAACCGGAGGCCGTGCCTCGCTGCTGGGCCGGCACCACGTCTGGAAGCAGCCCCTGATAAGGGGCCTGCGCCGTGTTGGATGCGAACTGCAGCATGAAGTAGAAGACGACCAGCCACCAGTAGTTGCCTGCGAGCGCGATGCCGGCCAGAAACAACAGGTCGCCCGCAGTTCCCGCGACGATGAAAGGGCGCCGGCGGCCCCAGGGCGTGACCGTCCGGTCCGAGATCGCTCCCACCACCGGCTGCCAGACGACGGCCATCACAGTCCCGATCGACTTCAGGAAGCTGGAGGCCAGGCCTTCGTGGGCGCGTCCGACCAGCTCGATGATCAGATCCGGCAGGATGAGCGCGGTCAGGCTGTTCCACAGGTATCCGATCGCCACCCAGTACAGCGAGAGGACGATGAAGTCCAGGTGGTTGAGACGCCGCTGCGGCGAATTAGCGGCGGCGGCGGTCAATCCGGTCGATATGGCGGAAGCGACTTCTTGACCGGACGGTCCTCGCGATAGCCCAGGGCGTACTCGCCCTGGAGGATGGTGTGGATCTCGCGGGTGCCCTCGTAGATGATCGGCGCCCTCGAGTTGCGCAGAAAACGCTCGACGGGATATTCGGCCGAGTATCCGTACGCTCCGTGCACCTCGATCGCGTCGTGCGCCGCGTTGAAGGCTGCGTCGGCGGCGTACTGCTTCGCCATCGAAACGTTCCGTGTGTGCCGGACCCCGGTGTTCTTCATCCATCCGACCTTGAAGTAGAGGAGCCGGCAGATCTCATAGTCGCGAGACATGCGGGCGATCATCTGCTGGACCAGCTGGTAACGACCGATCTCCTGGCCGAACGTCTTGCGCTCGCGGGCGTACTTCACTGACGCGTCGAGGCATGCGCGCACCGTCCCAGTCGCGCCCGCGGCGATGGTGTAGCGCCCGTTGTCGAGGCAGCTCATCGCGATCTTGAATCCATCGCCTTCGTCGCCGATGCGGTTGGCCTCCGGCACCTCGACGTCGGTCATGAAGATCGAGCCCACGTCGCCCGCCCGGATGCCAAGGCGATCGTCGATCGGCTCGGTGCGCAGCGCCTTGCCGCACGCGGAACGGTCGAGCATGAAGGCCGAGACCCCGTCCGAGCCGGCCTTCGGGTCGGTCTTGGCGAACACGAACAGGAAGTCGGCAGTGTCGGCGTCGGAGACCCAAACCTTCTGGCCGTTCAAGACGTAGCCGTCACCGGAACGGCGGGCAGTCGAAAGCATCGACGCCACGTCCGAGCCGGCGTTCGGCTCAGTCAGCCCGAAGCACGCGAGCTTCTGGCCCGAGGCCATGGGCACGAGCCACTGCTTGTTCTGATCCTCCGTGGCCCAGGTGTAGAGGCCCATCCCGACCAGCCCGACGTGCACCGAGAGCACGGTTCGGTAGACCGTGTCGACGTATTCGAGCTCCTCGCACACGAGGCCAAGCGAGAGGTAGTCGAGCCCATGGCCTCCGTAGCGCTGGGGAAAGCAGACGCCGGGCAGGCCGATCGAGGCGAGCTTGGCGAAGATCTCGGGGTCGTGACGGCCGGCGCGGTCGTTCTCCTGGATCGTGGGGCCAAACTCCCGCGCGCAAAAGTCGCGGACGGTGGCGACGAGCTGCTCCTGGTCAGGGGTGAGCGCCAGGTCAAGCGGCATATCGACGGGTATTACACCATGCGCAGTTTTCGCTCAGCAGACCCCGCGTGGCCGGTAGGCCGGATTTACTCCGGCCGTCCCCCAAACGTGCTTCCAGCCTCAAGTACCGCTGGGAGTGACTACTTGGTTAAGTCCCATCCGCATACCGGAGGGTGAGCGCCGGCCCTAACGATGGCATGCAAGCAAGTCGGAAGGCGATGAGGGCCGGGTCCCCGTCGCGAAGCGACCGGGCGATGGGAGGGAACCATCCCGGGTTCCCTCCCATTCTTTATTACTTCTTCGGCGTCGGAGTTGGAGAGGGGGTCGCAGTCCTGGCCGGGGAGGCGAACGTGTGCAGGTCGCTTGGCTTGACGTGACCGATGACAGGCAGGTGCTGGCCGATGCTCAGGATGACCGGCACGCTCCGAGAGCTGTGCAGCTGAGGCTGCAGGAAGTCGGTGTAGATCTGCTGGAGCTGGTGGATCCCGGACACCGAGTCGAGGTGAGCACCAGAAGATTTCGCGGCCTGCGCCTTCAGCGTCTGAAGGTCGGACTTGGAAACCATGGCCGCGGTGATCGGATTCGAGAGGATCTGCTGTTCGAGCTGGTTGACCTGCGTCAGCGTGAGGCTCGCGGTTCTCAGGGCGGGCTCGAAGGCGTTGTCCAGGGTCACCAGCGCCGAGATCGCGAGGTAGATCACGACCAGGGTCACCGCGGCATGGACCACGACGCCCAGCAGGCCGTCGATCCCGCGGATCGCCTCGAGTCGCTTGAACGCCCCCCCGATCGCGCCACCGACCGCCCCCAGGACCACGGCGATGATCAGGGCGACAAATACGCTGAGCACCGTGTTGAGGTGCAGGTACTTCAGCATCAGCGCCGCGTACTGGTCGTGGAACCGAAATACCACTAGCAGGGTGCCGAAGAAGAAGATCTCGGCCATCAACGGCTGGATCACGCCGCGCTGATAACCGACGATCAGGGCCACGATGAGGATGAGGACGACGACTATATCGATGATCACGGGGCGGGGCCATTCTAGTAGACCCGCCGAAAATCCCAGCTTCCGCTAGACTCGGGCCAATCTTGGCCCGAACGATAGCCGTCGCCATGCAGAAGGGGGGTGTCGGCAAGACCACCACCGCAGTCAATGCCGGAGCCGCTCTGGCGGAGCTTGGCCAGCGGGTGCTTTTGATCGACCTCGACGCCCAGGGTCACCTCACCCTTTACATGAAGCCGTCGGCCGAGATCGAGAAGACTGTCTACCACCTGCTGGTCGACCCCGACACGACTGTGACCGACGTCGTGCAGGAGGCGCCGCAGATGGGCGTCCACTACATCCCCGCCGACGTCGAGCTGGCTGGAGCGGAGAACCAGCTCATCAACGAGATCGGCCGGGAGAGCATCCTGCGCGACAAGCTCGAGCCCGCGCAAAAGCGCTACGACTTCATCATCATCGACTGTCCACCATCGCTCGACCTGATCGTCATCAACGCGCTGGTCGCGGCCGACGAAGTGCTCGTTCCACTGCAGGCCGAGTTCCTGGCGCTGCGAGGGATGCAGGAGCTGCTCGTCACGATGGAGCGTGTCAAGCGCCGATTGAACCCGCGCCTGGAGCTGCTGGGAATCCTTCCCACTCTGTACAAGCAGCGCGCGCTCCACTCGCAAGAGGTGCTGGCCGCCGTGAGGGAGAAGTACGGCGACAAGGTCTACGAGTTCGGCATCACCGATTCCATCCGTTTTGCCGAGACACCACTGGCGGGTCAGTCGATCCTTCAATACGCGAAGGAATCGGATGGAGCGAAATCCTATCGTGCGCTGGGGGCCAAACTCATGGAGAATCACAGCTGATGCCAACGTTCAAACGAGTTTCACTCGCCGGATCCGAAGAGCTATTCCGGCCGACGCGGCCGCAGGTTGTCAGCGATACGGATGACGTGATCAAAGGCGCAGTCGACCGCCATGTCGAGGTGAAGGAGGTCGTCTACAGGACGCTCAACTTCACGCCGGAAGAGATCGAGCTGCTGCTCGAGGCGATTCAGGTCGCCAAGTACCCGGACCGGCCGCGCGCGAAGCCTGCGCTCGACAAGTTCGACTACCTCGACGCGCTGCGCATCAAGATCCAGGGCGTCGCGAGCGAGTAGCGATCAGCGCCGCCGGTAGCGCCGCCTGACATAGCCGTAAATCCAGAACAGGCACACGAGCGACAGGAGTACGGCGAACCCGACCGCGGCGTAGCGCTCCATTGCGTACCTAGACTGTAACGATGCCGAAGCTCGCCATCGTCAAGGTCAAGCTGGATCGTGAGGTCAACGGCTACGTCGTGTCCTGCGCGGGCACCAAGGAGGCGGTCGTCATCGACCCCGGACTGCCGGTCGAGAAGATCGCCGAGCAGGTGAAAGGCATGAAGGTCCGCTACATCGTGGCCACACACTGTCACCCAGGACACGTCGCCGGAAAGGACGATCTGAAAGAGCTGGTCGGCGGCGAGACGGGGCTTCACTCAGCTGACGCGAAACAGTTCCTGCGCTCGGCGGATCGCTACCTTGTGGACGGAGATGAGCTCGAGTTCGGCGAGTTCAAGCTCACCGTGCTGCACACACCCGGCCACACTCCAGGCAGCGTCTGCTTCGTGATCGCCAACCACGCGTTCGTCGGTGACACGCTGCTGGCCGGGGGAATCGGCAAGCAGACGCCGGAGACAGACCTACGCCGGCAGATGATGAGCATCGGGACCAAGCTGCTCCGGCTACCGCTTTCGACGGCCCTCTACCCCGGGCATGGGCCGGCGAGCAGCCTCGAGCGCGAGCTCGCGCAGAATCCGATTTTCAGGGGCGTCGGCGCGCCTCGCTAGCTCGACGCGCTGGCCAGGCTCATCGAGATCTTGGTCACACCGGAGCTTGCGTCGGCGCCGAGTATGCCCGCGAAGTTCGAGTTGCTCTTGCGCTTGAAGATGGCGGAGAACGCCCCGTTGGACGTGCCGCTGAACTGGATGTTCCAGTCGCCCTGGCTGAGCTTGCTCGAGAAAAACGCCTGCACCTTGTCGAGCCCATCGAGCGTCTCCCACTGCATGCCCCAGGTCGTCTGTCCGTTGGCGTTGAACGTGGCGGCCGCTGTCAGGCGCGAGCCGGGATAGATCGGAACGTCCGCCGGGAATCCCTTCGGCATGGGGACCTCGGCATTGAGCTTCGATGAGCCTGTTGGGGAGGGTGAAGTCTTCGCGCTCGAGGAGGCTTTCGGGGAGGTACTCGCCGTGCTCGGTGAGCCGCCGCAGGCAGACGCGGCTCCAAGCACGAGCGTGACGAAAAAAGCCAGCGAAAGGCGGCCAGGGGATTTCGTGGTCCACCCAGTGTGATGCCTCGCCTTCATCGGAACCGAGCGGGGCGCACCATGCGCCCGCCGGGCCGGCCGACGCGTGTCCCTTCGCGCACCACCGCCTGCCCGCGCAGGAATACGTCCCTCACGGCATAGCCGAACTCTTTGCCCTCCAGGGCTCCATGCCTCTGCCGGGATTTCATCAGCGCGGGCGTGACGCGCGTTGTGCCCTTCGGATCGACGATGACCAGGTCGGCGTCGAATCCAGGTGCGATCGCACCTTTCGTCTCCTGCAGGCCGGCGAGGGCCGCGGGTCCTTCGCTCACCCATCGGGCGGCGAGCGACTCGTCGCCGAGTCGGCGGGCGAGCTCGAGGCAGCTCACGTAGAGCGTCTGCACCCCAGGGCTGCCAGATGGAGCCTCGTCGAGCGAAAGCGACTTCTCCTCATCTGTGTGCGGCGCGTGATCGGTGGCGACGATCCTGATCACGCCATTCGCCGCCGCCTCGACGAGGGCATCGCGATCGGCCGCCGTGCGCACCGGCGGGAACATCTTCATCGACGTGCCGACCAGCTCGAAATCCCGTTCCGTGAGCAGCAGGTATTGAGGACAGGTTTCGAGGGTCACCGACGCACCGCTGCGGATCGCGTCTTCCGCCGCCCGCAAGCCGAGCGCGCTGGAGAGATGCGCCACGTGCAGGTGGAGCCCTGACTCCTTTGCGATGGCGGCCGCGGCCGAGATGGCGACAGCCTCCGCCTCCGCAGGTCGCGACTCCAAGAGGTCCGCATACGTTTCGAGCGGGCGCCTGAAAGCCGCAAGCACTGTGGGGTCTTCGGCATGTATCGCCAGCGGAAGGCCGAGCTCCGCGACCACGGGCGCGACCCTGGCCAGCGTTCCGTAGTCCGGCGGCGCCTCCAGGTCTGGATCGCCCACCTCCGGCGAATACAGGACCTGCTTTCGGCTCAGGCTGAACGCGTAACCGAGATAGGCCTTGAAGCCGATCACGCCCGCGGCGGCGAGCGCCTCGAGCTGGTCGGGGGTCGAGCTCGAGCGGATCAGGCCCCACAGGCCAAAGTCGACGCGCGCTTTCGCGTGAGCGAGAGCCGCCTTCGCCTCCAGCACGCCGGCTGAGTCGACGGCCGGCACGGTATTGGGCATGTCGATCACGGTGGTCACGCCTCCCATGGCCGCAGCCCACGTCAAGGTGCCGAAATCCTCTTTGTCGGGGAAGCCGGGGTCGCGGCTGTGCACGTGGACGTCGATCGCGCCCGGCAGCACGTACATTCCCTGAGCGTCGATGAGGGCCGCGCTGTCCGGAGTCGGGCCGCCGGCCTCGACCCGTGTGATCACCCCGTCGGTCACGTGAACATCTGCTTCGCGAGGACCGTCGGGGCCGTGGACGGTGCCCCCGCGGATCAGCAGCTCAGTCAAGTTCGAGGTCTTGAACGCGGAAGAGTGGCGAGTAAGGGATGCCTGCGCTTTTGATGTTCTCCTCGCCCCCTTCACCCCGATCGAGCACGACGACCAGGTGGATGACGTCCGCGCCGGCGTCACGCAGCACCTGCGCCGAACGCAGCGAGTCGCCGCCCGTCGTCACCACGTCTTCGATGAGGGTGATCCGGTCGTTCGGCGACAGTCGGCCTTCGATCTGCTTCGAGGTTCCATAACCTTTCGGTTCCTTGCGCACGAGGACCAAAGGCAAACCAGTCTGCAGTGAGACGGCCCCACCGAGGAGGACGGCGCCAAGCTCAGGCGCGGCGAGGCGCTGGGTGTCCTTCGGAATCAGTGCGGCGAGGTGTTTGCCGATCCTGCGCAGCAGATCCGGCTCGGTCTCGAACAGGAACTTGTCGAAGTAGCGATTCGACCGTTTGCCCGAGCGAAGCACGAAATCGCCCTTGAGATATGAGACTTTGACCAGGTCGCGCCCCAGCGTCTCGCGCTCCCCGATCACACTTTCAATCTAACGGATAAAAGCAAGCTGCCAGGTGTTCCCTTCCGAAGGCCTCGAGCGGCGGTTCTTCCTCCGCGCAGTGTGGGCGTGCGCGCGGGCATCGTGTGCGGAACCGGCAGCCAGAAGGCGGATTGACCGGCGAGGCGACGTCTCCCTGCAGGATCACGCGCTCACGAGCGCGCTCGATCAGGGGGTCGGGAATCGGAATCGCCGAAAGCAAGGATCCCGTGTATGGATGACGGGGGCGGCGGTAAAGCTGCTGGCCCGGTGCAATCTCCATGATCTTGCCCAGGTACATGACCGCGATCCGGTTGGAGATGTGCTTCACCACCGAGAGATCGTGAGCGATGAACAGGTAGGTCAGGTCGAACTTGGACTGCAGACGTTCCAGCAGGTTGATGATCTGAGCCTGGATCGATACATCGAGCGCCGAGATGGGCTCGTCGCAGACGATGAACGTCGGCTCCACCGCGAGCGCGCGGGCGATGCCGATTCTCTGCCGCTGGCCGCCCGAGAATTCATGTGGGTAGCGGTCGGCGAACTGTGGGTTCATGCCAACGACGTTGAGCAGCTCGTAGATTCGGTTCTGGCGCTCCCTACCCCTGGCCAGGCCGTGGATGTCTATGGGCTCACCGACGATGTCGCCCACGGTTTGCCGCGGGTCTAGCGATGCATACGGATCCTGGAAGATCATCGCCATCTCGCGGCGCTTCGCCCGCAGCGCCTCGCCCCGAAGTTTGGTGATGTCTTCACCCTTGAATTGGATCGTGCCGGCGGTTGGCTCGTACAGGCGCATCACTGTCCGGCCGAGCGTCGATTTTCCGCAGCCCGACTCTCCAACCAGGCCGAGCGTCTCGCCCTTCATGATCTCGAGGTCGACGCCGTCGACCGCATGCACATGAGCGACCGTGCGCTCCATGATCCCGGAAGAAATCGGAAACCATTTCTTCAAGCCGTGAACAGATAGGAGCGGCTCGGTTGCGGTCCAGGCTTTCTTCAGTTGGGCGTGGGCGGTCTCAGGCATCCTTCAGCTCCGTGCCAGACTGGGTGACCCAGCACGCGGCCAGCTGCGTTTCTCCGACTCGATTGAGGACGGGCGTGTCACGCGCGCAGCGCTCGATTCGGAACGGGCAGCGCGGCTGGAAGGCGCAGCCTGGGGGGAGGTCGATGAGATTCGGGGGCAGGCCCTCGATCGGTTTCAGGGGTTCGTGCCGCTCCGCGTCCAGGCGAGGTATCGAGCGCAGCAACGACCAGGTATACGGGTGCTTCGGGTGCGCGAATACGTCCTCGGTCGGACCGGACTCGACCACTTTCCCTGCGTACATCACCATCACGCGCTCACACATCCCGGCCACCACCCCCAGGTTGTGCGTGATGAGGATGGTCGCAGTTCCAAACTCCCGATTGACGGTGCGCAGCAGGTCGAGGATCTGCGCCTGGATCGTTACATCGAGCGCTGTCGTCGGCTCGTCGGCGATCAGCACCTGCGGCGTCGTGGTCAGCCCCATCGCGATCATCGCCCGCTGGCGCATGCCGCCGGAGAACTGGTGCGGGTAGTTCTTGGCCCGCTCCGCGGGTGACGGGATGCCCACCCTGCCGAGCATCGCCACCGCCCCTGCCAGCGCTTTCACGAAGTCCACGCCTCGGTGCAGTCGCAGCGGCTCGGCCACCTGCCAGCCAGTCTTGAATACCGGGTTCAGCGACGTCATGGGGTCCTGGAAGATCATCGCGATCTGCTGGCCGCGGACCTCTCGCATCTCAGTCTCCGAAGCCTTGGTCAGGTCGTTGCCTTTGAAAAGAACCTTCCCCCCGACGATCCGGCCCGGCCGCTGCAGCCCCATGATGCTCATCGCGGTGACGGACTTGCCGCAGCCGGACTCGCCCACGATGCCCAGCGTCTCTCCCGCGTCCAGGTGGAAGGAGACCCCGTCGACCGCCTTGACGATCCCCTCCGTGGTGGCGAAGACGGTGCGGAGGTCCTGCACCTCGAGGAGGGTCTGGGCCATCGCCTGGCTACTTCAGCCGGGGGTCGAAGGCGTCTCGGACGGCGTTACCGAAGAGGTTCGCGGCCAGGACGGTCACGAAGATGGTGATCCCGGGGAAGTACACCAGCCACACCGAGTGGAAGAAATAGCTCTGGGAGTTGGTGAGCATGTTGCCCCAGCTCGCGGTGGGTGGCTGAATGCCAAGCCCGAGAAAGTCAAGCGCCGCCTCGATCAGGATGATCTGGCCCACACCGAGGCTGGCCGCCACGATCAGCACCGGCAGCACATTCGGCAGCAGGTGCCGGATGATCAAGCGACCATCGCGGGCGCCCAGGGAACGCGTGGCGAGTATGAAGTCGCGCTGCTTCACGGAGAGCACCTCGCCACGCACCAGGCGCGCCACCCCGCCCCAGCCGACCGAGGCGATGATGGCGGCGAGCGTGATCGGCGTGGGCCGGAACAGGATCGCCATCAGGATGAACAGGAAGATGGCTGGGAAGGCCAGCACCACGTCGACGAATCTCATCAGAAGGTCGTCGATCCACCGGCCATAGAAGCCGGCCGCAAGGCCGACCGTGGTGCCGAGCGTCAGGGACAGCGCAACGGTCAGCAGAGCGACGCCCAGCGTGACCCGACCGCCGTAAATGAGTCGCGTCAGAGTGTCGCGGCCGAGCTCGTCCGTGCCGAGCAGGTGGGAACGGCCGGGCGGCGCGAACGTGCTGTCGAGATCAAGCCGGAAAGGCTCGTAATGGGTCAGAAACTGTGTGAAGAGCGGAGCAGCGATCGCAATCAGGGCCAGGACCAGAATCAGCGAACCGCAAACCATTCCGATGCGGTTTGAACGCAGCCGCTCCCAGGACTCGTTCCAGTAGCTCTGCGCCGGGCGGCGGGCTTCGCCCTCAAACGCCGGCGACGGCAGCTCGCGCTCGACGGCGTGCCCTGGGTCGATCATGCGTATCGGATCCGTGGGTCGAGGACCGCATAGAGCACGTCCGCCAGCAGATTGCCTGCCACCACCAGCAGCGTGGCGAAGAAGGTCACGCCCATCACCGTGGAGTAGTCGTACTGCAGCGCCCGCTCGAAGGCCAGCCTGCCGATGCCGGGCCATCCGAAGACGACCTCGACCACCAGTCCTCCACTGACCAGGCCCGGCAGCTCGAGGCCGACCAGCGTGATCAGCGGGATCAGCGCGTTGCGCAGCCCATGCAGATAGACAACCCGTCGCTCGCTCATTCCCTTGGCCCTCGCGGTACGGATGTAGTCCTGGGACAGCACCTCGAGCATGCTCGAACGTGTGAAGCGCGACCAGACCGACAGGTAGAAGAAGGCGAGCACGGTGGCCGGCATGATCAGGTGCACGAGCCTGTCCAAGAGGTCACCGCCGTTGAGCGGGCTGGCGACGCCGCTGGACGGCAGCCAGGGAAGGCCGTGCTGCTCGAACGTCACGGAGAAGATGAGGATCAGCAGCAGGCCCATCCAGAACTGGGGAACGGCGAAACCCGCCACCGACACCACTGTCAGAGCGTGGTCCGTCTTGCTGCCGCGACGTAGGGCGCCGATGATGCCAAGCGGGATGGAGATCAGAACACCGACCACGATCGCGGTGGTCGTGAGCTCGAGCGTGTTCGGCAGCCGATCGAGGATGTGGCTCATGACCGGGCTGCCGTCGATCATCGAGCGCCCGAAGTCGCCATGGATCACGTTCCAGATCCAGCTCACGTACCACATGTAGAAAGGCTGGTCCAGGCCAAGGTTCGTGCGTAGGCGCGCGATGTCTTCCGGACGCAGCGCCGGGTTGAGATCGATGCCTGGCACGTACGTGCCCCTGGTGCGATCCATGAGCACGAGCGTGATCAACGTCACGCCAAGGACGACGACGATGGAGGCGAGGAACCGCCGGGCCACGTACTTGGCCAGCATCCGCCTACAAACCTAGTCCAGCGGTCCCCGCTATTCCTTGTTTCCCCCTACTTGCCGTCGGTCACCCAGACGTCCTTCATCCAGGGTCGCGCCGCGAACTGGTTGAACGGCCCGAAATCGGCGCCCTTCACACGCTTGCTGACGCCATAGATGCCCGTGTTGAACAGGATGATCGGGGACGGCACCTCGTCCGACATGATGTCCTGGAACTGGAAATAGAGCTGCTTGCGCTTGTTCTTGTCCAGGGTGCCGATCGCCTGGTCCAGGATGCCGTCGACCTGGGCGTTCTTGAAGTCGGCGCCGTTGAAGCCGCCCGCCACGGTATTGCGCGAGTGGAAAAGCGGCGCCTCATCGGGGTCGATGGACCAGTTGAAACCGACCAGGAAGACGTCGAAGGTGCGGATGCTCACGATCTGGCTGACCAGCTGTGGGAACTGGATCAGCTTCGGCGTCGCGTCGACGCCGATGTCCTTCCAGGACTGCTGCATGACCGTCAGCATGCTCTCGCGCTGCTTGTTGCCCGCGTTCGTGATCATCTCGAACTGGAGCTTGACCCCGTTCTTGGCCCTGATCCCGTCCGAACCCTTGGCCCAGCCGGCGCCATCGAGCAGCGACTCCGCCTTCGCCTTGTCAAATTTGTAGAGGACCTGCGGTTTGTCCTTGTAGGCCCACGAGGTCGGCGGCTCGACCGAGTTGGCGACCGAGCCGTGGCCGAAGAAGACTGCGGTCACGATCTTCTGCCGGTCGAGCGCGAACAGCAGTGCCTGGCGCACAGCCTTGTCGGCGAATAGCTTGCCGCCCAGCTTCGCCGGGTCGAGGTTATAGGCGTAGAAGGTGAAGTTCGGGACCGGAAACTCGGTCATGGCCACGTTGTCGGCGGTCTTGAGGGAATCGAACTGGGAGGGGTCCACCGGGCCGATGTCGATCTCGCCGGTCTTGAGCTGCGTGGTCACCGCAACAGAGTCGGGAAGCACCTTGTAGACGTACGAGTCCAGGTTGGGAGCCCCCGCCCAGTAGCTGTCGTTGCGAGCGAGCGTGACCTGCTGTCCCTTGTCCCATTTGACGAACTTGAAAGCGCCGTTGACCACCGATGGGGCGGTGTTGAAATCTGCTGTGTTGATCTCCTTGGCTGACATGCTCCCGAGCACGTGCTTGGGCAGGATGCCATATTCCGCGTGGCTGCCCAGGAATGGAGCAAACACCTCCGTTGTCTTGATCACGACCGTCTGCTGGTCTGGCGCAATGGCGCTGGCGATGTACTTCGAGAGGTCGCCGCGGCGCGGCGAAGATACGTCTTTGTACTTAGGGTCGTAAGCGAGTGCGTACGTGAAGATGACGTCGTCCGCGGTCAGCGCCTGACCGTCCGACCACTTCAGGTTGGGGCGAAGCTTGAACGTGTAGGTCAGTCCGTCGGCTGAAGGCGTCGGCACGCCCTGGGCGAGCGCCCCGACGAGATCTCCGTTCTTCTTGACGTTCAGCAGGCCGTCGAACATCAGGCCGATCACCTGGTTGCTGGCCGTGTCGCTGCTGAGCATGGAGTTGAGGGTCCGGATGTCGGAGAAGTTGCCC
>DASQAU010000165.1:0-6463 GCA_035635595.1 Candidatus Eiseniibacteriota bacterium
CGTCTCGTCTGGGAGCTCCGCGACCGAGGCGACGCGATACCTAGCCAAGGCGCGACTCCAGGTCTGCCTCGATGAGGTTGCGCGCGTGCTCGAAGGGGATCCGGTCCAGCACGTCGCCGAAGAATCCCTGCACGATCATCCTCTTGGCCGTCTGCTCGGGGATGCCACGCGAGCGCAGATAGAAGAGGTGTTGCGGGTCGACAGGGCCGACAGTCGCGCCGTGCGTGCAGCGCACGTCGTTGTTGTCGATCTCTAGCATCGGGATGGAGGTGGCCTTCGCATGGTCGGAGAGAACCAGGTTGCGGTTGGCCTGGTATGCGTCCGAGCGCGCGGCGCCCTTTTCGATCCGGATCAAGCCGGCGTAGACGGTGCGCGCGGTGTCTTGCAGCGCGCCCTTGAACAGGAGGTCCGAGCGTGTGTTGCCGACCTGGTGGTCCTGCAGGGTGTGGAAGTCGAAGAACTGCTCGCCGGAGGCGAAGTAGATGGCCTTGAGCTCGGCCTCCGAACCCTGTCCAACCAGCGAGGCCTCGACACGGGTCTTCGAAAAACGCCCACCAAGCGTGACGCTGAAGAGCTTCAGCTTCGAATCCTTCTCCAGGCGCGCGCGCTGGTCGCCGAAGTGCCAGGCATTGCGACCCCACTTCTGGAGCGCGACGTAGCCGACTTCTGCGCCCTCACCGAGAAAGATCTCGGCCGAGCCGGTCCGATACCCGGGCTCGTCGTCGCCTTCCGCGATGTACTCGTCGAGGTAGTTGAACCTCGAATTGCGCCCGGCGATGATCAGCGTGTGCGGTAGCACCGAAGTGCCGTTCTCGTGGGAGAAGTGTTGGCCGGTGATCGGCTCTTCGATCGTGACGCCGTCGGGAACGTACAGGAAGACGCCGCCGGTGAAGAACGCCGAGTGCAGTGCCGTAAATCGGTCGCGGTTCGGGTGCAGGAGGGAGAACAGCCGCGGCTCGATGAGAGCCTGGTGCTCTTTGGCAGCGACTGGCAGCGATTGGAGGATTACTCCTTCAGGGAGGTTCGTACCTCTCGTCGTGTGCGCGAGGGCCTTCTCGAACCGCGCAAACGCAGCCGGGTCGAAGCCGCTGACGTCGGTACGCCGCCACTCTTCGTCGGTTTTACTGGGCATAGGCAGGCGGTCGAAAGTGTCAAGCGCCGTGCGCCGGCGGTCGCGCAGCCAGTCAGGTTCGCCCCTGAAGATCAAGTCCTCCAGGGGGGCTTCAGTGAAAACCACTGCTACCCTACCGAGCCCTCCATCTCGAGCTGGATGAGGCGGTTGAGCTCCACCGCGTACTCGAGCGGCAGCTCTTTCGTGAAGGGTTCGATGAAGCCGTTGACGATCATCGTCTCGGCCTCGCTGCGGGTGATGCCGCGGCTCATGAGGTAGAAGAGCTGCTCGTCGGAGACCTTGCTCACGGTCGCCTCGTGGCCGAGGGTCACGTTCTCGGCGTCGACGTCGTTGTAGGGGTAGGTGTCAGAGCGCGACGCGTCGTCGAGCAAGAGCGCGTCGCACTTGACGAACGACTTGCTGTTGTTCGCGCCGGGATACATCTTGATGTGACCGCGGTAGGAGGTCCGGCCGCCGCCCTTGGAGATCGACTTCGACGTGATGGTCGAGGTCGTGTTCGGCGCGACGTGGATCATCTTGCCGCCCGCGTCCTGGTGCTGGCCCTTGCCGGCAAACGCGACGGAGAGCACGTCACCCTTGGCGCCCGGCTCCATCAGGTAGACGCTCGGGTACTTCATAGTGATCTGCGAGCCCAAGTTCCCGTCGACCCACTCCATCGTCGCGTCCTGGTACGCCAGAGCGCGCTTGGTTACGAGGTTGAAGACGTTGGTCGACCAGTTCTGGATTGTCGTGTAGCGGCAGCGCGCGTTCTTCTTGACGATGATCTCGACCACCGCCGAGTGCAGCGAATCGGTCGTGTAGATCGGAGCCGTGCACCCTTCGATGTAGTGCACGAACGATCCTTCGTCGCAGATGATCAGCGTCCGCTCGAACTGACCCATGTTCTCGGCGTTGATGCGGAAGTAGGCCTGCAGCGGGATGTCCACCCTCACGCCCTTGGGCACGTAGATGAACGAGCCGCCCGACCAGACCGCGGTGTTCAGCGCGGCGAACTTGTTGTCCGCCGGCGGGATCACGGTGCCGAAGTACTCCTTGAAGAGCTCGGGGTGGTCGCGGAGCGCCGAATCGGTGTCGGTGAAGATGACGCCCTTCTTCGACAGCTCCTCGTGCAGCGAGTGGTAGACGACCTCCGACTCGTACTGGGCTGAGACGCCGGCGAGGAACTTTCGTTCCGCTTCTGGCACGCCCAGGCGGTCGTACGTCTTCTTGATGTCGGGCGGCAGGTCCTCCCAGCTGGTGGACTGCTTGTCCGACGCCTTGAGGTAATAGAAGATGTTCTCGAAGTCGATCACCGAGAGGTCCGCACCCCACGTGGGCATCGGCTTCTTGCGGAAGATCTCGAGCGAGCGGAGGCGAAGCTTCAACATCCACTCGGGCTCCTTCTTCATCCACGAGATCTCCTTGACGATCTCGGGGTTCAGGCCGCGCTTGGCCTTGAAGATGTAATCCTCGGGGACGAAGAAGCCGTACTTCTCCTTGTAATCCGACCCGACGTCAACTTTCGGTACTGTCGCCATCAGGCAACCTCCTTGGGCTCGTCAGGCTCGCCCCATTCCGCGTAACCGGTCTTCTCCAGGCGGTTGGCGACCTCCGGACCGCCCGACAGCACGAACTTCCCGTCCACGAGCACGTGCACGAAGTCGGGCTTGATGAATTCAAGGACGCGCGTGTAGTGGGTGATGATCAGCACGCCGAGCTCGGGACCGCGCATTCGGTTCACCGCTTCCGCGACGAACTTGATCGAATCGATGTCGAGTCCGGAGTCGGTCTCGTCGAGGATCGCAATCTCAGGCTTCAGCATCGCCATCTGCAGGATCTCGGCGCGCTTTTTCTCACCGCCGGAAAACCCGTCGTTGATGTACCGCGGCAAGAAGGAGTCGTCCATGTGCAGAACCTCGAGCTCGCCCTTCAGCATCGAGCGGAACTCCTTGGGCGAGATCTGCTTCGACTTGTCCTTGCCGTCGTATCCACGCTTGGCGTTGAGGGCGGTGCGCAGAAAGTTTGTCATCGAGATGCCGGGCACGACCACCGGGTACTGGAACGCGAGGAACATGCCCAGTCGCGCCCGCTCGTCAGGCTCGAGCGCGAGCACGTTCTGGCCCTTGAAGATGACCTCGCCTCCGTCCACGGTGTAGCCGGGGTGACCCATCAGGGTGTGCGAGAGGGTCGACTTGCCCGAGCCGTTGGGGCCCATGACCGCATGCACCTCGCCCTTGTTGATGGCGAGGGTGACCCCTTTCAGGATCTCCTTGCCCTCGACGCTCGCCCGCAGGTCTCGAATCTCGAAATCAGCCAACTCTCCCTCCGCTCTCCTTGACTTCATATGTGCAGTCGCTGTCCTCTTCGGCCATCCACGTTGACCTTGTCACCTGCGCTCCCAGAAGCCGCTCGTACATCTGCTGCTCGTTCACGCAGGGAAGCCCGGTGCGGGCGGCGACGTCCTGGATCGGGCAGTTGCAGTGGCGGATCGCGAGCGCTCCGCCGTGCTCGACCACCTCGGCCATGTGACCGTGCTCGGTGGCAAGCTTGGCCAGCTCGCGGACGCGCGCTTCAAAGTCTAGCCCCGCCAGTCGTGGGGCATATTCGGCTTCCAGCTTCGCCGCCCGGCGCTCGAAAAAGCGCTTCAGCTGCTCGTCGGACAGGAACTCGACCAGCTGGCCCGTGAGCTCGCGATGGCCGTCAGGGAAGTGATCCCCGGCGGAGGCCGTGAGCCGGTAGACGTTCTCAGGCCGGCCGCGACCATGCGGCGTGGCCGAGGCGACGGTGGCCAGGCCGGCGACTTCAAGGGCCTCCAGGTGGCGCAGCGTGCCCTGCTTGGACACCTCGAGGTGCGCGGCGATCTCACCCAGGGTGGCGTGGCCGCGCGTCTTGAGGAAGGCAAGGATGGTGTCCCGTCTGGAATCCACTGAGCAATCGTACGAGTTTTTCAACATCGGGGTTGAAAATACCCTCCGAGCGGCGTCGGGAGATACTCTCGGCGCGATGCGGCGCGTAATGGCTTTGCTCGTGTTGGCTCACATGACGATGATGCCGACCACGGCCATCGCCGCCGACGTGTCGTGGGAGCCGTGGCGGGCGTTCGCGGGGGTTTTCGACGTCGACGGGCCGCGCAGCGACGGCACCCTGATCGTCGCCGGCTCGGCGGCCCTTTACCTCGTGGATCCGGCTGGCACCGCCATCCCGTTCGCGCGCGGCCCCAGCGGGTACCACGAGGACCCAGGCGCCGAGGCGTACCTGGTGCTGTCGCGTGGCGGCCACGTGGCCGCAGCAAACTGCGATTTCGCGCCTGACGAGACGTACCTGCTTCGCCTCCACGTTCCGATCGGCATCAACCGCGTGAACGCGGCCGGCGACGAGTCGGGTCCATTCGTGAACGTGGATAACGTCGACACGCTCACCGGAATCGCGTTCGACACGACCGGCGCGTTCGATCACCGGCTGCTGGTGACCGGCTCGACGGGCGGCAAGACCGTGGTCTTCGCGATCGACTGCACTGGCACGGGGCAGATCATCACCCGGTCCGCGCCTGTCCTCGAGGGCGGGCTGGCGGTGGCCCCCAGCACCTTTGGCTCGTTCGGCGGCGCGCTGATCGCGCCGGACGAGCTCAGCGGCAAGATCTACGCCATCGCTCCGAGCGGCGTGGTCAGCCTGGTGGCGAAGCCCGCCCTGCCAACCGGCGGCGACATCGGAGTCGAAAGCGTCGGGTTCGTGCCTCCCGGCATGATCACCCGCGGCGGCGCTGTCTACTACGCCGACAGGCTGACCGCCGGCAATCCTCACCCCGGCAGCGACAGCCTGCTTCGCCTCACCTCGGCCCAGCTCGTGGCCGCGGGTGTCCAGGAAGGAGACCTGCTCGTGGCGACGGAGGGTGGCGCGGCGCTCATCGCGGTGCGCTGCGAAGCGGCCTGCACGGTGATCCCGGTGGTTGCTGGGACCAAAGCTCACGGGGAGGGCCACATCGCATTCACGGTGGAGGCGCCTCCGCCGAGCCCGATCGCTGTCACGCCGAGCGTCACGCCAGGCGGGGCCGTTCCCCCTCAGCTGGTCGCGTTCATCGGCGAGTGGGGAATCCCAACATCCGCCTTCGTGCTCCTCATGGCGCTCATCGCCGCCGTCGCGGCGCCGGCAGTGATTCGCCGGCGGCGCAAGAACAGCTAGAGCCGCGTAACCATGGACCGCGCGCTGCTGCTGGGAGCGCGCGGCCTCCGGGCCTTTGGCTTCGGGTTCGCTGCAGTCCTGGTTGGCGTTCATCTCGAGCGGCGCGGCCTTTCGCCGGCGCTGATCGGGTTGACGCTCGGCCTCGGCCTGGCGGCTGCCTCCCTGTCCGGCCTGGCGAGCGCCGCCCTCGCCTCGCGGATTGGGCGGCGGCAGACCCTCGCCGTCTCCGGGATCCTCATGGCGCTGACGGGCCTCGACCTCGCGCTGGCCACGCAGCCCTTCCTCCTGGTCGTCGCCGGCATGACCGGGATGCTTGGCGCAGCGAGCGTCGACCTGGGTCCGTTCGCGTCAGTCGAGCAGGCGGTGCTGGCGGAGGCGGTTCCGCCCGATGCACGCAACGTTGCTTTCGCCCGCTACTCGTTGACGGGTGGTCTCTTCAACGCGGCCGGCGGGCTGAGCGCGACGCTGGCGACAGGTGCGGGGTGGACGGAAGCTTTCTTCCTTTTCTATGCCGCCATCGGCCTGGCGACTGCGGCTCTGCCGATGTTCATGACCGCAAAGGTCGAAGCGCCCATTGCTGCGCCGGCTTTCGGTTCGTTCCGGCCGCTGGCCGGGCTGGCGGCGCTTTTCGCGCTGGACTCGTTGGGCGGCGGCTTCGTCGCCAACGCGGTCATCGCGTACTGGTTGCACGTTCGCTTTGGTGCCGACGCCTCGTTGCTCGGCCCCGTGTTCGCAGCGGTGGCCGTCCTTCAGGCGGTGTCATACGAGGCGTCGGGGCGCCTGTCCAGCCGTTTCGGCCTGGTCAACACGATGGTGTTCACGCACCTGCCCAGCAACGTGCTGCTGCTGCTCGTCCCGTTCAGCCCGAGCCTCTCCTGGGCGATCGGGCTCCTCCTGGCGCGCTTTGCCCTGTCGCAGATGGACGTTCCCGCCCGCCAGGCGTACGTCGTCTCGATTGTCCCTCCGGCCGAGCGCGCAGGGGCCGTGGCGATGACGGGCGCGGTGCGGGGGGTGGCCCAGTCGTTTGGTCCTGCCCTGGCCGGGATCGCCATCGGTGCGGCGGCTTTCGGAGTGCCATTTTTCGCCGCTGGCGGCCTCAAGATCGTCTACGACCTCGCCCTGTTCAAGGCCTTTGGAAACCGCCGGGCCGAGCACGAGCGCTAGGCTCCTGCC
>DASQAU010000166.1:0-4574 GCA_035635595.1 Candidatus Eiseniibacteriota bacterium
CGATCATGGTGTTGCAGGTCGTCTGGCCGGGCAGCTGACAGGCCGCCATGAAGCCGAGAATCGCAATTCCCAGGACGAGCTTTGAAGCCATCACCTGAGAGCGAACGCCGGCCACACAGGCTTTGTAACGGCGACGAAAAAGCGGCCGCCCGGGGACACCCATCCCCGGACGCCCGTAACTTCTACGTCAGCGACCGTTCGTCGCGGCGGCTTTACCTGCAGCCGCACGCCGAGCTCTCATCTGTTCACCGATGGAAATCAGGTTGCCTTCGCTGTCTTTGAACCAGGCTCCCTTGCTGCCTGCCACGTCGGCGATGCCATCCTCGGTCTTCAGGCCGGGAAAGTCATAGTCTTCGAACTTCACACCGCTCTTCCTGAGCTCGTTCACCGTGGCCGTGACGTCTTCGACATCAAGCCCCAGCTGAGTGTGGTCGCCGGAAGGCTTCCCCATGCTCGGAAAGACGAGAAAGCCGGTGTTGCCCGTCTTGTAGAAAACGCCGCCGTCGGGCCCTATCTCGTCAGGAGTGAAACCGAGCTTCTGCTCGTAGAACTTGCGGGCCCGCGCCATATCCTGTGCGGGAAGAGTCGCTGCGGATTCCGTGATCTTCAGCATGATCACCTCCATGGTTTGAACTGCCTCAGGGCCGGCGCGAACCAGTTCGCATCAAAGCCCAGACACCCCAAGGTGGCCATTATGCGCGCGCTTGATCTAGGCGCCGGACTCAGCTTTTTGACGGTCAACGTATTTGCCCGGGTCCCGGTCGAAGGTTGCCTTGCAGCCCGCGGAGCAGAAGTAGTAGTTCTGTCCTTTCTGAAACGAGCGATATTTCGCACGTTCGGTGTCAACGCTCATCCCACAGACCGGATCGATCGCCGATGGTTGTCTCTCCATTTCTCCTCCTGACATTGCAGGCGTTGTGTGGGCCGCGTGGCCCACGAGACCCGGCCGGGCGGCGTAGCGAGCGGGATCGTTTTCGAAGGTTGACCGGCAGCCTGCCGAGCAGAAGTAATAGGTGGCGCCGGCGTACTCCACCTTGTCTTTGGCAGTTGCGGGGTCGACGCTCATCCCGCACACCGGATCCTGGATCAGCTTCGCCCCTGACTCCGGCCGCCGTGAGTGAGCACGCAGCATTTCGATGCCGCCGGTCGTGACGAAACGCCAGGCCATCACCGCGATGAGGGCTAGAAAGGCGAGATCGAGAAAGGTCGTGTAGTTCCAGGCCGGCTGGGTTTCGAAGACGGCGACGTGGTGATTGGTTGGAGCCAGGCCCAGGAGCTGGAATGCGCCTCCGATTAGAAACCCGGCGAGCGCCATCGCTGCGTAAGAGACCCCGAGCAGGTAGAGCGACATCCGCCCTCCGTAGTACTTCCGATAGATGTTGAGGATCGGCAGGATGATCAGGTCGGCGAAGATGAAGCTGATCACCCCGCCGAAGCTGATGCCGCCGTTCCAGAGCACCACCGCCAGGGGTACGTTCCCAACCGAGCAGACGAAGCTGAGCATCGAGATCACAGGGCCGATCAGCGGGCTCCAGAACTCGTTCAGAGTCGGATTGTTGGTCAGGAAAAATGCCTGCCACCAGCTGTTCGGCACCCAGGCCGCCAGCGCGCCGGCGATCAAGAAGCCCAGCCCGAGGTCCACGTACAGGGCGTTGAGGTCCATGAAAAAGGAATGCGAGATGGCGGTGAAGGCTCGGGGCGAGAACAGCCGAGAAAGAAACGGCCCGTCGGTGATGGACATGTCCATCTCGCCGTGGGCCTCATGGGTCGAGCCGAAGGCTCCGCGCTCGGCCTGGCGCGCTGCCTCGTCGACCAGCCGCTTGCCAAGCGTCAGCTTGAAGGCGATCCAAAGAAGCACCGCCATCAGGAGGCCGCCCGCGAACTCGGCGGCGACGAACTGCCAGCCCAGGAGAATCAGGAGGACAAGGCCGAGCTCAAAAACCAGGTTCGTGGACGCGAACTCGAAGATGATCGCGTTGACGAAGCTGGCCCCCTTGCGGAACAGGGACCTCGCCACTGCAACGGCCGCGTAGGAACAGGACGAGCTGGCCGCGCCCAGGCCCAGGCTGAGGACGAAACCCTTGAGGTCGGGCCGGCCGAGCGCGCCCGCCACCGCCCGCTTCGACACTACCGTCTGGACGATGGCCGAAAGCAGAAATCCGAAGGCCAGCGGCCAGAAAACCTCCCAGAGCATGACGAACGAGATCTGCAGCGCGTGCGAAATCGCGTTGACCACGAACAAGCCGGCCTAGCTCCTCACCAACCGCTCGACCGCGGCGTTGAGCTCTCGAACCTTCTTGCTGCCGCCGCCAGACCGGATCGCCTCCGCCACGCAGTGCTCGGTGTGGTCGGCGAGCAGCTGCAGCGCGACGCTCTCGAGAGCCGCCCTGGTCGCGTTGACCTGGGTGAGCACGTCGATGCAGTAGCGATCCTCCTCCACCATCTTCTGGATGCCGCGTACCTGCCCCTCGATGCGCCGGAGCCTCGTCTCGATCCTCTGCTTGTCCTTTGTGTAACCTGGCATATGTCCATCATACCCCCCAAGGGTATAGTGGTCGCATGGATCACCACGCCCACAGCGCGATGCGTTCTCCGCAGGAAGTGATGAGCCATGGCGGCGATGCCGGGATGTCGATGGACGCCATGGTCCAGGACATGCGCAACCGGTTCCTGGTCGCCGCCGTGCTGTCGGTGCCGATCCTGCTCTGGTCGGCGATCGGCCGTCAGGTCTTGCATTTTGCCGTTCCGGCTCCCTTCGGCCTGCGCGACGACATTTTCCAGCTGATCCTCAGCCTGCCTGTAATCGGGTACTCGAGCTGGATCTTCTTCGACGGAGCCGTGCGCGCCTTACGCGCGAGGACGCTGGACATGATGGTGCTGGTCGCGGTCGCCATCGCCGCCGGTTGGACCTACTCGGTTGTGGTCACGTTTCGCGGAGGCGGGGACGTGTTCTATGAGGCGTCGACGGTCCTGTGCGCCTTCGTGCTGCTCGGCCACTGGCTCGAGATGCGAGCGAGGGGTGGCGCCAATGACGCGGTCCGCGCCCTCCTGGATCTTGCCCCGCCGATGGCGATCGTCATCCGCGACGGCGAGCAAGTCGAGGTGCCGACCTCAGAGCTGCAGGTCGGCGACCTCCTTCTCATCAAACCCGGAGCAAAGGTTCCTGTAGACGCCGTGGTCGAAGAGGGGATCAGCGAGGTGGACGAATCGGTCGTGACCGGGGAGAGTCTCCCCGTTTCAAAGGCGCCAGGCTCCGCGTTGATCGGCGGTTCGATCAACAGGAACGGGACGCTGCGCGCACGCGCGACCAGGGTGGGCTCAGACACGGCTCTGGCCCAGATCGTGAAGCTTGTCCAGGAAGCCCAGAGCTCGAAAGCACCCGGGCAGCAGCTTGCAGATCGAGCCGCCTTCTGGCTCGTGCTGGTGGCGCTGATCGGCGGAACGCTCACGCTGATCGTCTGGTTGCTCGCCGGCCGCACCTTCAGCCAGGCCATCCTGTTCGCGATCACCGTGGTTGTCATCACGTGTCCCGACGCTCTTGGCCTCGCGACACCGACCGCCATCATGGTCGGCACCGGGCTCGGCGCCAAGCGCGGAATCCTGTTCAAGAACGCGGCTGCGATTGAGGCGGCGGCCCGTGTCCAGGTCGTCGTCATGGACAAGACCGGGACGTTGACCAAGGGCGAACCGGAAGTCACCGAAGTGCACGTGGAACATCTGTCAGAGCAGGAGGTCCTGGCATTTGCAGCTGCTGTGGAGCGGGACTCCGAGCACCCACTGGCTGAGGCGATCGTTCGGCGCGCCGAGCAGGCGGGGGCGGACCACCACTCAGTGACCGACTTCGAGAACGTGCCCGGGCATGGCGCTGTAGCGATGGTCGACGGCCATCGTGTGGTCGTGGGGAACGCCCGGCTGATGGCCCGCGAGAAGATCGGCCTCGACGGATTGGCGACCAAGCGCGACGAGATGGTGGCAGATGGCCGAACCGTCGTCGTGGTTGCGGTCGACGGTCGCGCTTCGGCGGTGATCGGCATCAGCGACGCCGCGCGTCCCACCGCCAGGGCTGCGGTTGAGGCACTCCAGGGGCAGGGCCTCGACGTGGTGATGCTGACGGGGGACAACCGCGCCACCGCCGAGCGGATCGCCCGCGAGCTTGGCATCAAAGAGGTGATCGCCGAGGTCCTTCCCGCCGACAAGGCCGGCAAGATCGGCGAGCTGCAGCGAACCGGTAAGAAGGTGGCGATGGTCGGCGACGGCGTTAACGACGCGCCTGCCCTGGCCCAGGCGGACCTCGGTATCGCGATCGGAGCCGGCACCGACGTCGCGATCGAGACCGCCGACGTGGTCCTGATGCGCTCGGATCCCTTTGACGTAGCCACTGCGATCACGATCGGGCGCGGCACGCTCCGGAAGATGCGGCAGAACCTTGCCTGGGCGGTGGGCTACAACGCGATCGCCATCCCGATCGCCGCCGGCATTTTTGAACCCAGGTTCGGACTCGTGCTTCGACCTGAGATAGCGGCGCTCTCGATGTCAGGATCGAGCCTTCTGGTCGCCGTCAACGCACTGCTGCT
>DASQAU010000167.1:0-4654 GCA_035635595.1 Candidatus Eiseniibacteriota bacterium
CGATCCGCTTTCCCGGAACCTCGTCAGGGTGGCCGGGAACTCATGGTGGAAGGGATCACTCGCGAATGTGCCCACCCTGCCGGACCTTACAAGCGGCAGCGGCCTCCGGTCCACGTTCCTCGGGACGGCCGTGACGCAGCGTTCCGACCATCTGTCGGTCGACGGGGTCAACGCGGTCGGTCTGTCCGGTCCGAGAGCGGACGTCTATGTCGGCGCCAATCCTCCCTACCGGGTGCTTCGGGTGCATTTCAAGAAGGGCGTCGTGGTCGACGGCATCGCTGATGGCGACCTCCATTTCGACAGCTTCGACCAAGATTTCCAGATCGCCGCGCCCAGCGACGTCATGGATTTCTCCAACCTGTCCACGCTCCCTCCCATCTACACCGTGGTGTCTGTCGACACCTCAGGGTGCGTTTCGCCATGTGCTGTTTCGGCACTGCTCAAGAATCTGGGTGGGGCGAGCGGCGCACGGGCGCCGTCGACAGTGACTTTCACCATGGCCGACCCGGCGTCAGGAAAGGTGCTCGCCAGCTGCCAGGCGCAGGTGCAGCCCGACGTCGGCTTCAACTCGACAACCACGGTTGCATGCACCATGGCCGGCGTGAACGGTCAGCAGGTGAGCGCCGCAATCGTCACGGCCACCGCTGACAACCCGGGTCACGCCTGAGGTCGCCGTAGGCGGGTAAATCCGAGCGTATGCTCAGGCGCAAATGACAGAACAAAGCGACAAGCTCGCCATTCCGCCTCGCGGCACCCGAGGGTCATGGTCGCCACCCGGGTTTTTGATGAAGGTCGCCCAGCCGCTCATGAACATGCAGATCTCGAACTACCGGAAGAAAGCCGGCCCTACGCCGCCGCTGATGATGGGCTTTCCTACTGTGTTGCTCACAACGATTGGAGCCAAGACTGGACAGGAGAGGACGCATGTCCTCGGTGGCTTCAGCGACGGCGATGACGCATGGCTGATCATCGCTTCGAAGGGCGGCGCAGCCACTCACCCCGCCTGGTTCATCAACCTGGCCAAGCAGCCCGACAAGGTCTGGCTCGAGGTCGGCAATCGCAAGCTGCTTGTGCGCCCGCAGGAGCTTCAAGGCGCTGCGCGCGAAGCGGCATACGCGAAGGTCGTCGCAATCGCTCCGCGGTACGGCAAGTACCCCAAGAACACCGATCGCGAGATCCCTGTGATCCGCCTCACGCCGGCCTGAGGGCGGCGGTTTAACCAGTTCCCCAGCAAAGACACCGAAAATCGTTGGAGTGCAGATCAGAGCGCGGCTGGGCTTCTTGGGCCTCGCGCTCATCCTCACCCTGACTGCAGGCGCCTGCAGCCGAAGCGCAACGTCGCCTCCCGAGAAGCGCCACGTCTTCGTGATCGTGATGGAGAACAAGACCGTGGAGCAGGCGCTGCAGGGGCCTTTCACCGCCTCACTTGCGTCCGAGTACCGCGTCGCCGCCAACTACAGCGCGGTCGCGTATCCAAGCCTGCCCAACTATCTCGCCCTGACCTCGGGCGAGACCTATCGCATCAGGGATGACAACTACCGCGTCCTGCCTGCGGGGGGCATCGGCGCCCAGCTGACCGCCGCCGGGGTGACCTGGCGCGCCTACATGGAAGGAATGGCGAACGGCGGATGCCTGGAGAACACCTATCCCTACGACGTGCACCACAACCCGTTCGCCTTCTACGGCGGGCGGTGCCCGCCCAACGTGGTGCCGTTCACGGCGATGGCTGGCGACTTGAAGGGAAACGTCCCGATGTTCAGCTGGATCACGCCTGACATGTGTCACGACCAGCACGACTGCAGCGTGTCGGTCGGTGACGACTGGCTGCGACAGACGGTCGGGATGATCAAGCAGTCGAAGGCCTGGACGGCGAATGGTCTTCTCTTCATCGTGTGGGACGAGGACGATGGGAGTACCGACAACCGTGTGCTTTCGCTGGTGATCTCACCCAATCAGAGTCACAAGGTGAGCACCCAGGCGTACACGCATTACTCGCTCCTGGCGACGATCGAGGACACGCTTGGAGTCGGGCGGCTCGGGCAGGCGGCCGGCGCCCGCGCAATGCAGGATCTGCTGGGCCACTGAACTCGAAACTGGCGATCTTAAGCTTGCTGTGGCAGGTTCGATTACGATCGGTTTGGGGGTCCAGTAGCAACCCCGCGTCAGTTCAGGCAGCAAGGAGGATGCGGTGAGGCCAATTCGAGGCGTGATTCTGGCGACGGTATCGATCGTGGCGCTGACCCAGTCGATATCCGTTGGGGCGGACATTCAGCCTGTCGATTTCACACACAACGCCGTGGATGCGCCGGCGCCCGTCGCGGGAGCGGTCTTCGGCACGGGGCCTGCGGTCAAGACCGGCACCGCGCTCTGCACCACGGCGACACAAGCAACGGCAAACGCAACCACCGACTGCGAGACATCGTCGGTCGGACCCCACAACGAGACGTCGATCGCCGTCAACCCGACCGACCCGTTGAACATGATCGGCGGAGCGAATGACTATCAGCTCGGGCTCAATCCAGGCGGACACGTCAGCGAAACTGTGCTGTCGCGTGCGCACGTGACCTTCGACGGCGGCAAGACGTGGTCGATGTACCCCGTCAACTCGAGCTCGACGTACCAGGCGACCGGCGACCCGGCGCTGGCGTTCGACGCTTCCGGCCGCGCTTACTACGCAACGCTGGGCTTCCGTTTCGTCGGTCCGGGCAACGCGCAGAATCCCGACGTGCTGGTATCCACGTCCGGCGACGAGGGACGGACATGGAACACGGCACGTGTCGCTCAGGGAAGCGGGGTCTTTTCGAGCGTCGGCGACCTCCTGGACAAGGAATACGTGGCGGCATGGGACAGTGGCAACGCCATCGTCACCTACGGTGACTTCCGCCTCGGCCAGAAAGGCGCCTTCATCTCGGCGAAGATCTACAGCTCTGTGACGCACGACGGCGGCAACAGCTGGTCGACTCCTGCGTTGATCTCAGGCAGCCTCGACCAGGCATTCGTATCCATCCCGGCAGTCGCGGCGGACGGGCGCATCTTCGTTGCGTTCCTGAACACCACAGACCTGAGCACCGGTCGCGATGACTACGAGGTGGTCGAGGTCTCGCCGTCAACAGGCGAGCGGATCGCAGGCCCGACCAAGGTCGCGACGACGATCGACGGGTTCACCGACTACCCGATCGCTCTCGGCCGGCAGACTTACCAGGACAGCACTTTCCGCACGTGGGCGGCCGGCAACATCGCCACCGACCCGACCAACGCGGCTCATCTGGCCGTCGTCTGGTCGGACATGCGCAACAGCACGACTCCGGCTAACGGCAACCCATACATCGCAAAGACGAACTCGGACGTGATCGTCAGCCAGTCGTTCGACAGGGGAGCACATTGGACGCCGCCGACCTCGTTGGTCCTCGCGGGCGACCAGTTCATGCCGTGGGGCGCCTACGACACCGCCGGCCGGCTGCGCATCGGCATGTTCGACCGCTCAGCGGATGCAGCCAACCACATGTACAACTACTCACTCGCGACCGAGACGGGATCCGGCACGCTCGCGTTCACCAGTGCCGCCGTCTCCACGGCGCAGTCTGATCCGACCAAGGGCAACCGATGGTTCGCCCCGACCCTGAATCCGGATTTCCCGCGCCCGACAGCGTTCATCGGCGACTACAGCAACATTGCCGCCACAGCTGGCGGCGGCGTGGTCGCCTACTGGACCGATTTGCGCAACGACGTGACGTTCGCCGGGCTGACCAAGAAAGGAGAGGACGCCTACTTCGCCAAGCTGAGTTGACCGACACGGGCGGCGGGCTACGGCTCGCCGCCCACATCTCTACCTTTAATTCGTGGCCGTGCTGATCTGCGACGTCGGTCCGCGGGACGGGCTGCAGAACGAGTCCAAAACGCTCGAGCCGGCGCTCCGAGCGGAGCTGTGCGACAGACTCGCCTCCGCCGGCCTTAAGCGGGTGGAGGCGGCCAGCTTCGTCAACCCGAAGCTGGTGCCGCAGATGGCAGGGGCAGAGGAGGTGATGGCGGCGCTCCACCGCAAACCCGGAACGTCCTACGCCGGGCTGGTCCTCAACGAACAGGGTTATGAACGCGCGCTGGCGGCCGGCGTCGATGAGGTGCACTACGCCTTCTCGGCGACCGATGAGTTCGGACGCCGCAACCAGAATGCAACCACTGAAGAAGGTCTCAAGACCGCGCTGTCGCTGGTGGCCCGCGCCCGCAGCGAACGTATGCCGATCACGGTAACGCTGAGCGTCGCCTTCGGCAGCCCGTTCGAAGGACCGGTCCCAGCCGAGCGAGTTCTTCACATCGTCGAGCGGCTCATGGCGGTCCCCCCAGACGAGATCTGCCTGGCGGACACAATCGGGGTCGGCGTCCCGTCTCAGGTCAAAGAGCTGGTTGGCGGCGCCAGGCGACTTGGCGCGACGGTCGGAGCGCACTTTCACAACACTCGCAACACGGGTTATGCCAACGCGGTGGCGGCGCTGGATGAAGGGGCTGTCACGCTGGACGCCTCAGTCGGGGGGGCGGGTGGCTGCCCATTCGCCCCCAAGGCGACAGGCAACATCGCGACGGAAGACCTGGTCTATCTCCTGCGTGGCCTCGGCGTGGACACCGGGATCGACCTCGAGGCGTTGATCGCAACGTCGCA
>DASQAU010000168.1:0-4080 GCA_035635595.1 Candidatus Eiseniibacteriota bacterium
TGAGGATCTCATCGATCGGCGCCGGCTCTCCCTTCAGCTCCGCGGCTCGCCGCACCCGCTCGGGATCGCGGCGGATGAGCTCCAGCGGCAGCACTAAGACTCGGCCTTCATGACCGGGAAGAGGATCACGTCACGTACCGAGGGCTGGTCGGTGAGCAGCATCACCAGACGGTCGATGCCCACGCCCAGCCCGCCGCATGGAGGCAATCCATATTCGACCGCGCGAAGAAAGTCCTCGTCCATCGGATGCGCCTCGACATTGCCCGCGGCACGCAGCGAAGCCTGCGCCTCGAATCGGGCTCGCTGGTCGATGGGGTCGGTGAGCTCGGTGAACGCGTTCGCGTACTCGCGGCCGAGGATGATCAGCTCAAACCGCTCCACGAACCGCGGGTCGTCCTCGCGCGGACGCGCCAGTGGCGAGATCTCGACCGGGTAGTCGATCACGAACGTGGGCTGGCGCAGGCGAGGCTCGACGTGCTCCTCGAAGAGATCGTTCAGCTCCTCCCCGACTGCATGCTTTCCCGTGTGCTCGAGCACCAGGTCGGCCATCCGCTCGCGCCGGAATGGCGGCGCGAGGTTCACCGCCTCGCCCTGGTAGGTGATCTCGAGCGGGCGGCCTGCCGCCATCGCGGCCACCACCATCAGGTCTTCGACCAGCCGCATCACGTCGTCGTAATCGGCGTAAGCCTGGTAGCACTCGAGCAGGGTGAACTCCGGGTTGTGCCGAGGCGACAACCCCTCGTTGCGAAACACCCGACCGAACTCGTAAACGCGCTCGAAACCACCGACCAGCAGCCGCTTCAGGTGCAGCTCGAGCGCGATGCGGAGAAACAAGTCCCGGTCGAGCGAGTTGTGATGGGTCACGAACGGCCGCGCATGACCGCCGCCGGGCACCTCCTGCAGCACTGGGGTGTCGACGTCCAGAAAATCGCGCTCGTCGAGCAGGCCGCGCATCGCGGTGATGATCCTGGTGCGCGCCCTGAACACATCGCGCACGGCCGGGTTGGCGATGAGGTCGACGTAGCGCTGCCTGTATCGAATCTCAACGTCCTTCAGCCCATGCCATTTTTCGGGCAGCGGGCGCAGCGACTTCGTCAGCAGCTGGAATGACTGGACCTCGAGCGTGATCTCGCCTCGGCGCGTCTTGAAGATCGGGCCCTTGACTCCGATGAGATCACCCGCATCGAGATCTGCGAAGCGGTTGAACTCGTCCTCGCCGAGGAGGTCGCGGCTTGCCATCAGCTGGATGCGGCCGTGGCCGTCCTGCAGGTCGGCGAACACCACTCCGCCCTGCAGCCGCTTGACCATGAGCCTGCCGGCCAGCGAAACCGGCTCCGTGCGCTCGCTCTCGCCCAGCAGCGCCTTCGCCGCCACGGTCGTGTGAGTAGGCCTGAATCCCCGCGAATAAGGGTCGATTCCCGCCTTCCGCAACCGCTCGAGCTTCTCGCGCCGGTCGCGCATCACCGCCGGCAAATCGAGGTCTGTCTCTTCCGCCACGATCGGAAAAGACTAAGGGTTACAGCGCGACTTCCTGTTCCTCGGCCGCGGGAAAGGCGTTGACGTCCGCGCCGCCCGACTGCTGGTGGTTGCCCAGCGCCTCCTCGATCAGGCCATCGATGTCGGTGTCCGAATGCACCGGGTCGTGGTGGAAGAACCCGAGCTCTTTGGCCCCGGCCTGCTCCGCGAGCGACAGGGCTTCTTCGTAAGTCGAGTGCCCGAAGCCGGCGTGGGTCTTGTACTCCTCGGTGCTGTACTGCGCGTCGTGGACGAGCAGGTCGGCGTCACGACACCAGTTCGCCATGTCCTTCAGGGTGCCGTTCTCCTGGTTGGCGAACATCGCGATCTCGTTGTCGGTGGCAAAACAGAAGCGTGAAGAACCCTCGTCGATGCGGTAGCCGAAGGTCGGGATCGGGTGCATCAAGAGGTGGGGCGTGATGCGTAGAGCGCCCACCTCAAACGTCTCGCCGGGGTTGCGCTCGATGAACTCCATCTCCGCCGGCATGTGGCTGAGCCGCACAGGAAAGTACGCCGGGTCCATCTGGTCGGCGAATGCGGCCTGCAGCGACTTGGCGGATCCAGCCGGGCCGACGATCGTCAGATGCGTGCCCGGGACGAAAGCCGGAAGGAAGAACGGGAAACCCTGGATGTGGTCGAGATGGGTGTGTGTGATGAGCAGGTGGGCCTGGAGCGGATCGGTGGGGCTGAAACCGTTGCCCAGCTCCGCGATCCCGGAGCCTGAGTCGATGATCAGGAGGTTGTTCTCGGCATCCCTGACCTCGACACAGGTCGTGTTGCCTCCGTATCTCAGCGTTCGCCGGCCAGGTGTCGGCCGCGTACCGCGCGTGCCCCAGAACTTGATCCTCATCGGTCAGAGGTCACGTGGTAGATCTTCTTGGCGACGAAGACGTCGAGCAGGTCTTTGTCGAGCTTGCCGTCCTCGGCTTCGGCGTGAAGGATGTCGAGCGCCGTGCGCACCGGCACCGCCCGCTTGTACGGCCGGTCCTGCGCGGTCAGGGCATCGAAGATGTCCGAGATCGTCATCATCCGCGCCTGAACAGGGATTTGATCCCCGGACAGTCGCCTGGGGTAACCAGATCCGTCGAGCTTTTCGTGGTGGCCGTAAGCGATCTCCGGGATCCCTCGCATCACCGGTGTCCAGGGGATCTTGGTGAGGAAGTGGAAGCTGTGCGTGACGTGTGATTCCATCTCGAGCCGTTCCTGGGGGTCGAGCGTTCCTTTGCGGATGCTGAGGAAGCGAAACTCCTGTGGATCGAGCATCGGGTGCGGCTGGCCGGACATGTCGTAGTACGGCTGCTGGGAGAGGAACTCCAGCGTCGACGCCTTGTCCTCGGGCAGCACGGTCGGCTCGTTGGCCGACGCGATGCTCTGCACCCATTGATTCAATTGCGCCAGCTCTTCCGCCAGTCGTTTGTCGATCTCGTCCAGAACCGTCGTGCTGCCGCGTCCGCTTCGCATCGCCTCGAGCTTCTCTGTCGCGTACTTGACCTGGACGGAGCGCTCGACGAATTGAAAGCGTGACTGGATCACCTCGAGCTGCCCGGGCATCAGCTTCTTGGCCTTGATCAGGATGTGCTCGCGGACACCGACCTTGCCGAAGTCGTGCAGCAGGCAGGCATAACGCAGCTCTTTGAACTGGTCCTCCGTCAGGTGCACGTCGCGGTACTTGCCCGCCCCAAGGCCTGTCACGGCCTTGGCCAGCGCCGTGGTCAATGCCTCCACCCGTCCTGAATGACCGGCGGTGCTCGGGTCTCTCTGCTCGATCGCGGTCACGCTTGCTTGCACAAACCCGTCGAACAAGGCCTGGATCGAATCGAGCAGGTTCTTGTTGTCGAGGGCGACGGCCGCCTGGCTGGCGATCGATTCGATCATCTCCAGGTCTTCGGGCCGGAAGCTCACCACCTCGGCTTCGACCGAGTCAACGGTCAGGTGAGTTTCGAAGCGGCGCTTGGCGTTGATCAACTGGATGGCGCCGACGACCTCATCTTTGTAGTTCCTCATGGGCACCGTCAGCATTGACTTGGTCCGATAGCCGAACTGAGCATCGAAACCCTTGCCTCCCTGAGGCTTGCCCGCAGGCGGGTGATAAGCGTCGTCGTAGATCTGGCTGGTTCCGACCGAAACCGTGTAGCCGACCACCGACCTCTCGTCGACCGGCACCTTGAAAGCCTGGTAGGTGTTGTCGATCGACGTGTTCTGGCTCGAAGCCAGAAAGAGCATCGGCTCGTCGTGGTCGCCGACGGTCTTGAGCCACAGGCTGGCGCCGTCCGCGTTGGTCAGCTGACGCATCGTCATGAGGATGAAGTGCTGGAGCTTGGCGATGTCCTTCTCAGCCGACAGCGCGATGCCGATGCGGTTGAGCTCCTCGAACTGGCGGTGCAGCCGCCGCGCCTGCTCCTCGAGCTGGGCGACTTCCTGCTTGAGCGCGATGTTTTCCATCGCCAAACGCAGCAGCTCGCGCAGCGCCGCCGGCGAGGCATCCGCCGGTGGCTTGATCGTGATGTCTGCCAGTCCCTCCGGCGCCGCCTGATCCGAGCCGACCACGACCAGCGCCGGGCGCAC
>DASQAU010000169.1:0-7066 GCA_035635595.1 Candidatus Eiseniibacteriota bacterium
CCAGCGAGCTGGCCCGACGCGCTCACCTGCATGGTTCTGGCGAGCGCCGGCGGAGTACGCGCACCGGCATCCGGCCGCGGAGGCAACCCGGCGGCGCCGCCGGCCAGCATCGCCACCGCCAGCACGGCATAGGCGGCCACAAGCGCTCGGCGCGCAAAGGCGTTGGGCAAAACGGCCACCACGCCGATTGCGCACAGGGTGGCTGCCGCGGGCAGCGCGGGGTACGCATACCGCCCTGGACCGGAAAACTCGAATCCAACAGTCGCCGGCAGCAGCAGAGACAACGCGATCAGACCGGCCAGGGCCGCTGCTGCAACCGCAAGCGGACCATCCGGCACCGGCAGGGCACGGGATCGCAGCAGGCTGACGACGCCGGCGAGCGCCATCAGGGCGATCAGACCGCCCAGCACGACCATCACGCCGGCGAGCGGCAGAGCGCCCCACGGCTCACCGGTCCAGTACGTGAGATGGAAGACCGCAATATCGAGCGGTATGAAAGCGGGGGTGAGCGGCCCGGGCAAGGCATCCGAGAGGCGCCCGGAGTGGGCGCCGGGCATGACGCCGCCGTACTTCTGAAGATTCAGAAGAAACCACGGGGTCAGGAATAGAAGCGCTACCGCACCCGAGCCGGTGACTCGCAGCAGGTTGGTGCCCCGGCTCGACGCACGCCATAGCGCGGATAGAAGCAGCGCGGGGATGAGACCACCAAGGGTGAGCTTGACCATCAGGCCCAAGCCGAGGATCGCGCCCATCAACACGGCGCGCCGCCACGTCCATCCGTCTTTTGCCCACCGCACCGCCAGAAGAACGATCAGCCCGCCGATGGCCGCCGCCAAGGCATCGTTGCTGACGCGCGTCCCGTTGAGGTCCAACCCAGGCAGGAGGATGGCGAACACTGCGGCAACAACGACGATGTCGGGCCGCGCCGGCGCGAGCGCCCGGGCCACGACGACGGCCATTGGCGCCAGCGCGGCAAGAATGAGCGCGTTGACGAGGCGCAGCGCGTAGATCGCGGCCCAGGGTCCGCCGAATTTGTCGGCGGCCCACCAGACCGGCACCATCGACAGGTAGTAGGCCGGCGTCTGAACCGATTCATGAGACAGCTGCCACATGTGCCTGAGCATCCAGGCGGCGTTCGCGCGCGCAGACATCGATGGTGGCGGCGGACCGATGTCCGTGAGGTCCGGTGACGGATACGTTCCGGGCAGGTAGAAGCCGCGGTACACACCGGTCGATCGCATCACCTGGAGCGTGTCCGCTCTGATCAGCGTTTCGTCACCGGTTGGATAGACGCCATGGCCGAGCTGAACGATGAAGTCGAAGTGCTGCGCCTCGTCGATCACAGACCACACCGGTTGCGTGACAGCCATCAACAGCGCCGGAATGAACGCAGCCAGGTAGGCGAAGATCAACACGTGCCGGCGCACGGCCGCGACTGCGTTAGCGCGGATCGCTTTCGCTGTCGATGCCGAGAATGCTGAGGAAGAAGCTTGCAAAAACGGTCTGAACGCCGAGTGTCAGGAGCACCGCAGCCGGGATCACCTCGCGCATCGTCGTGCGCGGATCGAGGACACCAAAACCGAGCACCTGCCACGAGAGGACGGCGAGGATCAGCCCACCGATGCCCAGCACCACCATCAGCAGGCCGAGCACCAGCCCCGTTTCGAGACGCACGTAGCGGAACATCGCCGCGTAGGCGGCGTTGGGCGGGTGGAATCCTTCGCGCATAGCGAAGACCTTCGTGAAGACCGCGAAGACGACGAGCTGGTAGCCGATCAGGCAGCAAAAGCCGGCCAGCAGGAGAGTGCTGATGTCGAAGCCAAACGGTCCGACCTTGACCGGTCCGATCTCGAGCGCCGCGCCCACGATCAGTCCGATCGCGAACAGCGCGATCCCCGGATAGAGGAACAGCCAGCGCGGGCTGAACAGCAGCATGAAGCGCAGGTGGCGCCAGCCGTCGCGCCACGTGCGCAGATGAGGCGCACGCGTGCGACCGTCGGGACGAAGGGTGACTGGCACCTCGGTGATGCGCATTCCCTTCAGCGAAGCCTTGATCACCATCTCACTGGCGAACTCCATGCCCGTCGCCTTCAGCCGCATGCGCGCGAACGCTTCCTTGCGGAAACCACGGAGGCCACAGTGCATGTCGCCGACCGGCGTGTGGAAGAACAAGCGACTGATGAGCGTGAGCACTGGATTGCCGATCCATCTGTGCAGCCACGGCATCGCATCGCGCTCGATGCCACCGCGGAACCGGTTGCCGACGACGAGGTCGAAGCCGCCCCGCAGCTTTTCGATCAGCGGGGCGATGGCGGCGAAGTCGTAGCTGTCGTCGGCGTCGCCCATGATCACGAATTCGCCGCGCGCGGCCTCGATGCCACCGATCAGCGCGCTGCCGTAACCCTTCCTCGCCACCGGGACCAGGCGCGCGCCGAGCTCTTTGGCGATGACCTGGGAGCCGTCGGTGCTCCCGTTGTCGGCGACGATGATCTCTGCCGACAGACCCTCTTTCTCGATCGCCGACTGAGCTTTCTGGATGCATGCAGCCAGTGTTTCCGCCTCGTTCAGGCACGGCATCACAACCGAGACTTCGACAGCACGCAGCGAGGGATCGGCCTGCTTCGGAGATCGCTGCGCAACGCTCATCGCGCAGAAGCCTAACGCTGGGGCCAGTAACTAGCTTGCAAAAAAAGAGATGCCAAGTGGAGCCTCAGGCCGGATTTACTCTGGCCGTCACCCAAGCACGCCACTCTCAATGCGCCACCCAGCGTGGCCGAGGAGAGGAGGGGGTCCCGCGCGGGAGGACAGCTGTCCTCACCCGCGTTTTCACAGCTGCGAGCGGACGTCCCAAAGCTCCGGGAAGAAGCGCTTGCCCAGCGTCCCGCGAAGGTACTTGGCGCCACTGCTCCCGCCAGTCCCGGTCTTGGCGCCGATCTGGCGTTCCACCATCAGCACGTGGCGGGCCCGCCAGTGCGCGAAAGCCTCGTCGTGGTCGAGCAGCGCTTCGCAAAGGTCGAAGAGGTCGCCGTACTTCTCGCGGTCCCTGAAGATGTCGACGAGCGACGGGGATCCGCGCCGCTCGACGAGGCTCCGAAATGCGTCATCGAGCGACGGTTCGTCGAGCCGCGTGCGCAGCCTCGCCATCTCGGCCGGCGTCGCCTCCAGGCGCTCCAGGTACTTCGGCTCCTTCAGCCCCGACAGGAATTCGATCTCGCGGAACTGCACCGACTGGAACCCGCTTGCGGGGGCGAGCTGAGAGCGGAACGCCAGGAAGTCCTGCGGCGACATGGTCTCGAGGACCTCGATCTGCTCGACCAGGACACGCTCGATGACGTGCACCCGGTGCAGGAAATGGCGGGCGAAGAAGATGTCGTCGGCGTCGATGCGCTTGCGGGCGGCCTCCAGCTCGAACAGGACCACCTTGAACCAGAGCTCGTAGACCTGGTGCGCGACGATGAAGAGGAGCTCGTCGTGCTCCTGGCTGAGTCCCTTCTGCAGCTCGAGAAGATTCGCCACGTTGAGATACGTGCCGTAAGAGAGCTTGCGGCCTTCTTCTCCGAATCGAGATCCCATCAGTGTTTGAAATGGCGACGGCCGGTCATGACCATCGCGATTCCGGCGGCATCGGCCGCGGCGATGACTTCTGAGTCCTTCATCGATCCTCCCGGCTGAATGGCCGCGGTGACGCCAGCCCTGATTCCCTCCTCGAGCCCGTCGGGGAACGGAAAGAATGCGTCCGACGCCATCACCGACCCGCGGGCACGGTCGCCGGCGCGCTTGACCGCCATCTGCACCGCCTCGACCCGAGACATCTGGCCGGCGCCGACACCGACCGCGGCCCCGTCGTTGAAGAGGACGATCGCGTTCGACTTGACGTGCTTGACGGCAGTCCAGGCGTAGCCGAGCTGCTGCCACTCGGCCTCGGTTGGAGCGCGCCGAGACACCACTGACGCGGTGGATCTATCGAAGCCCATCCGGTCCCATTCCTGCACGAGAAAACCCCCGGGCACCGAGCGCACGTCGTAGTCGAGAAGCCCGGCGCGAGGCGGTTCGACGGCGAGCACGATCATGCCCTTGCGGCGCGCGAGCACGTCCTTGGCCTCTTCGAGGACCTCCGGCGCGATCACGACGTGCGTGACGATCTGCACGATCTGTTCGGCGGTGGAGCGGTCCAGCGGGCGGTTGACGGCCACGATCCCTCCGAATGCGGAGACCTTGTCGCACTCGTATGCGACCCGGTATGCCCTGGCGATGTCCTCCGCGACCGCAAGGCCGCAGGGGTTCATGTGCTTCACGATCGCAGCAGCCGGTTCCTTGAAATCGCGAACCAGCTGGTATGCGGCCGACGCGTCCTGGATGTTGTTGAAGCCGAGCTCGTTGCCCTGAAGCTGCGCCGCTCCACCCAGTCCGCCTGGATTCGGCCCGAACCTGTAGAACGCCGCTTTCTGGTGGTCGTTCTCGCCGTACTTCAACGGCTGCGTCAGAAAACCGGCGAACGAGATCTCGGGGGGAAATCCATCAGTCTCGGGCCCGTGCAGATAAGCGGCGATCCACGAGTCGTAGGCGGACGTGTGAGCGAAGGCCTCCGCGGCGAGGCGGCGACGCATCGCCAGGTCAACCGTCCCCTCGCCGAGGGCCGCCAGCACATCGGCGTAGCGCTCCGGCCTGACGACGACGACCACGGACTCATGGTTCTTGGCCGCGGCTCGGATCATCGCCGGCCCGCCGATGTCGATCTGCTCAATCGCCTCTTCGTACCTCACGCCCTCGCGTGTGACCGTTTCGACGAACGGATAGAGGTTGCAGCAGACGAGGTCGATCTCTTGAAGGCCGTGGCTCTTCAGCGCTTCCATGTGCTCGGGCTTGTCGCGCCGAGCCAGGATGCCCGCGTGCACTCCAGGGTGAAGCGTCTTGATCCGCCCGTCCATCATCTCGGGAAAGCCGGTCAGGTCACTCACGGGCTGCGCGTCGATCGCTGCATCCTGGATCGCCTTGAGCGTGCTGCCGGTGGCGTAAAGCTCGTACTCGAGGCGCTGCAGCCCGCGCGCGAAGGCCGTCAGGCCTCCCTTATCGCTAACCGACAGTAGGGCTTTGGGCAAACCTCGCCTCCATCAGCCGGATTGCCTGCGGAAGGATCCGGTGCTCGGCCTCGTGAACTCGCTGCCGCAACGTCTCAACCGTATCCCCTTCCAGGATGGGGACAGCCTCCTGGACGAGGATGGGCCCCGCGTCGAGACTGGCCGTGACGATGTGGACGGTCGCGCCGGTGACCTTGGCGCCGCTCTCCAGCGCCCGCTCCACCGCGTCCATGCCGCCTCCGAATTGCGGAAGCAGCGACGGGTGGACGTTGATGATCCGGTCCGCAAAAGCGTCGAGGAAAACTTGCGAGTGGACGCGATCGTAGCCAGCGTCGACCACCAGCTCGACGCCGTGTGCGCGGAGGAAATCACGCATCGCGGCGTCGCGCTCCTCCATCGAGCTGAAGCCTTTTTGCGACAGCTCACCGAGGGGGATGTCCTTTTCGCGCGCGAAGGACGCGGCGCCGCATGATGGGCGGTTGGTCGCCACGGCCACAATGTTGAACCCGGCCTCGACCAGGTTGCGCAGATTCGATCCAGGGCCAGACGCGGCGACGCCGATTTTCAGGGTCAGCGGATGACCACTCGGTCCGGACCGGAGTGGCGGACCACTTCGCCGACCACCATCGCACCGGGGGGCATGTCGGCCGGATCGACGACCAGGATCATGCCCAGGCCCATGTTGAACGTCCCGTACATCTCGTCATCGGCGACCCGGCCGCGTTTGCGAATCAGGTCGAAGATCGGCGGCACCTGCCACGCGGCTTTGTTGAGGCGTGCGCCGAGCTGGTCGGGCAGGCAGCGCGGAAGGTTGCCGAGGATGCCGCCACCCGTGATGTGGGCCGCGCCCTTCCAACGGATGCGCCCAAGCTCTTCGAGGTAGGAGCGGTGCGGCTCGAGCAGCACCTGCCCGAGGGTGTGGCCCGACTTACCGAAAGGCTCGTGCAGCGGGACGTCTTCCAGCACCTTGCGCACGAGGGAGTAGCCGTTGGTGTGCAGGCCGCTTGATGGCAAGCCGATGAGCAGGTCGCCGGCATTGATCCGCGCCGGGTCCGGGTTACGGCCGGCTTCAACCAGGCCGACGATGAAGCCGGCGAGGTCGTAGTCGCCGAGCGCGTACATGCCCGGCATCTCCGCCGTCTCGCCGCCCAGCAGCGCGCAGCCAGCGTCGCGGCAAGCCTGGGTCATACCTTCGACCAGCTGCGTGAAAACGTCGGGGTCGAGGCGGCCGGTGGCGAAATAGTCGAGGAAGAATAGGGGCCGGGCGCCCGCGGTGGCGATGTCGTTCACACAGTGGTTGACGATGTCGATGCCGATGCCGCGATGCGATCCCGCTGCGATGGCGATCTTGATCTTCGTCCCCACGCCGTCGGCGCTCGACGCGAGGTGGCCCCCGCCGGGTAGCGCGTAGAGTCCGGCGAAAGGTCCAACGCCCACGGCCACTTCCTTGCCATGCGTGGCGGCGATGAGCGGCTTGACTCGCTCCAGCGCCCGCTCGTAAGCCTCGATGTCGACGCCGGCGGCGGCGTACGACAGGCCGTCGGCCCCCATCAGCCGACGAGTTGGGGCGAAGGAGGCCCGGATATGTGGTCCGATTTGAGCGGCAGCTCGAACTGCATCTTGTCCATCTCGAGCTGCTGCGGAACGGGCACCGGATAAGAGCCGTCGAAGCAGGCGCGGCAGAACTCCTGTGAGGTGCCGCGGCCGATCGCCCGCATCAGCCCTGCGATGGAAAGGTACTGGAGGCTGTCGGCCCCGATCCATTCACGGACCTGTTCCACCGTGCGCCCGGACGCGATCAGCTCCTTGGTAGAGCCGATATCCACGCCCATGAAGCACGGAAAGCGCATCGGCGGGCTCGAGATCCGCATGTGGATCTCGCTCGCTCCGGCGGCCCTGAGCCGTTCGATGATCCGCCGGGAGGTGGTGCCGCGAACGATCGAGTCGTCGACGGCGATGATCCGCTTGCCCCTGATCGACCGCGGCAG
>DASQAU010000170.1:0-8561 GCA_035635595.1 Candidatus Eiseniibacteriota bacterium
GACACCCAGTTCCCAGTCCCTTAGCGGCTCATCGAGCGGTAACGCCACACGCCCAGCGGAGCGAAGATCGCGAGCAGGACGACCGCCCAGATCAAGGTGAGCTCGATCGGATGCTGGGCCGGCAGGCCGGTCGCCGCGAAAGGATTTGGATTTCCCCACAGGTGCCGGGTGGCGGCTGTCAGCGAGCTCGCGGGGTTCCACTCGGCGACCGGCCGCAGCCACCATGGCAGTGTCTGGGTCGGCACGAAGATATTGGACAGAAAGGTCAGTGGAAAGAGCACCGTGAAAGAGACCTGCTGGGTCACCTCGACGGTGCGTAGGGTCAGGCCAAGCCAGACGCCGATCCACGCCATCACGAAGGCGAAGAGCAGCAGCAGCGCCACGCCCGCGAGGAACTCAAGCACGCCCGTGTGCACCCGCCAGCCGACAGCGAGCCCAGAGAGCATCAGCACGACCAGGATCCCTGCGTTGTAGACGACGTCCGAGATGGTCCTTCCGCTGAGAACTGCGGAGCGGGCCATGGGCAGAGACCGGAATCGATCCAGGATCCCTTTGCTCAGGTCGTCGGTCATTCCGATGGCGGTGGTGGCTGTGGCGAAGACGATGGTCTGGGCAAAGATGCCTGGCATCAGGTACTCGCGGTAGGAGGCTCCGCCGGGGAGGGGGATCGCGCCGCCGAAAACGAACGCGAAAAGCAGCACGAACATGATCGACTGCAGGATCGCGAAGAGTGCGAGCTCCGGGATGCGCGGAACGCGCTTGAGATTTCGCCAGGCGACGACCATTCCGTCATCGAGTGCCTGGCGGAACCCAGTCATCGTTTGCTCCCCGAAGCGACCGGCGCGTGATCGTCCAATGCGGATGCAATCTCGGCGGCGTGGCCCGTCAGCGTCAAGAAGACGTCGTCGAGGGTTGGGCGGCGTAGGGCGATGTCGTCGATGATGATCTGCGCCTCATCGAGATCCCGCACGACCTGCGCGAGGCGGCGGGCTCCTCCTTTCGCGGGAACTGTGATCTTGCGCACATGCGCGTCGATGGTCGCATCGCCTCCCGATTCGGCGCTGAGGACCTGCGCGGCGCGGCCAATGTCGTCGCGATTGTGCACCACGACCTCGATGCGTTCTCCGCCAACTTGCGCCTTCAACTCGTCGGCCGTGCCTCGGGCGATGATGCGGCCCTGGTCGACAACCGCGATCGCGTGAGCCAGCTCATCGGCCTCCTCGAGGTACTGAGTGGTCAGCAGCAGGGTCACTCCCTCGCGCACCAGACCACGGATCACATCCCACATCCCGAGGCGTCCCCGAGGGTCGAGCCCCGTGGTCGGCTCGTCGAGGAACAGGATTCGCGGCCTGCCTGTCAGCGCGCTGGCCAGGTCCAGGCGGCGCCGCATGCCGCCTGAGTAGGTCTTGACAACGCGATCCGCCGCGTCGGCGAGGCCGAACTGCTCGAGCAGATCGTTGGCGCGCCGGCGAGCCTCCGCGCTTGGCAATTGGTAGAGGCGGCCGAACAGCCACAGGTTCTCGCGGCCGGTGAGATTCTCATCGACTGCGGCGTACTGACCCGAGAGCCCGATGATCCGGCGGATCTGCTGCGATTGGCGGACAACATCGAGGCCGCCGACCGTGGCGTGACCTGAGTCGGGCCTCAGCAGCGTGGCGAGGATGCGGACGGTAGTCGTCTTGCCCGCGCCGTTGGGGCCAAGCAGGCCGAGAACGGTGCCTTCCTCGACGGTCAGGTCCAGCCCGTCGAGAGCGCGCACTTCGTTCTTGCGGGACCGGTAGATCTTGACCAGTCCCTCGGCCACGATCGCGTTCACCCGGATTGCTTCACCCGTCCGCCCTGACGACGGCGGCCACGATGTTGCCTCCCGGCGGCCCCTGGTGGGAGTTGCGCTCGCCCCCGCTCACATAGTTCGTGGTGCGGCCGGTCACCGACGCGACGAGCATCCCGCCCAGCGCCTTTCCGATCTGATACGCGTCGACGTCGTCGAGCAGGGTGATCCTCTGCCCGCGAACCTGGTCGCTGCCTGGAATCACCGACTTGGCGAAGACGTGCACGAGGCGCGACAGGTCGCTTTCAGAGGGTAAGGCGCCGAACTTGAGCCCGGCCGTGCGGAGTGCGTTTCTCACGCCCTCGGCATCGATGAAGTCTTTGGTGACTGCATGCCCGATCCGAAGCGAGCTTCGTGAGCTGCTCGAGTTGCCGAAGAGAACGACCTCGCCGTGGCGCTTCTCGCCGCCGGAGGAGGTCATCGCCACCGACGAATACAGGTCCCAGTTGCGGCGCACCACGTCATCCGACAAGGCCGACTCCGAAACCTCGCCCAGCGCCATCGCGACGCCGAGCGCCGCCGCGTCGTTTGCATACACGCCTGCGCCCTCGGGGCCAAACGTGAGGTCGTGCGAGACGACCGTCTTGCCGCGAGACTCCGCGTCCTTGATGCTTGCGGTCGTCAGCCCGGGCACCTTGACCATGACGAGGTGGACGTCCTTGGGGTCGGTCAGGCCGGCGTCGGCCATGGCTCGGCGCGTTGCCTCCGCCACTTTCTGGATCTGGCCCATCCGGCCGACCTCTTCTGGCGGCATCGCATCCGAGCCTGCCCTGCCCACGACCAACCGCTTGTCTCTTTCCTCCTGGGCTTCGCCGTCCGGGACTTCGACCCACTCCCGGGTGACGACTGCGATGTGTGGGGTGATCACGCCGGGGCATCCGCCAGACAGGACGAAGATCACCTGCTTCGCCACCTCGCCCACCGGGATGCTGAGGAACCGGGCCGTCCACTCGCGGAGCACCACGTCGGCCCACACCCGACCCCAGTCGTCGTGCTGGCCGGTGCCCTCGGTCTTTCCGGCGAGGGCGACCAGCGTGTCGGGCCGGATCTTCCCCGAGTCGGCCAGCTGCTGCAGCTCGGACGTGTCCGATGGCGTGGCCATGGGGCAGACGTACATCTCGACGCGCTGAGCTTTCAACTTTCCATCTCCCAGCTAATTCTCGGTGAAGTTAGATATCCCACAGCCCCACCCGGTCGCGCTGGACGGGAGGCTAGGGGAGGCCAGGTCGCTGGAAGCCGAAGTCGGGGATCGCCTCGAGCTGCTCCGCGAGCGAGAGCAGCTCCAGCTCCTGGCCGGCGCGTCCGACGAGCTGAACGCCGACGGGCAATCCGTCGTGCACGCCGGCGGGAACCGACACGGCCGGCGTGTGCGCGAAGCTCACGGGCAGCACGAACTGAATGTAGCGCCCGTACGGTTCGCTCAGGAATGGCGGCACCTCCTCGATCGGCATGGGCACCAGGCCGAGAGTCGGCGTAAGCAGAAAGTCGAAGCTGGTCAGGAGAGGTTTCACGACAACCGAATAGGCGGTGGCGCTTGCGTTTTCGAAAGCCTGGAAGTAGTCGAGCGCAGACAATTTGCGTCCCTGCTCCACGAGCTTGCGAATCCCTGGGGCAAACTGCTTCGGGTCGGCCGGGAACGAGGCCATGCTGGCCCGGCGCACGACGGCGTAGCCGGCCGTCACCGCCTCCGATTCCCAGGCAACGCGCTCAACGCGATGGCCAGCTGACTCCAGCGCATCACCTGCTCGCCGGCATGCGTCGGCGCAAGCCTCGTCCATCCCGAGCGCGGTCGTATCGACCACGCCAATCCGGAAGCTCGGCGAGCCCGGCCGCAACTTGGGCGCGGGCACCTGTGCCATCACCGAGAACAGCAGCCTTACGTCGGCGACCGTCCGTCCGATCGGGGCGACGACCGACAGGCCCGCCGGGTCCGCGATCTCGCTGGGCACGCGGTTCGGCGATGGGCGCAGGCCGACAACTCCGCAGCAGGATGCCGGAATGCGGATCGAACCGCCCATGTCGGTGCCCAACGAGACGGTTGCCATTCCCGCTGCCACGGCCGCCGCGCTGCCGCCGCTCGAGCCGCCAGGCGTGATGCCGGCTCGCCACGGATTGTTGGTGGCGGGAAAGATCGCATTGGTCGTGCCGACCGCCGCCGCGAGCTCCGGCAGGTTGGTCTTGCCCAGAATCGCTGCGCCGGCCGCACGGGCACGCGCCACCGCGACTGTGTCCTCGCTCGGCACGCGGTCGTGCCAGACCGCGCTGCCATCTGTCCACGGCATGCCTGCCACCGGAAGGTTGTCCTTCACGGCCACGGTGACTCCAGCGAGGGGACCGGTGCCGGCGCGGGCGTCGCGGTCGACGTGAACGTAGGCGTGCAGGCCCGGGTCGAGGCGATCGATGGCATCGAGGTGGGCTCGCACCACCTCCTGGCGGTCGAGGTTGCCGGCCTCGACGCGGCGCGCAATCTCAGCCGCTGAGAGCCAGGCCAGGTTTTGCAAGAGTCAGATTTTAGGCGTCTCCTGGCCAGTCACTCGCGTCTGTGCTGTGTGATTCCCACCGCGCCTCACACGCCTTCACGAACAGAAGGAGCTCGTTGAGCTGGGTGATCAAGGGTCGGTTGATTTCACGGTTGACCCGGATCTCGTTCATTTTCTCCGCGTAGAACCGGTAGTTGTGGCTCATGTTCCTTGTCGTCCTATCTATTTCTTGGCTCGGGTAGCCTGGAACCAAGGTAGGACGGAGCAGGCGTCGCCAATAAGGTGAGAAACACCTGAAAAGGTCGTCGGATCCACCTGAAATCAGGTACCTGGGACACGGCGTCTACAATCGTCTATGTGCACGAATCCACGCTCTCGGTCGCGCCCGCGTTTGGCGAGCTGGAGCAGCATCGAGCTGAGCTGACCGCTTATTGCTACCGGATGCTCGGGTCGCCCTTCGACGCAGAGGATGCAGTCCAGGAGGCCTTCGTGCGCGCGTGGCGAAGCCGTGACCGCTTCGAGGGTCGCTCCGCGATGCGGTCGTGGCTCTATCGAATCGCCACCAACGTTTGCCTCGACTCGCTCAAAGGCAGGCAGCGGCGAGCCCGCCCGATGGACCTGGGACCGGCAATGGAGCCGCTGGAGTCAAACCTGAACGTCAGGTCCGCGAGGGAGTGGATCGAGCCCATCCCGGAGCAGCTCGTGTCGCCCGAGAAAGACCCGGCGGACGTGGCGGTAGAGCGCGAGTCGATCCGCCTCGCATTTGTGGCAGCTCTTCAGCAGCTCCCGGCACGCCAGCGTGCGGTGCTGATCCTCCGCGAGGTTCTGCGCTGGGAAGCGTCAGAGGTAGCCGAGCTCCTCGACACCTCGGTTGCATCCGTGAACAGCGCGCTGCAGCGAGCTCGGGCCACGCTAGCCACCAGCAACGTGAGCACAGCGGATCCGCTGCCGGCATTGACCGAGGCCGACCAAGCGATGCTCGAGAGATACGTCGCTGCATTCGAGCGGTACGACATGGCCGCCCTGACATCGCTCATTCGCGAGGACGCGACTCAGTCCATGCCGCCATACGACATGTGGCTGCAGGGTCGCGACGACGTCTTTGGGTGGTGGTTCGGACCAGGGATTGGCTGCCGCGGCTCTCGCGTGATACCCGCGATCAGCGCGAACGGGATGCCGACTTACGGACAGTACAAGCCAAGTCCGCAGGGAGGCTATGAGCCGTGGGCCCTGCAGGTGCTCGAGCTATCCGGCGGTCGGATCGCCGAGTTCACCTTCTTCCTCGACACGGCCAGGTTGTTCCCGCTCTTCGGCCTCCCCATGCGGCTTGGCTCGTAGCACTTCGGACAGACCGACAAAGCCGATCAGCTCCAGCAAGTAGGGGTTTGCGTTCGTCAGCTCGAGGTCGCAGCCGCAGCGGCGTGCTGAAAGCTGGAGGCGGGCGATCTGATCGATCGTGGTAGCCGTCGGCGCCTTGACCGGCCCGCAGTCGAGGCAGACGCTCCTCATCTCTGATTTAGACGGAATCGGGTAAGGAAACTAATCGGTTCAAGAAAGCATGTATCTCCCCACCCGGCCGGCTCGCGCAGCGAGCGGGCCGACCTCCTCACGTGGTGGGGAGGCGAAACCGATGAGTTTCTCGCCGACGGTCGTCTAAATGAGCATGAAAAACACGCGCTGGCTTTCGCTGATGATCCTGTGCACCGGCTTTCTCCTGATCGTCGTCGACATGACGATCGTCAACGTCGCCCTTCCCTCGATCCAGCGCGACCTGCGATTTTCTCAATCCGGGCTCGCGTGGGTGATCAACGCCTACCTGATCGCCTTCGCCGGGTTCCTGCTGCTCGCCGGCAGGCTGGGCGATCTATTTGGCCGCAAGCGGGTGTACCTGATCGGCCTCGGCATCTTCATCGCCGCCTCGGTGATGTGCGGTCTTTCCTTCAGCCAGCCGATGCTGGTCGCAGCCCGCTTCATTCAAGGCATCGGGGGCGCCGTCAGCTCCGCGGTGATCCTGGCGATGATCGTGACCCTGTTCCCGAAGCAGGATGAGCTGGCCAAGGCATTCGGCATCTTCAGCTTCATCGCTTCCGCAGGCGCCGCGATCGGACTTCTCGCCGGTGGGCTCATCACCCAGGCCGTGAGCTGGCACTGGATCTTCTTCGTCAACCTCCCGATCGGGGTCGTGGTTGCTGCGTTGTCCGCCCGGGTGCTCGCGTCCGACCGCGGAATCGGAATCAAAGAGGGAGTCGACGTGCTCGGCGCGGTGCTCGTCACGGTCGCGCTGATGCTCGGTGTGTACGCGATCGTCCAGTCGTCCGAATCCGGACTTGGCTCGTTGCGGACTATGGGCCTCGGCGCGCTCGCGGTGGCCCTGCTGGCGGCCTTTGTCGTGCGCCAGGCGCTGGCGAGGACCCCGATCCTTCCTCTCCGCATCTTCTCCTCGCGAAAGCTCTCCGCGGCCAACGTCGTGCAGGCGCTGATGTCGGCCGCCTTCTTCGGCTTCTTCTTCGTCGCATCGCTGGATCTTCAGCGGGTACTCGGTTACGGTCCGCTGCAGATCGGGCTCGGTTTCCTGCCCGTCGCCGTCGTGATGGGATTGTTCTCAGTCCGCTTCTCGGCGCTGCTGATCAACCGGTTTGGTCCGTTCGCGGTGCTGGTCTCTGGCCAGGTGGTGATCGCCGTGGCCCTGGCGGCGCTCGGCCTTGGCCCGACAAACGAGGTCTACGCCGTGCATCTCCTGGTCCCGATGGGGCTCCTCGGCCTCGGTGGCGGCCTGTCGTTTCCCGCCTTGACGATCATCGCGATGGCGGACGCACGGCCGAACGACGCGGGGTTGGCCTCCGGGCTTCTGAACACGACGGGCCAGGTTGGGGGCGCACTTGGTCTCGCCGTCCTGGCGACGCTGGCGAGCACGCAGACCCTGAGCCTGATCAACGGTGGTGCCGGCACCACAGCCGCCCTGGCGGGCGGATATCACCTGGCGTGGCTGGTCGGAGCAGGCACCTTCGTCATCACGCTCGTCCTGACCGTGTCTCTTCTACGAGCGCCGGCGAGCACTGAGAAGGAAATCGCCATGGATGAGGGAGAGGCGGTCGCATGAGCAAGGTCGAGCCGGAGATCCAGCGGCGTGTCCAGCAGGCCATCGATGTCCTCGTGAATTCCGGAGTTGAGCGGGGTATACAGGTCGCGGTCTACCGGCGCGGCGAGCTGGTCGTCGACGCCGTCGCGGGCATCGCCGATCCGGCGACCGGACGGACGGTCAGGTCGGACACTCCCTTCTACAACTTCTCGATCGTCAAAGGCGCGGCCGCGACGCTGGCTCACATGCTCGCCGAGCGCGGCCTGTTCGGCTATGACACTCCGCTCGTCGACATCTGGCCGGAGTTTGGCGCCCACGGCAAGCAGAAGGTGACGGTGCGCCACATCCTGAGCCACACGGCCGGCGTGCCCGGCATACCGCTGGACACGACGGCAGAAGACCTTTGCGACTGGAACAAGATGTGCGCCGCGATCGCCGACTCCGAGCTGTGGTGGGAGCCGGGCACGAAGATCGGCTATCACGCTTACACGTTCGGCTACCTCGTCGGAGAGATCGTTCGCCGCGCCACCGGTAAGCCGATCTCGCAGGTCCTCCGGGAGGAAATTTCGGGTCCGCTCGGGGTTGGTGACGAGCTCTACTTCGGCATGCCGCGCTCGGAGCACCACCGGCTCGCCGTGCTCGAGGACGCGGAGGTCGCTGATGCCGGAATGTTTTCTGCGATGCCGCCCGACCTTCCCATGTTCAAGGCCGGGCCGATGACTCTGATTCCAACCGCGCAGCTTGGCAACCGCGAGGACATCCTTGCCGCGGACATTCCTGCTGGAGGCAAGACTTCGGCGAGGGCAATTGCCCGCATGTATGCCGCCCTGCTCGGTGAGGTGGATGCCGTGCGGCTCATCCCACCGGCGCGTTTGCGCGAAGCCACGGATGTAGCGATGAGCGGAACCGACGAGATTTTCGGCATGCCGACCAGGTGGGGGCTGGGTTACTCGATCGGGGGCCTGGGTTCCGGCTCCAGCTCGTCCTCCGTGTTCGGCGTCGGCGGCGCCGGCGGCAGCTTTGCGTGCGGCGACACCGCAACCGGGATCGCGTTTGCCGTGACGAAGAACCGGCTCACTTCTGACTTCAGCGCCGCGACTCAGCTGAGCCAGCTGGTCACAGACGCGCTGCGTGAGCGCTGATACATCAAGGAGGTTCGACATGGGACGCA
>DASQAU010000171.1:0-6153 GCA_035635595.1 Candidatus Eiseniibacteriota bacterium
TGCGGCCGCCGCTGGGACGGTCGTGATCTCGCACCAAGATCCGACCTTCGACCGGACGCCATCCGCACCGACTGCGAGTCCTCTCTGCAAAGGCTTGGCGTCGACGTAATCGACCTGCTTCAGTTCCACTGGCCAGACAAAGACACGGGGGTGCCGGTCGAGGAGTCGTGGGGCGAGCTGCTGCGCCTGGTTGCAGAGGGGAAGGTTCGCGCCGCCGGCGTGTGCAACTTCGAGGCAGAACTACTCGAACGGTGCGAAGCGGTCGGACATGTCGACTCGTTGCAGGCTCCCTTGTCGCTCATCGCGCGGGAATCCGCAGACAGGTTGCTGCCATGGTGCGCTGCGCACAGGACGGCGGTGATCATCTACAGCCCGATGCAAGTCGGGATCCTGACGGACTCTTTCTCAGCGGGACTTGTCTCCAGGTTCGACAGTGACGATTGGCGGCGGCGCCATGCGGAGTTCCAGCCCCCTAAACTCGAGCGAAACCTGGCCCTGCGGGATGCGCTGCGCCCAATCGCCGAGGCGCATTCGACGACGGTGGCTGCAATCGCGGTTGCATGGACGCTCGCGTGGCCGCAGGTGACCTGCGCCATTGTTGGGGCACGGACGGCCGAACAGGTCGACGGTTGGATCGATGGTCCGACGGTTACCTTGAGTGAGGGCGACCTCGACGCCATCGCCGTCGCGCTGGTCGCAACAGGGGCTGGAAGCGGCCCACTCAGGCCATCAAGGCAAGACGGCTGACCCTCCCGGCGTCCTCACTCCATCACCACCAGCACCTGGCCTTCTTTGACGATCTCGGTCTCTTTGACCCGGATCTCCACCACCGTGCCGGCTCGCGGCGCCACCACGTCGATTTCCATCTTCATGGACTCGAGAATGAGCAGGGTCTGGTCCTCGGCGACTTTGTCGCCTGGCTTGGTGACGATCTTCCAGACGTTGCCCACCAGCTCGGCTTTGACCTCAATCACGGTTCAACTCCTCGCGATCTGAGCGCATGTCATCAGCGCCCCTTGTATTGCGGAGGGCGCTTCTCGAAGAATGCCTTCCGGCCCTCTGCCGAATCCTCCGTAAGCGTCACAAGCGTGACCAGGGAGTGGAGGTACTCGAGCGCCGCCCTGAAATCCATGTCCTGGTGCGCGTAAAAAGAATCGCGCCCCAGGTGCATGATCGCCGTCGACTTCTCAGCCAGGTGCTGAGCCAGACTTGCGGTCTCCTCATCCAGGCGGTCAGCCGGCACGACGCGGTTGACGAGCCCGTACTGCTGGAGCTGAGTCGCCGTCCATCGATCACCCAGCATGACCATCTCCATCAGCACCTTGCGCGGTAGGTTTCGGCTGAGGACAGCCTGGATCATCATCGGCCAGACTCCGACGTTGATCTCAGGCGTTCCAAACGTCGCGGTGTCGACAGCGACGACCAGATCGCATGCGCATGCGAGGCCGAATCCGCCGGCCAGCGCATGGCCGTTGATACGTCCCACGATTGGTTTGCCAAGCTCGGCCATCTCGATGAAGAGCTCGGCCAGCGCATGGCGCCCGTGATGCAGCTCGAGTGTTGACTGGTCGCCACCGAAGCCGCTGAGATCCGCGCCTGCACAGAAAGCGCGATCGCCCGCACCTGTCAGCACGACGACAGCGATCGCGGGCTCAGCCTTACACCAGGCGAGCGCGGCCCTCAGGTCCCGCATCATCGTCGCGGACAGCGGGTTGCGCTGCTCCGCGCGGTTCATCGTCAGAGTCGCGATCGCTTCGCTGACGTCGATCAGCACATCGGACAGGACGGGCGGGCTGCTCATTTCAAGGAAAAGGGCCGGCGCCGGCCGGCCCTCTTGTCAGGATTCTCGATTTGCCTGCTCGTTAGGAGGGGTGCACCCAGGCCAGACCGAACGTGTTGGTGTACATGCCCGGGAGCTGAGCGTTGTCGATGTTGTACGAGATCCAGTTGTCCAGCCAGCGCCACCACAGGAAGTCGCCGGCGAGGACGCCCCAGCAGCCGAACTCCGTCGCCACCCCCTGGCCGTTGTTCATCAGCTTGACGTTGGAGTGCTGAGCGATGAACGGCTTGGCGAGGTAGTCCTCGACCAGGCAGGCGTCGGCCTTGCCCGTCGCCACGTCCAGCAGGGCCGCGTCTTGGGACAAGGGGGTCACCGTGGCCTTGGGGAACAGGAGCTGCGCGCGGAAAAAGGCGGTGGAGGCCTGGAGCGCAGTGATTTTCTTGCCCGGTTTATTGAGGTCGTCGACTGAGTTGATCCCCCCGCTGGTCGTCACCATGAGGATCTGCGTATACGGCACGTAACCCTTGGTGAAGTTCATGACAAGTGCACGCTTGGGGGTGTTCACGAGCCCGGCGCTGACCATGTCGGCCTTGCCCGACTGCACGTTGGCGATGTTCGCTGCGTTGTCGGGCACGTCGATGATGTTGAGCTTGACGTTCAGGTCCTTGGCAACCATGTTCAGCACGTCGATGTCATATCCTGCCGGCTTGCCGCTCGAGTCCTTGTAAAACTCGGGCGGATACAACAAGGACGTCGTCACGTTGAGGGTGCCCCGATCCTGAATTGTCTTGAGCAGAGATGTTCCACTCGTGGCGGCTGTGGTGTTTCCACCGTTGCTTGACGTGCTGCACGCTGCCAGCGCGGCGCCACCGATCGCCAGCGCGGCGCCACCAAGAAGCGTTCGGCGGCTGAGGCTGGAGCCGAACCTCACCGGTGCTCCCCTCTCCTCTTCTGTTTCGTCGGACATATCCTTCAAACCTCCAAAAAAATCAATGCCGGCTCAAGCTGCGGTGCGGATGGATGGGACGTTTTGCGGAATACGCCGGGTCTGAACCCTGAGGCTGCGCGCAGCGCGCTGCTCCAGCAGGCTGGCGATGCGCGCGATGGCCAGCGTCAACACGATGTAGATGACCATGGCGGCCGTGTAGAGCTCGAAAGGCCGGAACGTGAGCGAGGTGGCGATCTGGCTCTGCCGCATGAGCTCGTTGAGACCGATGACTCCGACCAGCGACGAATCCTTGATGATGCCGACGAAGTTGTTGGCGATCGGCGGGATGATGATCCGCCAGGCTTGCGGCCAGATCACCTTGGCAAACGCCCGTGTCCGGCTCAGCCCGGTGGACAGGGCCGCCTCCCTTTGTCCCTTGTCGATCGCCTGCAATCCTGAGCGGTAGATCTCCGCCAGCCAGGCGGCGTACTGCAGCGAAAGGCAGATGACGCCGGACCAGAAGGCTTCGATGTTGAGGCCTGTGACCAGGGTCACGCCGTAGTACATCCACAGGATGAAGACGAGCGGCGGAATCGCGCGAAAGATCGAGATGTACAGGGACGCGAGCGTGCGTACAGGCCAGATCGGCGACATCCTGAGCAGCGCGATGACAAGGCCCAGGACCATGGCGAACGCCATCGACACCAGAGCGATCTTGAGGGTCAGGATCACCCCTTCCAGGAGCCAAACCCGATACTCCGCGACGACTTGCCAGGCGAACTGGTAGTTCGTCGGGTTCCAATCAACCCTCACGCTGCTGAAGCCTCGTTCAAAGCGGGGCGCTTGTCAAGACTGAAATCTAACAAGCGTTCGTTTATATACCGCCAAACGCGGTGGCTTCGATGGCCCGGCCTAGAGGACGGCCTCCAGGAAAGCTTTGGTCCGTTCCTGCTGAGGATTGGACAGCACCTCCTTGCCGCCGGACTCGGCGATCACCCCCCCGGAGACGAAGACCAGGCGATCACCTACGCGCCGGGCAAATCCCATCTCGTGGGTGACCGCAACCATCGTCATCCCTTCCTTCGCGAGCTTCTCCATGACTCCCAGCACTTCGCCGATCAGCTCAGGGTCGAGGGCTGACGTCGGTTCGTCGAAAAGCATCAGCTTGGGATCCATCGCGAGGGCGCGAGCGATCGCCACCCTCTGCTGCTGTCCTCCGGAAAGCTGCGCCGGGTAGTGTTCCATGCGGTCCAGCAGCCCGACATCGGCGAGGCACGCCTCCGCCTTCTCGCGCGCGGCCCTCCGGGACAGCTTCTTGACGTCGGTCAGGGCGAGGGTCACGTTCTGGAGTGCGGTCAGGTGCGGGTACAGGTTGAACCGCTGAAACACCATCCCGATCTGGCTGCGCAGCTGCTGAAGACGCGAAGCCTTGTCGAGCACGTTCCCGTCATGCGGGAAGTACCTGCGGTCCTCGAAGGTGACCGTCCCCGAGTCGGGAACCTCGAGCAGGTTCATGATCCGCAGCAGCGTGCTTTTTCCACCGCCGCTGGGGCCGAAGATCACCACGTGCTCGCCCTTGCTGACCCTCAGGCTCACGCCCTTGATCACCTCGAGGTGACCGAACGACTTGTGCACGTCGTCGAGCTCGAGGAGGGCCCCGGTGGTCGAGGTGGACACAGCGGTCATCCTAAGTGGAGGCTTTCAGAAAAGCAGCCAGCCACCATCGGCGACGAGCGTGTGCCCGGTGATGTAGCTCGCCTCCGGAGAGCAGAGGAAGACAACGACGGCCGCGATGTCATCGGGTTGGCCGACCCGTCCCATCGGGATCCGGGCCAGCTGCCAAGCGAGGCCTTCTTCGGTGCTCAGGCTGTTCCGCGTCATCTCCGTCGCCGTCGTTCCGGGCGCGACGGCGTTGACGTTTATCCCGTGAGGCGCCAGCTCCGCAGCCATCGAGATCGTCATCTGTCGCACGGCGCCCTTGCTGGTGTCGTACGCGACCTCAGGTTGGGACGAGGATACGAAGGCTGAGGTCGAGGCGAAGTTGACGATCTTGCCGCGGCGCCGCGGGATCATCAGCCTCGCCGCGGACTGCGAGCAGAAGAAGACGCCTTTGACGTTCACGCCCATCTGCCGATCCCAGTCCGCCTCGGTGTAGTCGAGGATCGGTTTGGCGACGCCGATGCCCGCGTTGTTGACGAGGATGTCCAGCGTGCCGAACGCCTTGACCGTCTCGTCGAACAGCCGCGTGACGTCGTCGACCCGCGAGACGTCGACTGTCACAGAAATGGCCTTCCCGCCATTCGCGTTGATCTCTTCGGCCACCTCCGCGCCATGCGCCGGATTCAATTCGGCGACCACCACGCGAGCTCCTTCCCGTCCCAGCCGGAGCGCCACGGCGCGGCCCATGCCCCGGCCCGCCCCGGTCACAACCGCGACGCTGCCATCGAATCGACGGCTCATCCGGCTGCCTTCGACGTGAGGTCGACCCGGTGCAGCACCAAGGGGTCGATGGTGTCAACCGACCGGCATCCCGTGATGGACATCGTTCGGCCGAGCTCCTCGTAAAGGGCCTCCATCATGGCTCGAACTCCATCCCGGCCACCCCCCGCGCAGGCAATCACGAGCAGCGTCGCGATGCCCACGCCATTCGCGCCCAGGGCGAGCGCTTTGAGCACGTCAGCTCCGCGCCGGAAGCCGCTGTCGACGAGAATCGGGAGGTCGGGGCACTCGCGACGGACGGCGGGCAGCGCCTGCAGCACTGGCATCGCGTAGTCGATCGTTTCGCCCCCGTGGAAGCTCACGATGAGGCCGTCAGCGCCGATCTCGAGCGCCAGCTTCGCGTCATGAGCGCTGAGCACGCCCTTGAGCAGAAAGGGCAGCCTGGTTGCGGCTCGGAAACGGCGCAGGTCCTCGAGGGTTTTGTGACCGAGGACAGCCGGTCCGGGCACCTCGTCCCATGCCTTTTCGAGGAAGACGACGTCGATGTCCATGCCGACCGCCACGCACCCCAACTGTTCGGCGCGCGCGAGGTGGCGCAGCACCTCGTCATCGTCTTTGAACGGCTTGACCACATGAAGAACCGGGGCGCCCTGGTCGACGATCCGTCCAAGCTCGTCGAGTGTGACCATCCCGGTCGACATCATGCTGCCGGCGTCGGCCAGCCCGGCTGCGATCTGCTCCAGGTAGGGAGGATCCCACGGGGTGAGCCGCTTGAGAATGCGAGACTCGCAAATCGCCGCAGCGACGATTGGCGCACGCAGCTTCGCGCCGAACAGGGTGGTCGACGTGTCCGCCAGCTGCGAATCGAGCAAGCGCATCTCGAAGACGAACGAGTCCATGTGCAGGCGGTTGAGACGGTTTTGCGAGCGTGTCTCGGCTCCCAGGTCCAGGTATGGCTCCATGCCGATCGAGCGGATGCGCTCCAGGCCCTGTTCGTAGACCTCGC
>DASQAU010000172.1:0-2979 GCA_035635595.1 Candidatus Eiseniibacteriota bacterium
GTGGAATTCATGCCGGTGATGGAGCACCCGTTCTACGGCTCGTGGGGCTACCAGGTGACCGGGTTCTTCGCGCCCACGAGCCGCTACGGCACCCCGCAGGACTTCATGTTCCTCGTCGACTACCTGCACCAGAACGGAATCGGGGTGATCCTCGACTGGGTCCCGTCGCACTTTCCATCCGACGAGTTCGGCTTGCAGAATTTCGACGGGACGCATCTTTACGAGCACGCCGACCCGCGGTTGGGCGTGCATCCGGACTGGGGCAGCTCGATCTTCAACTACGGCCGCAACGAGGTGCGCGGCTTCCTGCTCAGCAGCGCGCTCTGCTGGCTCGACCGCTACCACGCCGACGGCCTGCGCGTGGACGCCGTCGCGTCGATGCTGTACCTCGACTACTCGCGCAAGTCGGGCGAATGGATCCCGAACAAGTTCGGCGGCAATGAGAATCTCGAGGCGGTCGACTTCCTGAGGCGCTTCAACATCGAGGTCTACAAGGAACAGCCCGCGGTGCAGACGATCGCAGAAGAGTCCACGTCGTTTCCCCTGGTTTCTCGCCCGACCTACCTGGGAGGCCTGGGCTTCGGCATGAAGTGGGACATGGGCTGGATGCACGACATGCTCCATTACATGTCAGAGGAACCGATCCACCGCAAGTTCCACCACAACAACCTCACGTTCCGGATGCTCTACGCCTTCGGTGAGAACTTCATGCTGCCGCTGTCGCATGACGAGGTCGTCCATGGGAAGGGATCGCTGCTCGCCAAGATGCCGGGCGACGACTGGCAGAAGTTTGCGAACCTGCGGCTCCTCTACGGGTACATGTACGCGCAGCCGGGCAAGAAGCTTCTATTCATGGGCGACGAGTTCGGGCAGTGGCACGAGTGGGACCACGAGCAGAGCCTCGACTGGCACCTGCTCGACCAGCCGATGCATGGGGGCATGCGCCTGTGGGTGGGCGATTTGAACCGGATCCTGCGAGATGAGAAGGCGCTGCACGAGCTGGACTTTGACCCGGCGGGCTTCTCGTGGATCGATGTCACCGACGCCGACCAGAGCGTGGTGAGCCTCATCCGGCGCGGCCGGTCTCCCCGCGACATCCTGGTCGGGGTCTTCAACTTCACCCCGGTGCCCCGAAACAACTACCAGATCGGCATCCCCGAGGGGGGGCGGTGGCTCGAGCTGCTGAACAGCGACGCGCCGCTCTATGGGGGCAGCGGGCAGGGCAACCTCGGGGGGGTCGAGGCCGTCCCGATCAGCATGCACGGGCACCGGCACAGCCTGACGCTGACCCTTCCCCCCCTGGCGGCGCTCTTCCTGAAGCCGGCCCCTGGCGAGGATGGATGACGCCGTAGCGCACTCCCCCAGGGTCTTACACCTTTTTAACCTTTCTTAACTAAGTCCCGCTTAGATTTTCAAGTCACGTCAGCCTTTCCAGGCTGAGTTACGAAGGGTGGGAGCTATGAGAAGGGTGTTGGCCGGCTTTGGTCTAGCTATGGGCATGCTGTTGATAGGGGTCGTCAACGCAAGTGCCTCGACGGTCTGTTCGATCGACCCGACCTACAAGATCGGCACCCCGCTGCACTACAGCCTGAGCGTCCAGGTGCTGGGTACGCACGTGTACGCAAGCGGGACCAGCAAAACGACGACGTGGGGCGCAGTAATCGGCATTTAGGCCTGGGCACCATGACGCCGCTGGTTCGCGCATTCTGGCTGGCCACGACGGCACCTGCAGTCGCGGCCGCCCTGCTGCTGCTCGGCCTCGCGCCGGCAGCATCGGGGGATCCGCTGCTGATGGTCCTGCTGGTGCTGCTTGGCGCGGTGGCGGCAAATTTCCCGGTCATGGTTTCGCCGCGTTACAAGACCGACGCGTCGCCCGCTATCGATCTCGCGCTCGTCCTCCTGTTTCCACCCGCGACTGCCGTCGCCCTCGTCGGGTTGAGCAGGATCCTCGGCGATGGTCTGCTGTGCCTGAGGCGCAACCCGCTTACCGGGACCAGGCGCCGTAACTCGATCGACCTCGTTTTCAACACTTCCCAGCTGATGATCGCTGCCGCTGCCGCAGCCGTCGTCTACCACGGACTTGCACCATCCGCCGGGCAGCTCATAGCCGCAGGCCTGGCGGCTTGCGTGATGTATGTCGTGAGCGCGACGCTGGTCGTGCTGGCCGTAGGCGGGCTCACAGCCCGGAGCCCGCTGCAGATCTGGGTAGAGACCGCGGGCACCGAGATCACGCAGACCGCGGCCACATACGTGGCCGGCTACCTGCTGGCAGTCTTGTCGCACGGCCGGCCGTGGCTCGCTGTCGTGATGATGGCACCGATCGCGGGCGTTCAGCTGGCTCTGAAGCGGTCCGTTCAGCTGCGCGATGAGACGGTCGCGGCAGTCGAGTCGATGGCGGACGTCGTCGACCGTCGCGATCCTTACACGTACAAGCATTCGGAGAGCGTCGCCGACCACGCCGTGCGCACCGCGCGCAAACTCGGACTGCCCGACCGCGAGGTCGAGCTCATCCGGCTCGCGGCCCGAGTGCACGACCTCGGCAAGATCGCGGTTCCGGACGCGGTGCTGCACAAGCAGGGCCGGCTGACCGAGGCCGAGTTCGAGCTGATGAAGAAGCACCCTCAAACCGGCGTCGAGATCCTGGAGAAGTTCCCTCAATACAAGCGCGGGCGCGAGCTCGTGCTGGCGCACCACGAGCGGATGGACGGACGGGGCTACCCTCGCGGATTGACCGGTGACGAGATTCCGCTCGGCGCTCGCATCATCGCGGTGGCCGACTCCTGGGACGCAATGACCTCAGACCGCCCTTACCGCACAGCCCTCGATCCGGAGGTCGCGCTCGGAGAGCTGCTCCGCGGCCGCGGCACGCAGTGGGACACAGCAGTAGTGGACGCCTTCGCGCAGACGTTGCCCGGCGCCGTGCAGCTGGAGCCCGCTCGGCGCGAGGGTATCGCGCGGCCCCTGCTTCGCTCACTCGGA
>DASQAU010000173.1:0-3454 GCA_035635595.1 Candidatus Eiseniibacteriota bacterium
CTGGCCGCCGATGCGGATCGCCGGGACGTTCTGGATGAAGACCTTGATGCCCATCATATTGGCGAGCTTCGGGCGCAGGCCGCGCACCACTTCGTCGGCTGATTTGCGCTGGGTGCGCGGCTTCAAGGTCATGGTAGCGCGCCCGACGTTGAGAGAGGGATTGAACGAGGTTGCGCCCAGGAACCCGGTCACGGCCTCGATGTTGGGATCGGCGCGGAGGAGCTCCAGCACTGAGCGCTGGTACGTCACCATGGCGTCGAACGAAATGTCCTGGGGCGCTTCGATGAAGCAGAAAAGCTGCCCGGCGTCCTCGCTCGGCAGGAAGCCCTTGGGCATTTTTGCGTAGAGCCAACCCGTGGCCACGACGATGGCGAAGAAGGCGACCAGGGTGAGTCTCTGGCGCTCGAGAACCCATCTCAGGCTCGATCCGTAGGCGTTCCTCACCGCATCGAACGCCTGCTCGCTCGCGAGGAACAGCCTCCCGTGCTTGACGTCGGCGTGCGGTTTGAGGATGCGGCTGCACATCATCGGCGTCAGCGTGAGCGAGACGAATCCGGAAATCAGCACCGCGACGATGATGGTGACGGCGAATTCGTGCAGCAGTCGTCCGAGAATGCCGCCCATGAAGAGCACCGGGATGAACACGGCGGCGAGCGAAATCGTCATCGATAAGATGGTAAAGGCGACCTCTTTCGACCCGTCGAGGGTCGCCTGCAGCGGGCTCTTCCCCATCTCGATGTGGCGTGAGATGTTCTCCAGCATCACGATCGCGTCGTCCACCACGAAGCCCACGCACAAAGTCAGCGCCATCAGCGAGATGTTGTCCAAGCTGTAGCCGAACAGGTACATGAGCGAGAACGTGCCGATGATCGACATCGGAAGCGCCACCGTCGGAATGATGGTGGCCGGAATGTTCCGCAGGAACATAAAGATCACCATCACCACGAGGCCGAGCGCCAGAATCAGGGAAAATTGCACGTCGCCGACGGACTCGCGGATGGTGGTGGACCGGTCGTACATCACGTTGATGCTGACCCCTGCGGGAACTTCAACGCGGAACGTCGGCAAGAGCTTCTTGACGGCATCCACGACCTCGATGGTGTTGGTGCCGGGTTGCCGGTAGATCGCTAGTACGATGCCGCGCTGGTCCTTGAACCACGCGGCGACCTTGTCGTTTTCCACGCTGTCGATGACACGGCCCAGCTCGCTCAAGCGGATCGGCGCGCCGTTGCGGTAGGTGACGATAATGGGCCGGAAGGCGGCGGCCTCGTAGAGCTGGCCGGTCGCCTGCACCGCGAACATGCGGTCCTTGCCGTAGAGCGTGCCTGTGGGCAGATTGACGTTGGCGTTGGCGACCGCCTGCTCGACTTCGTTGATACCGACGCCGCGCGCGGCGAGCGCGTTGGGGTCGACCTGCACCCGCACCGCGTATTTCTGCTGCCCCTGCACCTGAACCTGGGCCACGCCCGAAATCGTCGAAATGCGCTGCGCGAGAAAGGTTTCCGCGTACTCGTTGACGGTGGAAAGCGGCAGGGTGTCGGAAGTGAGCGTCAGGAAGAAAACCGGCGCGTCGGCCGGATTCACCTTCCTGAACGAGGGCGGCGTCGTCATCGTAGGCGGCAGCTGCTTTGTCGCAGCCGCGATCGCCGAATTCACGTCCTGAGCAGCCGCGTCGATGTCGCGGTCGAGCGAGAACTGGATGGTGATGCTGGTGAGGCCCTGGCCGGAGAGCGAGGTCATCTGGTCGATGCCGGCGATCGTCGAGAACTGTTTCTCGAGCGGCGTCGCAACCGCGGCGGCCATGGTCTCGGGGCTCGCGCCCGGAAGAGTGGCGGAAACCTGGATCGTGGGGAAGTCGACGTTGGGCAGCGATGAAACCGGCAGCAAGCGGTAGCTCGCCAGCCCGAAAATCAGAATTCCTGCCATGACCAGTACGGTCATGACTGGGCGGCGGACGAAGAGTTCCGATAGATTCATGGATGAGGATTTACGACTTGACCACGACCTTCGCTCCGGCCCCGAGGCGCAGCTGGCCTTGCGTCACGACCTGCTCGCCTTTTCCCAGACCGCTCGCGATGATCGCGCTGTCGCCCTCGGTGCGCTCGACCGTAACCTTGCGCACCTCGGTGGTCATATCGGGTTTGACCACGAAAACGTATTGACCGTTGGGGCCGGTCTGCACGGACTTGGATGGCACGACCAGGGCGTCTTTCTGGTCGTAGAGCTTGATCCTCACGTTGACGAACTGGCCCGGCCACAGCGCGTTTTCACTGTTGCGGAACTGCGCCCGCAATTTGATCGTGCCGGTGCTCGGATCGACGGCGTTGTCGACGAAGACCAGCGTTCCGGAGGCTGCGCTTTGATCCGAGCCCGGCGCCAGCGCCTCGACCGCGAGCGGCCCCGAGGACATGTAGCCGCGAACCGAGCGGAGCTGCTGCTCCGGCACCGAGAAGTTCACGTAGATCGGGTGGACCTGATTGATCACCACCAGGGGAAGCGTATCGTTCGCCCTGACGAGGTTTCCCATCTGAATCTGGATCTTTCCGGGATACCCGTCGATCGGAGTGCGGATCGTGCAGTACTCGAGGTTCAACTTCGCGTTGTCGAGCGCGGCGCGGCTTCCTTGGGCCACCGCTTCGGCCGTATCGGCGTTGGTGCGGATCTGGGCGTAGGCTTCCTTGGAGACGAAATTCTTGGCGAGCAGTTCCTGGTAGCGGCGCTCCTGCGACCGGGCCTGGTCCTTTTGCGAGGTGTCGCGCAGGAAGTTGGCTTCGGCCTGGCGCAATGCCGCCTGGTAGGGGCGCGGGTCGATCTTGAAGAGCACACGACCTCGTGGGACTTCCTCGCCTTCCTTGAAGCCGACCTCCACGATCTGTCCGTCGACGCGCGCCTTGACCGTCACGGTGGCATACGCCTCGACGTTGCCGATCGCCAGTAGTCGGAAGGGCACGACCTCCTGCACGACCGTGGCAATCGAGACCGGTATCGCAGCGGTTCCCTTGGGCACCTTGCGCTCGTTTGCGCGTATCTCGGTGCCGAAATAGGCGAATAGCACGACCGCGACGACGAGCAGGCCGACACCGCCGAAAACGAACAGGCGCTTGGACGTAGGCGCTGCAACGTGCGACCGCAATGAAGAATCCATGGATTCGCTAACTACGTGAAAAAGGCGCGTATTCCACCCGTGGACCCCGGCCCCCTCCCGTTGTCCCCCGATGCCTGGTCGGCAAACGCTTAAATTTACGGCAAAAGACGCTCCGATGCAAAAAGGCTTTCGGCGCTTTCCCGATCCCGAACGAGGTGGGCCGTCTTCCCATCGACCATCACCTCGGCGGAACGCGGCCGGGAATTGTAATTCGAGCTCATCGTCATGCCGTAGGCGCCCGCCGACATGATCGCGAGGAGGTCCCCGGCTGCGACGGCGAGCGTGCGCTCCCGTGCCAGAAAATCCGCC
>DASQAU010000174.1:0-4834 GCA_035635595.1 Candidatus Eiseniibacteriota bacterium
GTCAAACCCGCCAACGGCGTGACCGACGTCGCGCTCGACTCGTCAAAGGTGCGGCCGGTGCCGTCATGGCTTTCATTCAGCGCGGACGACAAGTCCGCGAAGATCCTCGCCCGGCCGGAGCGTCACGAGATGGAGACGGGAGTCGAGGAACAGTTGATCGTCGAGTTCTATTCACGGTAAAGGGAGTTCCCAATTGGCAATTGACACGCAGATGACAGTCACCCCCCAGGTGCGCAAGCTCGAGACGAGCGCGAACTACGGGAAGTTCGACATCGAGCCGCTTGACCCTGGGTTCGGCACCACGCTCGGCAACACGCTTCGACGCGTGTTGCTCTCATCGCTGTGGGGCGCCGCGGTTACCTCGATCCAGATCGACGGGGTCGCTCACGAGTTCACGGCCATCCCGCACGTGAAGGAGGATGTGACCGAGGTCATCCTCAACCTCAAGAAGCTGTGCCTGAAGAGCTTCACCGAGGATCCTGTGACCCTGATCCTCGACGTCAAGGGTCCGGCCGAGGTGCGCGCCTCGCACATCCAGGCCTCGTCCGACGTCGAGATCGTCAACCCGGACCTCTACATCTGCACCCTGGCCGCCAAGGGCCACTTGCGGATGGAGTTGAACGTCGAGCGTGGCAAGGGCTACGTCCCGGCCGAGCGGAACAAGCGTGAAGGCCAGCCTATCGGCGTGATCCCGATCGACGCCATCTTCTCCCCGGTCGAGAAGGCCAACTTCACGGTCGAGAAGACCCGTGTCGGCCAGTCGACCGACTACGACCGGCTGCTGATCGAGGTCTGGACGGACGGAACGATGTCCCCCGAGGAAGCGGTCAGCCACGCGGCCGAGCTCTTCACTCAGCACTTGAATCTGTTCGTCCGATTCCGCGACTCGATCGAGAAGCACGAGGCCGAGATGCGCGGCGAGAAGGCGGGCCAGAACCGCCTGATGGACACGCCGATCGAAGAGCTCGACCTCTCGGTTCGCGCGTTCAACTGCCTCAAGGCGAACGAGATCCAGACGGTGGGTCAGCTCCTCCAGAAGCGAGAGGAAGAGCTGCTCGCTCTGCGCAACTTCGGGCGCAAGTCCCTCGACGAGATCAAGGAGAAGCTCGTCGAAAAGGGCTTCATCAAGCCCGAGGAGATGGGCACGGTCCTCCGGGGCTAGCTAAATCGCATGCGACATCAAAAGAGCGGCCGCCGATTCAATCGAGACACGGACTCGCGCAAAGCGCTGATGCGCAACCTGTGCACATCCTTGCTCGAGAGCGGCCGCATCACCACGACCGAGCCGAAGGCCAAAGAGCTGACTCGATGGGTGGCTCGGTTGATCACCACCGCGAAGGGCCAGGATCTCAACGCTCGCCGCGCCGTGGCGCAGGAGATCTCCAAGCCCGAGGTGGTGGAACGGCTTTTCTCAAACCTGATCCCCCGCCTTGCCGAGCGGCCGGGCGGCTACACGCGGATCATCCACAAGGGCCCACGCCTCGGAGACGCCGCGCCAATGGTAATAATCGAGCTGGTTGACTAGGAAGCCCCCTCTCCCCATCGGGGAGAGGGTTGGGGAGAGGGGCTTAAGCCCGCAACCCCGCGGAAGTTAAAAAGTGAATATGAAAGTCGTGCTGGAGTACGACGGACGTGAATTTGCCGGCTGGCAGCAGCAGGCACACGGCAGAACTGTCGAAGCCGAGCTGAAGAGAGCACTACGCTCGATCACCGGCCAGGAGCTGAAGGTGTACGCGGCCGGGCGAACCGACGCGGGCGCCCACGCCGAAGGCCAGGTCGTGAGCTTCCAGACTGACGGGCGGATCTCGCCCCGACGGCTGGTCGCGGCGCTCAACGCGAAGCTTCCCGGTGACGTGGCGGTCCTGTCGGCCGAGGAGATGCCCGACACGTTCCACGCTCGCTACTCCGCCCGCTGGCGCCGCTACCGCTACCGCTACCTGGACCGGCCGTCCAGGCCGGCGCTCGAGCGAGGTCGCTGCTGGCACGTTCGCGGTCCGCTGGATGTGGACGCGATGGCGAAGGCCGCCAAGGCTCTCGTCGGCAAGCACGACTGGACCAGCTACTGCTCGGCCTCGGAGCCGCCGGATGCAAGGGTGCGCGACATGCGCTCCGCCAGCGTCCTGCGACGCGGCGACGTCGTCGAGGTGGAGCTGGTCGCCGAGGGCTTCCTGCGCGGGCTGGCAAGGAGCATCGCGGGCGCGCTGGCCGAGGTCGGCCGCGGTCGGCGGCCGCCCGAGTGGGTGGGAGAGGTCCTCGAAGCGCGCGATCGTCGCCAGGCGGCGCGCACGGCCCCCGCGGGGGGTCTGACGTTGGTGGAAGTGATTTACTAGGAACCCTTTATGAGCAAGCAGAAGACGTGGACGGCGAAAGCCGCAGAGTTGAAAAGCGAATGGTTTGTGGTCGATGCCACGGACCAGGTGCTTGGCCGCCTTGCGTCAGGCGTGGCCAAGGTCCTACGCGGCAAGCACAAGCCCACCTTCACGCCCCACTTGAACAGCGGTGACCACGTGGTGGTGATCAACGCCGCGAAGATCAAGGTGACGGGCGCGAAGCTCGGCGACAAGAAGTACACGCGGTACAGCGGGTACCCCGGCGGGCTGCGGACGCGGTCGCTGCAGCGCGCGTCGGAGATCGACCCGACCTTCCCTCTCACCAACGCGGTGAAGGGAATGCTGCAGCGCAACACGCTCGGTGCGGATATGCTCACCCGACTTCGCGTTTACGCCGGTCCCGAGCATGGGCACCAGGCACAAAAGCCGAAGGCCCTGGCCTTCGACGAGAAGGGAGACCTGAAGATTGGCTGATCTCTTCCTCCGAGGCACCGGCCGGCGCAAGAACGCCGTTGCGCGGGTGCGCATCCAGCCCGGCGAGGGCCGCGTGACGATCAACGAGAAGGACACGCTCGCATACCTGGGCCGGCGCGTGCTCGAGATGGCCGCCCTGGCCCCTCTGCGCATCACCAGCACCCAGCGCAAGTTCGACATCACGGTCAAGGTGGTCGGCGGCGGCACCAGCGGCCAGGCGGGCGCTATCTCGCACGGCATCGCCCGGGCGCTCATCAAGTTCGACCCAGACTTCCGGCCCGCGCTCAAGAAGGCCGGTCTGCTGACGCGCGACGCGCGCATGAAGGAGCGTAAGAAGTACGGACTGAAGAGGGCCCGCAAGGCTCCCCAGTACACAAAGCGCTAAAGCTGGAGTCCCCCTCCCGCCGTCTGGACTGGCCCGACTGCCGGAACACGCGCGACCTCGGCGGACTGCCCGCTCGCGGTGGCGTCACCCGCAGCGGGGTGCTCGTCCGCTCGGACAACGTGGCGAGCCTTACCCCCGCCGGACGGCAGGCCATGATCGATTACGGCGTTGCGACCGTGATCGATCTGCGCGCCGAATCGGAGCGCATTGGCTCGCCCGGCCCGCCGTTCTCAAATTTCCAGAGCAGCAGTCCAGTACAGCCGGCGACTGACCCCTACGGCCCGGTGAACCTGCACCTGGCGTTGGTCGACGACGAGACGGTGCCGTTCCTCAATGAGGCCGCGACGATGCCCGATCGCTACAGGCTGATGCTCGACCGGTGCCAGGCCGCGCTCGGAGCGATTTTCAACGCGATCGCGCATGCCGAGGGCCCTGTCTTGTTCCATTGCTTCGCCGGCAAAGATCGAACCGGCCTGGTGGCGGCGATGATGCTGTCACTCGCGGGCGTCGAGCCGGAGGCGATCGGAGCCGATTACGCCGAGACCGACACACAGCTTGCGGATCGGTACGCGGAGTGGCTGGCGAAGGCCTTGCCCGACCGGCTTGAGTCGATGCGGGACGAGCTGCGCTGCCCACCCGAATGGATGCTCCGCACCCTCGCATACGCCGAAGAGACGTGGGGCGGGCTGGAGTCGTACCTCGAAGCCGCTGGAGTCGCCCCGGCCGATATCGACCGGTTGAACGACAAGCTCTCCTGAGCCCTCACTCCAAGAGTGAGGCGACAGTGAGCCCGAGTGACAGCAGCGACCTGCGATACCGGTCGGTGCGTCGATGCCGCATCGCCCCGGGCACAAGCTCCAGCTCCATCCACTCGCCATCAGCCCTCGCGATGTCGGGCAGCTCCACGCTCGGGATGAGCAGGCAGTCATCTTCGAACAGGCCTGCGTCGCGATCCCACCCCAACACACAAACAAATGTCGACGCCGAGGATCGAGAGCTCGCCCTCCGGACGTAAACCCGATTCTCGAGGTGATCCCGGTCCCATCCAACGGTCTTGACCTGGATCCCGAGAAAGCGCCGGGTCGACACGTGGCGCGCCAGCACCTCCACCGTTTCCAGGTCGGGAAACGGCCGGAAGAGATTGAGCGATTCCGCCTCGGCCAATCGCCGGACCACCTCCATCTCTCCGAGGAAGCCCTCATGTCCGCGATCAACCACCGATCGCGCGAGCAAATCCTCGGTGGTGGCTGCGCCCGCCGGTGCCGCGACCCCGAACCGCTCTGCCAGTTTCTCGCGCCCTACAAGGTAAGGCGCCCAGCGCGAATCCCCGCCTTCATGCAGCTGGAATGCCGCCGTCAGATACTCACGGCCGCCGACCTCGTTGTGGACGGCCAGGGTTCGAAAAGCTGCTTCCTCGATGACCAGAACAAAGGGACCGAGCTGCTCTCCATCAACCAGCGCCGCCACGACAAGCGCTTGATCGTCAACCAGGCTGGTGGCCGTCACGGTGATGTGAACCTGGCCGGCGGGAGTCAGCTCGGTCCTACCCTTCACCTGCACCGGAATGTACGAACCATCGTCGAGCCGGTGCACCACCCCGTCGATGCCCAGGTCTCGAAGCGGGAGGAAAACGTGCAGCCCGCCC
>DASQAU010000175.1:0-5340 GCA_035635595.1 Candidatus Eiseniibacteriota bacterium
CATGCAAAACGGCACCGCCAAAGCCTCGGGCTTCGAGGTCCGGCTGCCCAAGCCGGTCACGGCGGCCAAGGGCACCTTGGGCTTCCGGCCGGAGGCGCTCACGGACCGCACGGTGGAGGGCGCGCCGACGATGGAGATGAAAGTCGACGTCGTCGAGCGGCTGGGCTCCGACCAGTTCCTCTACGGCCAGGTCGGCAGCGACCAGGTCACCGCGCGCGTCGACCCACGCATGGCGGTGCAGCCGGGCGACAAGGTTCGCCTCGGCCTGGACATCCGCACCCTGCACTTCTTCGACGCGGAGAGCGAGCAAGCCCTCCTGTAGAGGTGCCTCTAAGCTAGGACGGCTTTGGAGCGGATCCGGGCACTCGAGGACTTCGACGCGGCCCGATTTCGCGCCTTCACGCGCGCGATTCGATCCATCCTGACCCGGCGTGCGCGCCGGCTGCAGTCGATCGAGCCGGTCCTCGAGGCCGCCGGCCTCGAGGGCAGGTCCTACGGCGGCGTGCAGGAGATCCCGCTGGACAGGGTCGTAGGCTCGGCGGCGCCTCCTTCGAAGACTGGGGACTTCGATCCGGGCTTCTTGCCGGTCAACCGTAGGCTGCGGGACCGCTGGACGCGGATCTACCAGGCGATGGTCGAAGGCGACGAGCTGCCGCCGATCGACGTCTACAAGGTCGGCGACAACTACTACGTGATCGACGGGCACCATCGCGTCTCAGTCGCGCGGAACCTCGGCCGCGCCACGATCAACGCGCGTGTGGTCGAGGTTCAAACTCGGGCGCCGATGACCTCCAAGATCGACGCCGCCGCCCTGCTGCGCGCAGCCGAGTACGCGGCCTTTCTCGAGACCACTCAGCTGCATCGCGTGCGACCCGAGGCCCGCCTGGAGTGCAGCCGGCTGGGCCGCTACGACGAGATCCTCAAGCACATCCTCGGTCACGGCTACTTTCTCTCGCTCGAGCAGGGCCGCCAGGTGCCTCTACCTGAAGCGGCCGCGAGCTGGTACGACAACGTGTACCGGCCGGTGGCTGAGGCGATCAGAAAGCATCGGGTTCTCGAGCAGCTGCCTGGCTGGACTGAGGCGGACCTCTACGTGGAGATCACGCGGCGCTGGCTTCAGCTGAGCCAGGGCGGCGAAGTTGCCGGGCCGGACCCGGCAGTGAAGGCGCTGCTCGACGAGCACGCCAACAACTGGTGGCGGCGGCGCCACGCGATCCGGATCACCGACCGCCGTCATCGGACCGACGACGAGGTGGAGTCTTGATCGGCATCATCTTCGGACCGCCGGGCAGCGGCAAGGGTACGCAGGCTTCCCGGATCGAAAAGGAGTTCCACCTGGTGCACCTTTCGACGGGCGCCATCCTGCGTTCGGAAGTTGCGCGCGGCACCGAGATCGGCAAGGAGGTCGCGCGCATCATGGCCGCCGGCGACCTCGTGCCGGACGACATCATCGTCAAGATCGTCCGCCGGCTGCTCCCGGAATCCGAGGTCGGCGCGGGCGTGCTCCTGGACGGCTTCCCGCGGACCCTGGAGCAGGCGCGGGCGCTCGACGAGATGCTGGCCTCAGAAGGCCATCGGGTCGACTTCGTGATCGCGCTCGACGTGCCTGAGGATGTGCTCGTCGAACGGATCCTTCACCGGGCGGCGATCGAAGGCCGGCCCGACGACACGAGGGAGGCGATCGCCGAGCGGATGCACGAGTATCACAAGCTCACCGAGGCGGTGTTGGACTACTACCGCCGGCGTGGAGTTCGGGTGGTGGAGATCGACGGAATGGGCGACCCCGATGCAGTTTTCGAGCGCATCCAGGGGGCCATCGGCATATCCTCTCGATAGCTGGGTAGAGGTGGCGAGAAAAGCACGCGAGTCCGACCTGGGACCGGCTATGAAGCCGGCCGTGAACGGCGATCGCGCGCGGCAGCCCGATCCAGACCGGGAGGCTGGGCCGCAAGCCGCACTCCCTCGGATCCAGAGCTCCTTCCCGCCCATAGCCGACTACGCCTTCCTGTCCGACTGCGAGGTCAACTGCCTTGTCGCGCCGAGCGGTCGCGTGGAGTGGATGTGTCTGCCCAGGCCCGACAGCCCCAGTGTGTTTGCGGCCATCCTTGACCGGGCGGCGGGCAGCTTCAGGTTCGGCCCGACAGGGGTGCAGGTTCCCGCCGGTCGCCGCTACCTGCCGGGGACCCTGGTCCTCGAAACGACATGGAGGACGCGGACAGGCTGGCTGATCGTGCGCGACGCGCTATGCATCGGTCCCTGGTATCACAGCCAGCGCCGATCGGGCACCAACCGCCGGCCGCCGACGGACTATGAGGCCGAGCACATCCTTCTGCGCACCGCGCGCTGCGTTGTCGGCAACGTCGAGCTCAGCCTGGACTGCCACCCGGTTTTCGATTACGGAAGTACCTCTGCCAGGTGGGAATATGCGGGGTCCGGGTACGGCGAGGCGATCGCCAGCGGAAGCGAGACGGAGGTCCCGCTGCGCCTCGTCACGGACCTGCGCGTCGGCTTCGAAGGACCCGGCGCACACGCGACCAAGACCCTGCGCCAGGGCGAGCGCGCCTACGTCGCCATGGTCTGGGCGCGCTCGCGCCACTCAACCTCCAAAGAGCATTGGGAGGAGCACCCCGCGCCCTCGACTGCAGAGGAGGCGTTCGATCGGGTCGAGCGCACCGCCGACTACTGGCGCGAGTGGATCAATGGCGGCGAGTTCCCAGAGCACCCCTGGCAAAGCTTCTTGCAGCGCAGCGCGTTGACGCTGAAGGGCCTCACGTACAGCCCCACCGGCGCACTGCTCGCGGCGCCGACGACCTCCTTGCCGGAGACGATCGGCGGCGAGCGAAACTGGGATTACAGGTACACGTGGATCCGCGACGGGACCTTCATGCTGTGGGGTCTTTACACGCTGGGCTTTGATCGTGAGGCCAACGACTTCTTCTATTTCATCGCCGACGTGGCCGCCGGGAAGAAGGACCTGCAGATCATGTACGGCATCGGGGGCGAGCCCGAGCTGACCGAAAAGACGCTGGATCACCTCAGCGGCTACGACATCTCTCGGCCCGTTCGCATCGGGAACGCCGCCTACCAGCAGGTCCAGCACGACGTCTGGGGGGCCGTGCTCGATTCGGTCTACCTGCACACCAAGTCGCGCGACTACTTGCCTGAGGTCGTGTGGCCGATCTTGAAGCGCGCAGTTGAGTGCGCAATTGAGAACTGGAGAAAGCCTGATCGGGGAATCTGGGAGGTTCGTGGGGAGCCACAGCACTTCACGTCCTCGAAGCTCATGTGCTGGGTGGCATGCGACCGAGGCGCGCGCCTGGCTGAGATGCATGGCGACACCGACCTGGCGAAGTCATGGCAGGCGATCGCCGACGAGATCAAGTCGGACCTGTGCGAGCACGGCGTGGACAAGCGAGGCGTCTTCGTGCAGCACTACGGCACCGACGCGCTCGACGCATCAGTCCTCCTGATCCCGCTGGTCCGTTTCCTGCCGCCGGAAGACCCGCGGGTCCGTGCGACCGTGCTGGCGATCGCCGACGAGCTGACCGTCGATGGGATGGTGCTGCGCTACCGAACCGATGAGACCGACGACGGGCTGTCCGGTGAAGAGGGCACGTTCACGATCTGCTCGTTCTGGCTGGTCTCGGCTTTGTGCGAGATCGGCGAGCTCGACCGGGCGCGCGAGCTCTGCGAGAAGCTGCTCTCGTACGCAAGCCCGCTGCAGCTCTACGCCGAGGAGATCGACCCACGGAGCGGCCGGCACCTCGGCAACTTCCCGCAGGCGTTCTCGCACCTGGCCCTGATCAACGCAGTGATGCACGTCATCCACGCGGAGATGGGCACGCCAGGAAGATTCGGCCCAGGAGCAACAACCCCCCAGCCTTAACCTGGCTGTTTCCGCGCGGAAACCACCTCTGCCCGCACCGCGACACGCCCTTTCCGCGCGGAAATCGCCAGGCTGTGCGAACATTAGTTCGTCGTGGACCTGAACGCGGCCGACCCCGAAACCCTCGTCGTCGACCTCAACTGCGCTTTCGCCTCGATCGAGCAGCAGCACGATCCGAGCCTGCGGGGGAAGCCCCTGGCCATCGCGGCCTACAACACCGACGCCGCGACCATCGTGTCCTCCTCGCGGGAGGCTCGGGACCTGGGCATCAAGACCGGTATGAAGGTCTTCGAGGCAAAAGCCATTTTCCCGGGGATCACCGTGCTGGAGCCCAACCCGCCGCGCTATCGCGCGGCGTCCGACCGGCTGATCGAGATCATGACGCGCCACAGCCCTGACGTCCTGCGGATGTCGATCGACGAAGCCTCGATGAACCTGGCCGGCACGCCCAACCTGAAAAAGCTGGGTCCCGAAGGAGTCGCGAAGGCGATCAAGGCGTCGCTGCGCAAAGAGGTGGGGGAGTGCATCACCAGCTCGATCGGCATCTCGACTTCGATCTGGATGGCGAAGCAGGCCTCCAACCTCAACAAACGCGACGGCCTCGAGCGGATCGATCACACGAACCTGGTGCCTGTTTTTGGTCGCCTCCGGCTCACCGACCTGTCCGGCATCGCCGAAGCCTCCGCGCGCCGCCTGCTGCTGGCCGGAATCCACACGCCGCTCGAGTTCTTGCACGCCACCGTCGACCAGTTGAGCCGCGCAGGCATGCAGCCGGCGGTGGCGGGCGGTTGGTTGCGCCGCCTGCGAGGTTTCGAGGTCAGTCACTTCGAAGGTCCTCCACGCAAGAGCTACAGCCATTCGCACGTGCTGGCGCGCTCGACCACCTCGCAGGGCGAGCTCGAGGAGCTGCTGATGCGCCTGTCCGAGATGGTTGGGCGCCGGATTCGGGCGGCCGGCCGCCGTGGCATGGTCGTTTCGATTGGCGTCGTGTACCGTCCGGACGTCGACCGCTTCTCCAAGCAATCCAAGCTGGCCCACCCGGTCGGGACCGGCGAGGAGATCTACCAGGCCGCGCGCACCCTCCTGGCCGCCCGTGACGTCCGGCGCGCGGTCGGGACCCTGGGTGTCGGCCTGTCCGGCCTGGTCGACGAAGACGCCGGACAGCTCGACCTGTTCGGCGGCTCCGCTCCACCTCGCAGCCAAAAGCTGGAGACGGCCATGGACGCGATCCGAGATCGATTTGGCGAGGACGCCGTGCAGAAAGCCCGCCTGCTCGGGCGCGCCAGGGTGGTTCGCGATCGGATCGCGTTCGGCAACACCGGCCACCCCGAGGACTAGTTGGTGAGCACTCCCGCGACCGCTCCGAGTGAGCGAAGCAGGGGCCGCGCGATACCCTCGCGCCGAGCGGGCTCCAGCTGCACGGCGCCGGGCAACGTCTGCGCGAAGGCGTCCAC
>DASQAU010000176.1:0-7015 GCA_035635595.1 Candidatus Eiseniibacteriota bacterium
CCGCCGGTGCCGGCTCGCGCGGGTAACCCGAGCAAAGCAAACCCGCGACCGCCGGCACCGGCAGTGAATTCAGGCCAACACGGTTAGCCTGTAACGGGTGTACAACCAGCCCCCACTTCTGGTCGACTACAACCTCTTCGAGGCTGATGCGCCCCTGCGCGAGGCGCTCGAGCGCGAAGGCGGAGCTTGGGCACAGGACCTTGTCGGGGAGCTCGGCCGGCTCGCTGGCACGCAGGAGGCGATCGACTGGGGCTTCCAGGCGAATGCCAACCCGCCGCAGCTGCGTACGCACGATCGCTTCGGCGAGCGGATCGACGAGGTCGAGTTCCACCCTGCCTGGCACAGGCTGATGGAGGTGGCGGTCGGCCACGGGCTGCACGCCATGCCCTGGCGCGAGAAGCGTCCCGGAGCGCACGCCGCGCGCGCAGCGGCCTTCTATGTCTGGTCGCAAGTTGAGGGCGGACACGGCTGCCCTGTGTCGATGACCTACGCAGCGGTACCGGCCCTGCGCCGGCAAAGCGAGCTCGCCCTGAAATGGGAGCCGCTGATGACCACGCTCGACTACGACCCCGGCCTGCGGCCGGCGTCGACCAAGCGCGGCGTCCTCTTCGGCATGGCGATGACCGAGCGGCAGGGCGGCTCGGACGTGCACACCAATACCACGCGCGCAGTACCGACGGGCACTGATGGCGACTACCTTCTCACCGGCCAGAAGTGGTTCTGCTCGGCGCCGATGTGTGACGCCTTCCTTGTCCTCGCACAAGCACCCGGCGGGCTCACGTGCTTCCTGCTCCCGCGCGTCCTCCCGGATGGCTCTCGCAACAACTTCCACATCCAGCGGCTGAAGGACAAGCTTGGCAACCGATCCAACGCGTCCTCGGAGATCGAGCTGAAAGATGCGTGGGCCACGATGGTCGGCGAAGAGGGAAGAGGAGTGCGGACGATCATCGAGATGGTCAACCACACCCGGTTGGACTGCGTAATTGGATCTGCCTCCCTCATGCGCCAGGCTGTTGCCCAGGCGACACATCACACTGCGCATCGCAGCGCGTTTGGAAGGCTGCTCACCGAGCAGCCGTTGATGGCCAACGTGCTGGCGGACCTGGCCGTGGAATCAGAGGCGACGACCATTCTGATGATGCGCCTGGCAGGTGCCTTCGACCGCGCCTCGGATCCAGCCGAGACACAGTTCCGGCGCCTTGCGCTCGCCATAGGCAAGTACTGGACGTGCAAGCGCGCGATCGCGGTCGTGGCCGAGGCGCTCGAGTGCCACGGGGGCAACGGCTACGTCGAAGAGTCGATCCTTCCGCGCCTGTATCGCGAGGCGCCTCTGAACTCGATCTGGGAAGGTTCGGGCAACGTCAACGCGCTCGACGTGCTGCGCGCGCTGAGCCGCGAGCCCGAATCGCTCGCCGCCTTCTTGGCAGAGGTCGGGCAGGCAAGTCCGCACAAGCTGCTCGACCCAGCGGTCGCCGATCTCAAGCGCGAGCTGGCCAACACAGGCGAGGCCGAGTCTCGTGCGCGCCGCATCGTCGAGCGGATGGCCGTGCTGCTGCAGGCCTCGCTGATGCTTCGATACGGCGACCCCGCCGTGGCGGACGCCTTCTGCGCATCGCGATTGGCGGGTGACTGGGGCCGTTCACTCGGCACGCTCCCATCGAGCGTCAAGTTCGCGTCGATCATCGAGCGCCACCGCCCGCGTAACTTATAAGGGTGCTCCAGACCGATCGGATCGTCGGTGCCTGGCGGAACTCGGCCGTGTCGAAGGTACCGCCGGCTGAGCTCGTGCTGGTCACCGACTTCGACGGCACCCTGGCCGAAATCGTTCCCGACCCAGCCCAGTCTGCCGCCTTGCCGGACGCGCTGCTGGCGCTGAGCCGGCTCGTCCGGTTGCTCGCCGACGTCATCGTATTGAGCAGCCGCACCAGCGAACAGCTCGAGCAGCTGGTGCCGATCTCCGGCGTTCGGCTGATCGGTGACAGCGGGCGGGCCATCCCACGACACGCGCAGAAGGAAGCCCTCGAACGCTTCAATGCCGACGTCGCCGTGCTTCTCGCGCGGATCCCAGGGGCATGGCTCGAGGTGAAACCCGCAAGCAGCGCGATTCACTTTCGCAACTCAGACGTCAGCGGCGAGGAGATGCTGGCGCTCGTCCAGCCCCTGCTCGAGGGCCGGCGCCTGGGAGCAGACCTCGGACGCAAGGTGATCGAGGTTCACGCTCCCAACGCCGGGAAAGGCAATGCCCTTGCTGCTCTGCTGCCGGGTGAGGATCCAGGAGGCGTCGTGTGTTTTGGCGACGACGAAAACGACAGGTCGATGTTCGATTACGTGGCCTCGCTCGAGGTCCCTCACACCTGCGTAGGCGTCACATCTCCGGAGGCGCCAGCCCATCTGTTCGACCGCTGTGACATCGTGGTCAACGGGCCGAGCGAGGCCGTCGCCCTCCTGAACGAGATCGTCGAGTGGGCTGAGGCCGGTGGCGAACAGTAAGCCCAACGCACCGCCGCGTCTTGTTCAGTGGTGGGAGGGACTCGACACGTGGAAGCAGCTGGCGCTTTCGTTTCCTGTATTTGCCGTCTTGACGTTTCTCCTCAACCTGGGCCCGTTCAATCAACCCGTCCCGCGTTCAGTCCTCTACGGACTGTTCGAAGGTGCCGTGTTGAGCGGCCTACTGGCCGTCGCGACGCGAATGGAACGGGGGAAGCGCCGCTAGGGCTGATCCTGAGTCGCGACCTGGACGCGGGAGCTCTGGCCGGGTGCGACGAGGTCGCGCAGGTCCTGCACCTGGTTGCTGATCCAGCGAGCGATATCGTTGGCCCGCACCACCTCGCGCGCACCCTCGTTCATGCGATGCCTGTCCGCGGCCGGCATCGTCAGGCCGGTGAAAAGGGCGGCGGCGGTTGCTTCCACGTCGAACGGGTTGATCGAGAGCACGTTGCCGCGCAGCTCCTCATGCGCGCCCGCGTTCTCTGACAGCACGATCACGCCTTCGGTGGCGTTGACCAGCGCCCCCTCTTTGGCGACGAGGTTGAGCCCGTCGTAAACAGGGTTGACGAGCAGCACATCGAAGTTCTTCATTGCCGCGATCGCTTTCCGCTCGCTCTCGGCGATCTCCAGGCGGACCGGCTGCCACTCCTCTGAGCCGAATTCGCTGTTGATTCGGCCCGCTGCCTGGCGGATCTGCCTGAGGTAGCGGCTGTATGCGGCGATGTCCTGGCGTGAAGGCTGCAGGAAAGCCCAGAACTGAACCTGGCGGTGCAGCTCGGGGTGATACCGAAGCAGCTTCTCGTAGGCGATGAAGCCGCGGACGATGTTCTTGGACGGGTCGGTGCGGTCGATGCGGACGATCAGGCGCTGCGGTCGCCACGTGGCCAGCTTGTGCTCCTGCCGTTTGACGCCCCGAGATGCCGCCATGCGCACGTTGGCGTTGACGTCGATCGAGATGGGGTAGTGGCGCGCGTACACGACGCGCCCACCCGCCAGCACCGCCCGCTCCTTTTCGTCCACCTGCAGGCCGGCGTTCTCTTCGCACGTCATCAGGAAGTTGCGCACGTCGAGGCTGGACTGGAAGCCCACGACATCGCAGCCCAGCAATCCGTCGAGGATCGCGTCGCGCATCTCCTTCGGCAGGACTTTCCAGTACTGCGGCGTCGGCCACGGCACGTGGACGAAGTGCTGGATCACCGCGTCCGGAAGCTCCTTCCTCACCAGGCGAGGCACGAGGTAAAGCTGGTAGTCGTGAACCAGCACCAGCGGACGGGCGCGGGCCGACTTCGCGATCTCGACTGTCTTCGCCGCCATCTGGCGGTTTACCTCGACGTACCCCTCCGCCCACGCCTGGTGAACGCGGTCGTCGATGACCGGCTCGATGGCGAGGTCCCACAGGTAGTGCTGGATGAACCAGAGCACCGGGTTGGCGAACACCGCGTAGTACATCTCGTACTGCTCGCGAGTCGGCGTCGCATAGTGCAGGCGGCCGATCGAGTGCAGAAGAGGGACCGCGACCGGCGAACCGTCTCTGGATGCCAGCTCGCGCTCGGCGTCGTTTCGTGCGCACGCCACCCAATCCGCGCCGGTCGCATCGGCCAGTGTGAGCAGGCCGGTGATCACTCCTCCGGCTCCGCGCTTGAAGCCTCCTTCCAGCGTGGGCTCGTGAGGGGCGCGGTTGCTGACGAGGATCGGAGAGTAGCCGGGAAGGGTTCGAGTCACGTAGGCGCGGAGCGACGAGCCGTGCCGCCGGTCACCGGTCACGGGTAATGTTGCCCGGCGATCGACCTGCCTTCGTTCGACCACCTAGCGGGCGATCGACTCCATTCCCGCCAGGATGGAACGGTCGATCGGAAGCTCTCGCACCCTGATCCCCGTCGCGCGGGCCAGGGCGTTGGCCAGCGCAGCGGCGCCGGGGATCGCCGGCGGCTCTCCGACTCCCTTCGCCCCGAGCGGGCCCACCGGCGACGGAACCTCGATCAGCTGCACCTCGATGTCGGGCACCTGGTCTGCGGTCGGCAGCTCGTAGTCGAGGAAGCTGCCGCTGCGGAGCTGGCCGTCGTCATAGGCGAGCTGCTCACCCAGCGCGCGCCCCAAAGACTGAACCGCGCCCCCGTGCACCTGCCCTTCCGCCTCCGGCTTGTTGATCGCCCGTCCGACGTCCTGGATCGCGGCGTAACCGGTCAGCTGGAACGCGCCCGTTTCAGTGTCGGCGCGGACTCGCGCGATATGGACGGTGAACGCCGGCGAAGCGCTCTGCACCGCGGAACGTCCCATGGCGTTGATGGGCCGGTGGCGACCCATGAACTCCGTGCTCAGCGCCACCAGGCGGGTGATCTCGACAAAGCGCTCGGGCACGCCTTTCACCGTCACACGCCCGTCGACGATGTCCAGGTCCTCAGGAGCGGCTTCGAGCTCCTCGGTGGCGACCTCCAGCAGCTGGCGACGCGCTTCGAGCGCCGCTTCATAGACCGCCCCGCCCATGCTATAGATGACCTGGCTGCCGGCGGCCATGGGGCCTTGCGGCGCCACCGACGTGTCGCCGATGTCGACCCGGACTTTCTCGGGTGAGATGCCAAACGCTTCGGCTGCGATCAACGCGAGCCCGGTCGCGGAGCCGCTGATGTCTGGCGATCCGATCAGGACCGACACCGTGCCGTCGGGCTCGACTCGACAGCCCGCGGCCGCCGGCGAGCGGGCTCCGCCCCACGAGCCCAGGGCGATGCCTACGCCTTCGCCTGCGCCGACAGGCGCGGTGTACAGCGGATGCCGGCGCGCCGCCTCGAGGCATTCGACCATCGCGATCCGCGGCCAGCGACTCTTGTCGGCGGTCAGGTCGCCCTCGCGTGAGGCGTTGTGCAGGCGGAGCTCGATCGGGTCCATGCCAAGCGAGGTCGCGAGCTCGTCCATCGCCGACTCGAGCGCAAAGTAGGCTTGCGGTCCCCCCGGCGCGCGATACGCGTCGACCGGCGTCTTGTTGGTCGCGACCTCGTAGCCCGTGAGCTCGAAGTTGGGAATGCGATAGGTGCCACCCAGGAATGAACCCGTGATGCCTGCGTGCCAGCCGCCGGTCGCGCCGTTGTCGTAGTCGTAGCGCACGCGCAGCGCCGTGAGGGTGCCGTCGCGTTTGGCGCCCAGCTCGATGTCAAAGCGCGCCGCCGGCGCAGGGCGCCCAACTTGAAACTCCTGCTGCCGCGTCAGGGACAGTCGAAGCGGGCGGCGCACCTTGCGCGCCAGCAGGGCCAGCAGCGACTCCAGCAGCATGACCTTGCCGCCAAACCCGCCACCGACGGGCATCGGAATCACGCGCACCTCATGCGGGGCGACGTCGAGGAGCTTCGCGATCTCGTCGCGGACGGCGAAAGGACCCTGCGTGGGCGCCCAGATCGTCATTCCACCGCCAGGTTCCGGCCGCACGACCGACACGTGAGGCTCGATGAACGAGTGGTGGACCCCAGACATGCGATAGCTCGCCTTGATGACCGTGTCCGCCGCCGCCAGGCCGGCGGCCACGTCGCCGCGTTTGAAAGTCGCCACGGAGGTGACGTTTCGCGGCCGCTTGACAGTGGTGGACTCGGCGTCGGTCGCCGCACCGTGCATCGACGCATCGGCTTCAGAACCTTCGGCGTCCGGCTCCAGCACCTCGGGCGCGCCGTCCCGCATGGCCTGGTCAGGACCCGCGACAAGCGGGAGCGGGTCGAAGTCAACCTCGACGAGTGTGGCGGCGTCCCAGGCTGCGGTTTCACTTTCCGCGACGATCGCCACCACGGGCTGGCCGGCGTAGAACACCCGGTCCACGGCCAGGGGCTTGTCCGCCCCGGCCGCCTCAACCTCGGGGAGCTCGGCCCCGGTGACCACGGCCACCACGCCGGGAGCCGCGCGGGCGGCGGCCACGTCGATGCTCCGGATCCGGGCGCTCGGGAGGTGGCTGAGCACCAGCTGCACGTGCAAAAGCCCGGGCAGATCGAGATCGGCGGTGAACCTGGTCGACCCGTCCACCTTGCCCCGACCCTCCTGCCTGCGCATCCCTGCGCGCCTCACTTGCACGAGGCGATCATCCCACGAGCCGGGAACATGGCCCGTCCGGCGACGCAGCCGGGAACTTGACCGCCTGGGGCCATAGGCCCCAAGATGGATCCTGGAGTAGCGGGGCCATCATGGGATGGCGGAGTCCGTCGCCGGCGCACTCTCGCCCCGGACCTGCCGGGAAGAGGGCGATGGATCGCGAGGGTGGCATCGTCGTGCGCCTCCTCGCATCTGTTTTCCGTGAGGAGGTTGTATGACGCGTAACTCCAGGTTTCGCTCCCTAGCCGTCGCTTTGGGAGCAATTTTCGTTGCGGCCGCCTGTGGTGGCGGCGGAGGGGGGACGTCCGAAAATCTGGCGTCGGATCAGACCCTCAGCTTTCCGATCATCAGTGACGTAGGTGATCTCGACCCCGCGCGTATGTCGGCTGCGGTCGACATCGACCTGTTCCAGAACGTCTTCTCCGGCCTGTACAAGTTCAACAACAAACTGGAGGAGGTGCCA
>DASQAU010000177.1:0-7555 GCA_035635595.1 Candidatus Eiseniibacteriota bacterium
CGATCCTGGCCTCCAACGCGTGGCAGGACGGTGGTGTGCTGCTGATCACCTGGGACGAGGGTGAGGACAGCGCCAACTCCGTGCTGACGCTGGTCATCCATCCAGACCCGCTGCGAATACGAAGCGCTCGGCCCTACGACCACTACTCGCTGCTGGCGACCATCGAAGACGAGCTCCGGCTCCCCCGCCTGGGCCTCGCCGCGCAGGCCACGCCGATGAGCGACCTGCTGGCGGTGCAACCGCCTCCGCGCCTACGAAGTCGCGTGGCTTAGCCTCCCGACGGTCTCCTTCCAGTACGTGATGGAATCGAGAAATTCCTCGTCGACCCCCACGCCGAGCCCAGGTCCGGCCGGCACGTCGAGGCGCCCGTCGTGCAGGACGAAAGGCTGGGTGATGTCACGGTGGTAGTAGCGGTCGGAGGCCGAAGTATCGCCAGGTAACGTGAAGTTCGGCATTGCGGCCATGGCGACGTTGCCGGCGCGGCCGATCCCGGTCTCGAGCATTCCGCCCATCCAGACCGGCACGCCACGCGACGCGCACAGGTCATGGATCCTGCGCGCTTCGAGGTAGCCACCGACCCGGCCTGGTTTGACGTTGATGATCCGGCACGCACCGAGCTCGATCGCGTCCGCGGCGGCCTGCGCAGACGTGATCGACTCGTCGAGACAGATCGGCGTGCGCACCAATTTGGCCAGCTCGGCGTGCGCGAGCACCTGCTCCTCTGGGAGCGGCTGCTCGATGAGGAGCAGGTCGAACGGGTCGAGCTGCGCGAGCTGAGGGGCGTGCGACAGCGAGTAGGCCGTGTTGGCGTCGACCTGGAGGGGAACGTCGCCGAAGCGATCTCGGACGGCCCGAACCGGCTCCACGTCCCAGCCCGGCTTGATCTTCAGCTTGATCCGCCTGTAGCCCTGGTCTAGATATTCACCCACGGTCGCCAGCAGCTCCGGAATCGATGGGTGGATCCCGACTGAAACCCCACAGTCGACGGCGGCTCGCGTCGCGCCGAAATACTTGGCGAAGGATTCGTTCTGCGCTTGCAGCTGCGCATCGAGGATCGCCATCTCGATTGCGGCCTTCGCCATCTGATGGCCGTGCACCGGCCTCAGCACCCGGCCCACGTCCTCGGCGTCGAGACTCGCCTGGTCGAGCAGCCGGGGCAGCAGGTGATGGATCAAGACGTGCTGCGAGCCGTCCACATACTCCGACGAGTACGTCGGCTCCTCGCCTGCGACGCACTCACCCCAACCCACGCCGTCGGAGGTGATCGCTTTCAACAGCAGCACATCGCGCTCCGTCTGGACACCGAACGACGTTTCAAATGGCGCGACCAATGACAGCCGGATGCGGCGCAGCTCCACCCCGTGAAGCTTCATGCGCTCAGCCTATCGAGCAACGCAGCGTCTTCGTCCGACAGCTCGACGTCGCCGGCGGCGGTGTTCTCCTCCAGCTGGGCCAAGCTCGACGCGCCTGGAATGGCCACGACGTTGGGCTTGCGGATGAGCCATGCAAGCGAGACCTGCGCCGGCGTTGCACGATGCCGCGCGCCGATCTCGCGCAGGGCGGCGATCAGCGGCTCGAACCGGGCTCGCGCCTCGGCGCTGAAGTTTCTCCTCACGCGCCTGAAGTTCCGGGGTCCCGATTGCTGGTACTTCCCCGACAGGACTCCCTGTCCAAGAGGGCTGTACGCGATGACGATGCGCCCCTTCTCCTGCGCCCAGGGCACCAGCTCCCTGTCTGGTGAGCGGTGGACCAGGCTGAAGAGCACCTGGTTCGAAAGGACAGGGCCGCCGAGCGCCTGCTCGGCCTCCTGCCAGCCGGCGAGCGTGTGATTGCTGACGCCCACATGTCCCACAAGGCCCTGTTCGACGAGGCGTCGCATGCGCGGCATGGTCGCGCGCGGCGGAAAGAACGGGCTCGGCCAATGCTGCTGGTAAAGGTCGATGTGGTCGAGGCCGAGGCGCCGCGCGCTGCGGCGGGCTCGCCACCCCGTCATGAAGGGAAGGCCGATCGGAAACAGCTTGGTCGCGAGGAAGACGCTGTCGCGGCGTCCGCGGATGGCCTCGCCGACGATGCGCTCGGAACGGCCCAGGCCATAGATCTCGGCGGTGTCGATCAGGTTCACGCCCAGCTCGAGCGCGCGGCGCACGATCGTGCCTGCGACCCTGGTGTCGTAGTCGGCGCCATAGCCCCACTCACGCGAACCGAACTGCCAGGTGCCGAGTCCGATCGCGGAAACCCGGACGCCTCCCACCTCGACGTACTTCATAAGGTCAATCGGTCGAACACCATTTGCGACCACGACTCCATTTCGAGGTAGTGAATCCTCATCTCGTCCAGGGTCATCAGCTCACCGGCGAGCTTGGTGGTCTCGCGGATCGCGATGTTGGGCGAGTCGCCATTGACGAGGAAGACCACGCCAAGGTGCACCTTGGACACCGGCGCCGACTCGTCGTTCAGGAGGCCGATCAGGTCGGCATCGAATCGCCCCTCGTAGACCACCTCCTCGCCCCACTCGCGCTTGAGGCCGTCGAGGATGGGGTCGCCGCCTTCGAGGTCGCCGGGGTTGATGTGCCCGCCGATCCCCAGCGAGTACTGCTTGCGGAGCCGCTTCTCAGACGAAGCTCGCAAACGATGCGTGAGGAAGTATCGATCGGCGTGCCGGAAGACGACGTACGGGATGATCTGTTGGAATTTCGGATCGTCCTCGACCTCGACCCGCGGCTTGAAGAAGTAGCGCTCACGGATCACGGCCTGATGGCGTTCGAGATCGCTGCTCACGAACCCATGCCAGGCGCCGTCGGGAAAGATGTCCTCCCGCTTCACACACATCACCTGCTCGGAGTTGGCCAACCGCTCACACCATCCTGACCAGGCCCCGGCCGAAGACCGCCACCAGCTCTGCGGTGCGATCGATGTCGTCTTCGAGAACCGGCAGAAAGTAGATCCAGGCGGCGCGCTCGGTCTCGGTGGTGATCATCGTGCGAGCGGAGTCCGCGCTCGGGTTTCCGCACGGCCCCTCGGCGTCAGCGACACAGATGCGGCCGGCCACATTGACGCGCTCCTTGCCGATGCCGGTGTATCCCTCGCCTTTGGCGCCCAGCCTGATCACGAGCTCGCCACCCTTCACCTTGTCGAGGTCGTAGAGGCCGACCGGCACCTGCAGCTGCACCGACAACGCGTTGGCGACATCAACGAGCGAGTTTATCCGTGGCAGAGGCTCGCCCTTCTTGAGGCGGCGGAGCAGCGCCTCCGACGACGGGCGCACCCGAGTAGGGTCGAGCCCGAAACGGCGGTAAAGCTCACGAGCACGCCCGACAACGCCAACCTCTCCCGACTTCGCACCCTGGACCGTCCTCGCCACCTCCAGCTCGAAGTCTTCGCGGGGCGGGGTGATCTCGAGCTCGTAGAGCTCGAGGGCGTCCACCTCGATGTCGACCTCGCATCGAACCTTCAGCACAGGTACTCGAGGTGGTCGAAGAACTCGGGGTAGGAGATTTCCACGCACTCGGCCCCATCGATCTCAGTCCTGCCTTGAGCGATGAGGCCGGCGATAGAGAGCGCCATCGCAACCCGGTGGTCGCCTTGCGCGCTCACGCGCGCGCCCTCGAGCTCTCGGGGTCCGTTGATCACCCAGCCATCGTCGGTGGCTGTGATGTCCGCGCCCATCGCCAACAGCCCCTCCTCCATCGCGGTGATGCGGTTTGACTCTTTCACCCGAAGCTCGCCCGCACCGGCGATGACGCTCCGGCCCGGCATCTGGGTCGCAGCGACGGCGAGCACGGGGAGCTCGTCGATCATCTCGGCGGCCATGCCGTCCTTGACGTGGATCGATTTCAGGTTGTGCGCCGTCCCAACATTCAGGTCGCCGACCGGCTCGCTGCCCACGAACCGAGGGTTTGAGACCGTGACCTCGAATCCACTGGCCTGCAGCACGCTGAGGAATGCGACCCGTGTGGGATTGACCCCGGTCGCCTGCAGCCGGATCCGCGAACCCCGCACGAGCCCTGCCGCGACGACCCAGAAAGCGGCTGCGCTGATGTCGCCCGGGACGTCGAGGTCGAGCGGTTCGAGCTGGCCCGCGGGCGCGACTTCGACGCGAAGTCCATCCACCTCCACCGACGCCCCCATCGCACGCAGCATCAGCTCGGTATGGTCGCGGGTCTTGACCGGTTCGATGACGGACGTCGGTCCGTCCGCGAACAGCCCTGCGATGAGCAGGGCGGACTTCACCTGCGCGCTCGGCACCGGCATCGTGTGAAGGACGCCATGCAGAGGCGTCTCGCCTCCGACGCGCAGAGGAGGCCAGCTCGCTCGGGCGCCCATGTCACGGAGCGGCGTGACCACGCGGTCCATCGGCCGGCGTGAAAGTGATTCGTCTCCCACGAGCTCGCTCTCGAATTCCTGCGCGGCGAGCAGTCCCGCCAAAAGACGCATCGTGGTGCCGGAGTTGCGGCAGTCGAGCGCACCGGCCGCCTGGCGCAGCCCGTGCATGCCGCAGCCCTCGAGCATCGTTCCCTCGAACACAGCTCCGAGCTCGGTCACGCAGCGCATCGTCGACTGTACGTCCGCACCGGGCGAGAGCCCACGGAGGCGGCAGCGGCCGGACGCGATCGCGCCGAGGATGAGCGCGCGATGCGAGATCGACTTATCGCCTGGGACTCGTATCTCGCCCGCGAGCTTTCGCGCCGTCCTGACGGTCGCGATCACCTTCGAGACCAGCGCTCGCGCACCGCGCGAGCCTCTTCGAAAAGCTCGACCAGTCGTGGATCGTCGGCCTCGAGGTGGCGACGCAGCCGGGCCAGCTCCGCGCTGATGGCATCCAGCTGCTCGAGCAGGTTCACGCGGTTCGTGCGCGTGACGCCCGCGTACAACTCAGGGTCTCCGCCCGCAAGCCGGCTCATGTCACGAAAGCCGCCAGCCGCCAGGCGTGAGGCCTCGGGCCAGTCGGGGCGCCGAGACAGCGCCAGCACGTAGCCCACCGAGAGCAGGAACGCTGTGTGGCTGACGCCTGCGACGAGGCGGTCGTGCGTCTCGGCGTCCATCACGACCGGGTGCGCCCCGACCGCCTTGACGAGGTCTGTAAGGACGGGCTCCGATCGCGTAAGCACCCACGCCGCATCCTTGAAAACCGACGAGTCGGCGGCGTCGATGCCCGAGGTCTCCTTCCCGCACATCGGGTGGCCCCCTACAAGGTCGATGCCCGCGGACGACGCCCACGCCATCACGTCTGCCTTGGTGCTGGCCATGTCCGTCACGACCCTGCCCTCCGTCTTGCCCTTGAGCTGCCCGAAGATCTCTCGCATGGCGCGGATCGGCGCGCCGATGACGATGACATCGGCCATTTCGGCGACGCTCGCATCAGCGCTCGCGCTGGCGACGACGCCGCGGTCGAGCGCCTTGCGCAAGGTCGTCGGGTTTGTGTCGGCGCCGACGATCACCGTGTCGGGCCGGGCTTCCTTGAGGGCAAGCGCGAACGAAGAACCCATGAGACCAAGGCCGATCACGGCGACTGTGGCCACGCGGTTAGGCGAGCTGCTTTGCCATCGCGCTCAACATGCGTCGGAGGTCAGCCATCAGCCGGTCGAACGCCTCGAAGTCGAGCGACTGCGCGCCGTCCGACAGCGCCTGGTTGGGCGTCGGGTGCACCTCCACGATCAAACCGTGGGCGCCGGCGGCCACGGCTGCAAGCGACATCGGTCGCACGAGCGACCACTTACCCGTCGCCTGCGAAGGATCGACCACGATCGGCAGGTGGGAGAGCTCGCGCGCCATCGGCACCGCGTTGAGGTCCAGCGTGAACCGCGTCGACGTCTCGAAGGTCCTGATGCCTCGCTCGCAGAGGATGACGTCGCGGTTGCCCTGAGACAGGATGTACTCGGCCGCGAGCAGCCACTCCTCGATGGTCGACGACATGCCGCGCTTGAGCAGCACCGGCTTGCCGGAACGCCCGGCCTCCTGCAGCAGCGCGTAGTTCTGCATGTTGCGCGTGCCGAGCTGAAGAATGTCCGCGTATCGCGCGACGAGCTCGACATCGCCAGGCGACACGACCTCCGTCACGACCTTGAGCCCGGTCTCGGCGCGCGCGGTCGCCATCATCTTCAGGCCCGCCTCGCCGAGACCCTGGAAGGAGTAAGGCGACGTGCGAGGCTTGAAAGCGCCTCCGCGCAGAACGCGCGCACCCTGCTTGGCCACGTGTCGAGCCGTGTCGAGGAGCATCTCCTCGCCCTCGACCGAGCATGGGCCGGCCATCATCACGACCTCGTCCCCGCCGATCTTGACGCCGCCCACGTCGACGACCGTGTTGACCGGCCGGAACTCGCGGCTGGCCAGCTTGAAGGGCTTTGTGATCGGGATGATCTCGTGAATCCCGCCAAGGTGAGAGAAGGCTTCTTTGAACGCATATGCGTTGCCGCCGATGACGCCGACGAGCGTCCTTTCCTCGCCTCGGGACAGCTCGGTTTTCAGCCCGATCTCGTGTACACGGTCGACGACCGCGTTGATCTCGGCCTCGGTCGCCGCGTGAGCCATGACGATGATCACTGCTTGAGTGCACCTCTCAGGTAGTCCAGGTCGGCCTTGATCGCCTGCGCTCCCCGCAAATAGGAAAAGCGCATCGACGATTGGGGGCGGGGAGTGTTGTACAGGAGCAGGACCCGCACGCACATAGGCACGCCACGCGGGTTCGGAAGCTGCACGTCCATGTCGTGACCGCACAGCAGCGGCACGTCGAGCCAGCCCAGCCGGCGAGCGGCGAAGGCGGGGAACTCGGCCGTCAAATCGTGTGTCGTGGTGAAGTAGGCGAAGCAGATCTCAGCGGGGTCGAGGTCGTTGAGTTGGACGAGCTCGCGCAGCAGCTCCTCCGTCGCTTCCGTGATGGAGTCCGCGGTGTTCGCCTCAGCGGTGGTCGCCCCCCTGATCCCTCTTACCGGCACGCTTTCAGCAGCTCCTTCACCAGTGGGACCGGGTCTCCGCCGCGGTCGATCTCGTGCACGATCGCGCTCCCGACCACTGCAGCGTCGGCCGTTCCACGCAGCGCTTTCATGTGCTCCGGGCGCGAGATTCCAAAACCAGCCGCGATCGGCAGGTTCGTGTGTTTCCGGACGAGCGCAAACAGCTCCTTCATCCCGACCGGCAGCTCCTTTCGCGCCCCTGTGATCCCGGTCACCGTGACGCAGTAGACGAAACCGCTCGAGTGTTCGCAGATCGTCTCCACGCGGCCGTCGGCCGTGGTTGGGGCGACCATGAAGATGGTGTCGAGCGACGCAGAACGCAGCCAGCTCGCCACCGGCTCTGATTCCTCGACCGGTAGGTCGGGGACGATCACGCCGGCAACTCCGGCTTGCGCCGCCTCGGCCGCAAAGCGCCTGGGATCGTGCGAGAGGATCGGGTTGATGTAGGTCATCAGCACGACCGGGACGCCCTCGCCGGCGATCGCGGCCGCGACCTCGAGCGCCCCAGAGACATTCATGCCGTGTTCGAGCGCGACCTGCCCTGCTCGCTGGATCACGGGGCCGTCGGCGAGCGGGTCCGAGAACGGGATGCCGATCTCGATTGC
>DASQAU010000178.1:0-15035 GCA_035635595.1 Candidatus Eiseniibacteriota bacterium
ATCGCCATGTCTTGGTTACCTCCAGGCTGACGTCGAGCGCCGGCGCGGAATGCGTCAGCGCACCGACCGAGATCCGATCAACTCCGGCTTTCGCCGCAGCCACCGCCCCTTCGAGCGTCATCCCGCCTGACGCTTCCAACCTCGCTCGACCGGCCGTCATCTCCACGCTGCGGCGCAGGAGCTCGGGCGACATGTTGTCGAGCAGGATGATTTCGGCTCCGGCATCGAGCGCTTCGTGCAGCTGCTCGACCGTGTCCACCTCGACCTCGATCGGCATTCGGGCGCTCCGCGCCCGCTCGACCGCTGCGGTCACACCGCCCGCAGCCGCGACGTGGTTGTCCTTGATCAGGATCGCGTCCCACAGGCCGTCGCGGTGGTTGTGTCCGCCTCCGGCTCGCACCGCCGCGCGCTCGAGAAATCGCAGCCCGGGGGTTGTCTTGCGCGTGTCGAGGAGCCTGACCGCGGGATAGGCGGCAAGCGCGTCCGCGTAGCTGCGTGTCAGCGTGGCGATGCCTGAAAGTCGTTGAAGAAAGTTCAGCGCCGTCCGCTCGGCGGTCAGGATCGAGGCCAGCGGCCCGGTGATGCGCGCCACGGCGTCGCCGGGCTCGACACGAGCGCCGTCGGCCATCAGTCCGCGGTACTCGCAAGGCGGGCGGACCAGCTCGAAGACCCTGGCGGCTGCACTCATGCCGGCGAGCACGCCGCGCTTGCGCACGACGATGACGGCCTCGCCCATCAGGTCGGGGTCGACCACCGCATCAGTGGTGACGTCGGCGCCGTGCTCTCCGAGGTCTTCCTCGAGGGCAGTCGCGACCAATATGTCGAGGTCAGGCTTCGATGAAACCATCGGGCTCCTCGCGCAGGCCGAACGCCTGCTGGCTGAACCGGAAGAGGTAGGCGCGCTTGCCGCGCACGTTGCGCTCCTTGCCGGTTGGTTCGATGACGCCGCGGTCGACGACCCTGCGCCAGAAATTGCCTCGGTTGATCGAAAGTCCGAGCACCGCTTCGTACACGTGCTGGAGCTCCGTGATGGTGAACTCCGACGGCAGCAGCTGGAAGCCGATCGATGAGTACCCCACCTTGCTGCGCAGACGCCTCACCGCGTAGTCGACGATCTCGCGGTGATCGAAGGCCATCTCAACCGGCAGCCTGCGCACCGGGTGCCACTGCTGCGGGCCGCCATCGCCGTGCTCGGCGCACGACTCCGCCAGAGCGGTCGGGACGATGGCGATGTAGGAGACGGAAAGAACGTCGCCCCGCGGGTCCCGGCCCGGTACGACTACATGCCCGCCGGCGTCGACCTGCTGCGGCCGGTCGAACGTCTTGAGCTGCTCGATCCAGCCGCCTTCGATGCCGGTCACCACGGTCTGCAGCGATCGCGCCTGCGCATCGAGGGAGATGCCCGCTCGGCGCAGCGTGCCGGGGAGAGACCAGAAGCCGGGATAAGGCGGCTCGGTTCGCTCGGTGAGAAGAACGCTCAGCTCTCGCCCGGCGAGGGTGAAGACGGCGAGGTCGACGGAGATCGGCCCGCTGGATTCCTCCAGCCGGTCGCCGGCGAAGTTGCGCTCCACAACACGCTCCGCCATCTCATGCGCCATCTTATCTCATTTCGAAGCGACAGTGGAAGCGATTTATTCCCGGGCGGCGAGCGCCAGGGAGAGTCCCACGAGCGCGGCGGTGTCGGCGCGCAGGTTGCGGGGGCCGAGATCGGCCTGGACCGTTGCCAGCCCGAGCTCGCGATCCGACCAACCCCCTTCAGGGCCGATGAGCAGGGTCAGGTCGCGAGGCTCGGCCATCCTGGCGAGCTTTTGCGGTGCACCGCGGGCGAGCATCACAGGGTTCTCACACACCTCCAGCACCGTCTCGAGCGAGGCAAGCCTGTCCACGTCGGGCACCCTCAGCCGGCCGGCGAGCATGCTCGCCTCGCGGCAGATCGTCTGCCAGCGCTCCCGCTTGGCGCCGCGGGCCACGCTACGGTCGGCCTGGAAGACGTGGAAGGCGAAGGCGCCGGCCTCGGTGCAGCGCGAGAGCACGAGCTCGAGCGCAGGGGCCGGCAGGTTGGCGATGGCGATCGTGATCCTGGCCACCGGCTCGGGTTGGTGAGGTCGTTCGGAGACCACGGCTCCCTCGACGCGGTCCGGTGAGACGGCGTCGAGCCGCACGGTGAGCATGAAGCCGGCGGGATCGATGACCTCGATCTCCTCCCCCACGCGGGCCCGCAACGACCGCGCCAGGTGGCGCGCGTCGCTGCCCTCGATTACGGCCCGGCTGCCTTCACGTCGCGCAAAGAACGCAGGCAATCAGTTAGTTGTGACGGTCACATCGCGTTGAAGGTTTCGTAGACAGAGATCTGGCCGCCGCTCTTGACGATGGGGCAGCCCTTGGCCATCTTCGTCGCCTTGTCCAGCGAGGGTGCCTCGAGGATGCTGTAGCCGCTGGCGCGCTGGGCCGCGGGTACCTTCGTGACCGTGCCGTCCGCCTTGATCTTGTTGACCTTGCCCGAAAATGGATTGCCGCCGTCGACGATGGCCGGGCCGAGCTTTGCGAACCACTTGTCCCACTGCTTCAGGACCCGCGCCTGCGCCGCCGGTGTTTCGGGCATTCCGCCGCCGTAGTAGACCAACAGATACTTCACGCCTTTCTCCTCATCGCCTTGGTCGTGGCCCGCCGCACGCGGGGCGGCTTCTGCGAGCCGCCGTCGTTATTTGACCTGCTTCGTGGCGCCGGTGCAAGACTCATTCGCAGCTGGCCGAGAATTTCCAATGCGCCGACAAGTCGTTCGCGATTCGCCGGGTCGTTGAGCCAGCGACTCTGTCCCGAGGGGTGTGGCAGCGGAACCATGACCGGCCCATCGCCGAAATGGTGACCGACGCGATCCTCCAGAGGTCCGGGACCAAGAAAGCGCGCGATCGCCAGCTGCCCGACGAGGATCAGCACCTTGGGCTTGATGAGGCGCAGCTCGGCGTCGAGCCAGTGAGCGCAGTTGGCGACGGCCGCCGGTGGCGGCTTCAGGTCGCCGCTGCCCGTCCGGTTGCGCCCGGGGAAGCAGCGCATCAACGCCGCGATATAGGTGAAGCGCCGGAACTCTTCAGCGCTTTCAAACCCGGCGCGGACCATCCACCGGTCGAGCTCCTTTCCGGCGCGGCCCGAGAAGGGACGGCGTGACTCACGCTCGACAGGACCTGGAGCCTGACCGACGAGAAAGAAGGGAGCGCCCCATCGCCCTTCGAAAGTTGGATTCGCCTCCGGGATGATGCCGTCGTCCACGCAAACGTGGCAGGCGCGACACTCCGCTTGGAGCACCAGGAGCTCGTCGCGTTCCCCCATCAGATTCGAAATTAACAGGCAGGGTTGACTTGAGTCGGACTTCGAATCACGCTGCGCTGCGGTTCGGTGTGTCGGCTCGGGGGTGGGAGCCAAAAACATGAAGGGTGGGCCCGCCAGGGGTGTGTCCACGTGACGGGCCGGGAATTCCACACCTTTGGCGAGCGGCCTCAAGGGGTCAATGCAACACCTCATGAAAAGCAGGCAAGGTTGCCTGCAGGAAGGAGGTGTCATTGAAGCGAGGAAAGTACAGACCCCGACAGAGGCGGCTCACGGACGCCCAAATGGCGGAGGTGTGGGCACGACGAGCAGCGGGCGAGTCGGTGACGCGAATCGCTCGCCACATGAGCCGGTACGTGACGTCCGTCCGAAGCTACATCCATGACGCAGGCGGTATTCGGCCCCGGCCACGGAAGAGGTCGCGGATTGGGCTGACCCTGCAGGAGCGAGAGGAGATTTCACGCGGCCTGGCTGCCGCCGACTCGCTGCGTGCGATTGCAGTTCGGATTGGCAGGTCCCCGTCGACGGTCTCGCGAGAGGTGACGCGCAATCACGGCCGTCACCGCTATCGAGCTGGCAGTGCTGAGCAGGCCGCACTGAGCCGAGGCCGGCGCCCCAAGCCGGCAAAGTTGAGGATCTGCGAGGCACTGCGGGTGGAAGTCATAACTCGCCTCGAGGCGAACTGGTCTCCGCAGCAGATTTCCCGCTTCCTAAAAGAGGAGTATCCAGGGCAGCCAGCAATGCAGGTTTCTCACGAGACGATCTACCTCACCCTCTACGTTCAGGGCCGCGGCGCCCTGCGCAAGGAGCTGGCCAAGCACCTACGCCGACGTCACCAGATTCGACAGCCCAAAAAGCGAGAGACAACCAACCAAGGAAAGATTAAGGACATGATCCTCATCAGCGAGCGCCCCGCCGAGGCTGCGGACAGGGCCGTACCCGGTCACTGGGAAGGGGACCTTCTGCTTGGCACCCCGACCACCGCCATCGGCACCTTGGTCGAGCGGAGCACTCGCTTTGTGATGCTCTTCAAGCTCCCCTCCGGCATCAACGCCGAGAGCGCCCGGCTCGGCCTGACCCAAAAGATCCTCACCCTGCCCGAGAACCTGCGCCGCTCGCTGACTTGGGACCAGGGCCGGGAGATGAAACAGCACGCTCGCTTCACTGTTGATACCGGCGTCCAGGTCTACTTTTGTGATCCAAAGAGCCCTTGGCAGCGAGGCACCAACGAGAACACCAACGGGCTGCTTCGCCAGTACTTTCCTCGGTTCAAGAGTGTGGGTCATTACACGCAGGAACACTTGGACAAGGTCGCCGCCGAGCTCAACGGAAGACCTCGCGAAACCCTTGGGTGGAAGTCGCCAGCCAAGAGACTGGCTCAGTTCCTGGAAGAATCGTCAGTACCAGGTGTTGCGTCCACCGCATGAGATCACCCGCCAAACGCGCGTCTAGTTGCGGACGATTCCGCGTTTCTTGCGCCAAACATGCGCTACCGCTGGCCCCGATCGCCCCCCAAATATGCCGCGCTCTCGAGTCCCGGTAACATGCCGTGACGATGGCGGTCCCGTCCTCGCAGCAGGTGCTCCAGGTGCTGGCCCACATCCAGGACCCGGACCTCGGTCGTGACGTGGTGAGCCTCGGCATGATCAAGGAGCTCGAGGTCAGCCCACAGGGAAAGGTCAGCTTCACATTCGAGCTCACGACTCCTGCCTGCCCCGTCCGCGATCGCTTCAAGACCCAGGCTCAAGACCTGGTCGGGGAGATCCCTGGCGTGACCGGCGTCGACGTTCGCATGACGGCCAACGTGCGGCCCGCGTTCATGCGGCCCAAACCCTCCGAAATCCTGCCGGGCGTCAAGCAAACGATCGCTGTCGCCTCGGGTAAGGGCGGCGTCGGCAAGTCGACCGTCGCCGTCAACCTCGCCGCAGCGCTGCGCAAGAGCGGCGCCACAGTCGGTTTGCTCGACGCCGACATCTACGGACCGTCGGTTCCAGCCATGACCGGATCAAAAGTCCAGCCTGAACAGGTCAACGGACGGCTGCGTCCCATTGAGGCCCACGGCCTGAAGCTGATGTCGTTCGGCCACATCTATCCCGGCGAGCAACCGACCATCTATCGCGGCCCGATGGTCGGCAAGGCCATCGAAGCGATGATGGTCCAGGTCGACTGGGGTTCCCTCGACTACCTCGTCATCGACCTGCCGCCCGGCACCGGTGACGCCTCTCTGACGCTCGCCCAGGCTGTGCCGCTCACCGGTGTTGCGATCGTATGTACGCCGCAGGACGTGGCCACCGACATCGCAGTCAAGGCGCTCCAGATGTTCCGCAAGCTGAACGTGACGCCGCTCGGCCTAATCGAGAACATGAGCTGGTACATCTGCCCGAGCTGCGGGCACCGGCATGAGATCTTCAGTCACGGCGGCGCGGAGTCAGCCGCCAAGCGGCTCGGCGTTCCGTTCCTCGGGGCTGTGCCGCTCGAGGAGGGAATTCGCGAGGACGCGGACACCGGCGTACCCGTCGTGATCTCGCGACCCGACTCCGCCGGCGCGAAAGCATTCGTGCACATCGCCTCGCAGGTCGCGGCTCGCACCTCGATCCAATCGTTTCGACAGCTGCCCGTCATCAACGTCCACTAAGGCCCCACCCCTGCAAGATCCAGATCCGTTTCCGGTCAACGTCGATGTCGATCGCGCGCGCCAGGTCATGGAGATCACGTGGGAGGACGGGCACAGGGTCTCTTATTCCGGTGAGCAGCTGCGATGGGCATGCCCGTGCGCCGAATGTCGCGGTGAGGCCGGCGCACCTGGCCGGCTCGCGCGAGTCAATGCCCTGGGCCCTGACGAGCTCCGGATCAAAGACGTCACGCTGGTGGGCCAGTACGCGCTGCAGGTCGCCTTCGACAGCGGCCACGCGACAGGCATCTACACGTTCCCTTACCTTCGCGGGCTCAAACCCTCAGGAGGCTGAATTCTGAGATAATCCCGGCGGCCCGTTGTCCATTTCCACGTCGCTCCCAGAGATCGAGCCTGCGTCTCAGACGTCCCCGCCCATCAGGCGCAGCTCGCGACGCCGCCCTCCACGATTTTCGCGTCGAGGTTGGATCGCCGCAGGCCTCGCGGCCCTCGTGGTGCTCGTTGGCGTGGGTGCATATCTCGCCTACGAAAACACGCTGCCGACAACGCTCGCCACGAATTTCAAGAATGGTCAGAAGGACGTTCCGACCGACAGTCGAGTCCTTCTGACGTTCAGCCGCCCGGTCTCATTCGCGGGCGTGCAGGCGGCATTTTCGATCAGCCCTACTCCGGAAGGAACCCTCGTCGAGCTCTCAGGCCAGACCCAGTACGCGTGGTCTCCGACCAAGCCGCTGAGTGAGCTCACGACCTACACGGTGAGCATGAAGCCGATCGTCGATGTCGGCCATCGCCGGATCCACGGCAGCACCTGGACCTTCACCACGATCATCGTTCCGCACGTCACCGCGATCATGGGCCCCGGGGACACGCCGCTCACCGATGGCATGGAGGTCGATCCGGGTGCCACGCTGAAGCTCAACTTCAACGACGCGATGGAGCCGACGACGATCAAGGTCACCATCGGTACGCAGATCGCCGATCTCAAGTGGGCGCCGGACGACAGGAGCGCCACGTTCTCGACGGCCGGGATTCCGTCGGGGCCAATTCAGATTCAGCTCAGCGCAGGCGGCCGTGACCAGACGGGTCATCTCGTCCCAGGCGCGTTCAGTTTCAAGACCGGGAACTACTACCACGACCGCGAGCACACGACCGCGCTGAAATATCCGGCCCTGATCCAGATCCCGAACGATGAGTTCGCGCGCGACCAGAACGGCTTGCAGGCTGCGGACATCATCTTCGAATACCTGGCCGAAGGTGGAATCACGCGCCTGACTGCGATCTACCAAAATGCGCCGGACCTGATCGGCCCGATGCGCTCGGCCCGTTTCATATCTCTCAAGCTCGGACGCCACTACAAAGGACTTCTGTTCCAGTCCGGCGAGTCGCAGGCGACCCGGGCTCGCGCCGCGCAGGATCCGACGCCGCAGTTTTTCGACACCATCGGTTACCAGTACCGCGCCGGGCCACCTCGCTACGCGCCCGACAACCTGATGATCACAGGGCCCTCGGTCAAAGCGGCGGAGGACACCTACTTCTCGTCGATCCCGGCCTTCACGATCACCAAGATCAGGCCTGTGCTCACCGGCGGCTCGTCGGCGGCGACCGTCAACGTGGACGAGCACTACTCCGTCTACAAGTACGACCCGGTCATCGGTACGTACCAGAAGACGGAAGAGGGACACGCCTACTCCGACGCGAGCCTCAAGCAGCCGCTGCGGATCGAGATGCTGATCACCCTGCACACGAGGGAGTCGCTGCTCGACGTCGGCGACGGTCACGGCGCGCACATCCACGACTACGACATGGACGGCGGCGGCCGCATCGAGGTTTTCTACAAAGGTCTTGGGTACGGCGGGACGTGGAGCTCGACCGACAGCCACGGACCCCTCACGCTCACCCTGGACAGCGGCCAGGCCTTGACCTTGCCTCCGGGCCTGGTCTGGATCGACGTAACGCGCTAGACGGCCGCGCCGCTTAAGCCCGGGCGGCGTCCTTGAGCGACGTCACGTACCCCGCCGCGGCCACCGCCGCAGTCGTGCCATCGCCCACCGCTGTGGCGATCTGCTTGGTCAGCTGCGCGCGCACGTCACCAACCGCCCAGATGCCCTCGATCGACGTCTCCATGTTGCGGTCCGTGACGATGTAGCCGGCCTCGTCGTGATTCACGTGAACCTTGAACAGGCCTGAGTTCGGTACAAACCCGATGAAGATGAAGACACCTCCGACAGCAAGCTCCTTCACCTGTCCGTGCTGCTCGTAGCGCACCAGGTGCACCTTGCTGTCATCACCCCCGATCTCCTTCACATGCGCGTCGAAGATGAACTCGATCTTCGGGTTGGCGTTGGCCCGGTCGATCAGGATCGGCTGCGCGCGAAGCGAGCTGCGCCGGTGGATGATGTAGACCTTCGACGCGTAGCGGGTCAGGAACTCTCCCTCCTCCACCGCGGCGTCGCCGCCGCCGATTACCGCCAGCTCCTGGCCCTTGAAAAAGGCGCCATCGCAGACGGCGCAGTAGCTGACGCCCCGCCCCCAGAACTCCTTCTCGCCCGGGACCTGCAGGTAGCGCGGCAGGCCGCCGGCGGCCATGATCAGGGCCGGGGCGCGGATCTCCTCACCGGACTCCAGGCGGACCACCTTGGTCTTGCCCTCGACGTCGATCTCCTTCACGGGTTCGAAGTCGCGCACCTCGACGCCGAACCTGCGCGCGTGCTCCCCCATCTTGGTCGCCAGCTCCGAACCCAGAATTGACTCAAAGCCGGGGTAGTCCTCGATAAGCTCCGTGTTCAGGAGCTGACCCCCCAGGGGGCCGCGGTCGACCACCACCGTCTTGAGGTCCATCCTGGCGGTGTAGAGGGCGGCCGCCAGCCCGGCGGGACCACCTCCCACGATGACGACGTCGTAATCGCTCACTGCATTGATTTGAATTGCGCCGGAAGCAGTTCCTATTCCGCCGCGCTACCCGTGCTTGAACTGGGCGCCGTACCCGCCCCGGGGGGAGTGGCAGGCGATGTTGTCGAAGGGGCAGCCGATGGAGCAGGCGCCGCACTCGATGCAGTTGCCGAAGCTGACCAGGTTCTTCTTCTGCTCCTCGTTCCACTCGTAGACGCCCGCCGGGCAGAAGTGGTTGCAGTACTTGCCGGTGCATTTGATGGCGCAGACGGTCTGGTCGACGATCTCGATGTGAGGCTTCCCGGTGTCCTCGTTGAACTTGACGGTAAAGAGCTTGTCGGTCAGCTTCTCCAACTTACCGGCCGCCTCCGAAGCGTTCCCAGACCCGGCACATGAGCCGGACCGTATTGATGTAATCCGCCGCGTGGATGTTCTCGTTGGGCGCGTGGATCCGGTTGTCGGGGCGGCCCACTCCGACGGGGAGCACCGTCGGAATGCCGAGGTCGGAGACGACCGGGTGCATCGGTCCCGTCGCCGGCATGAACGGCCAAAGGATCGGCTCGCCGTGCAGCTCGCGGACGCACTCGATGACGGTTTTCGCCACCGCCGACTCGGGGTCCGAACGCGCCGGCTTTTCGGCGTCGCTCCAGACGATCTCCACTTTTTCGAAGCCATGGGCGTCGAGATGCTTGCGCAGCTGCGACAGCACGTCGGACGGGTCCTGGTTGGGGATGAGCCGGAAGTCTAGCTTCGCGGTCGCCTCGGCCGGCAGCACAGTCTTTGAGCCTGGTCCCTGGTAGCCGGTCGTGACCCCGGCGATGTTGCAAGTCGGGGTGAAGAGGAGCTGCTCGATCACCTTGTCCGGCTGGGGATCGCGGACGAGGCGCTCGAAGCCAACCAGCTGCTCGCGCTTGTCCACCTCGGGGTCGATGGTCGCCATCATCCGGCGATCGGCGTCGGTCGGCTTGACGGCGTTGTCGTAGAAACCGTCGATCTTGATGTTCATATCCTGGTCGCGCAGGCTCGCCAACGCTCCGACCAGGTACATCGCCGCCGACGGATAGATGGACGCGAAACCCGAATGCTGGTCGAAGGCAAGCATCTTGACCCGGAGCTGCACGTAGAGCAGGCCGCGACATCCGAACTGCAAAGTGGGTCTTCCAGCATCGTCGAACGATGCGCCGGATTCCCACAGGCAGCCATCCGCCGAGAGCTTGCTCGCGTGCTCGTGCGCGATCTTTTCGAAAGTCTTGGATCCGATCTCCTCCTCACCCTCGACCAGAAAGCGAAGCGTGACCGGCACCTCGCCGAGCCCCTTCAACGTCTCGAGAGCGTGGATGCGGGCCATCACGTCCGCCTTGTCGTCGGCGACACCGCGCGCAACGATCCGCCCGTCCTTCTCCGCGGGCTCGAACGGAGGCGAGTCCCACAGGTCGATCGGGTCGACCGGCTGAACGTCGTAGTGCTGGTAGAGCAGCAGCTTGCGGCGGCCGGCGCCCGGAACCTCCGCATAGAGGGCGGGCATGCCACCTGCGTCGAGCGTTTCCACACGGTCTGTGAAACGGGAGAGACGGTCGGCGATCCAATCGCGAGCCGGCTCGACCGCTTCCTTTCCGTGGTTGGAGATGCTCGGGAAAGAACACAGCTCTTTCAGCTCGTCGACGAAGCGCTTCGAGTTCTTCTCGATGTACGCGTCAACCGCGCTGGTCGAGATCACAGGTGCCATTGTTTCACCCGCGTAACCTTGTCGTGTGGCTGAGAATCCCCACAAACTTGGAGGCTTCGCCGTGAGTTTGCGGCGGCCCCTATGAGCTCCGCGGACGAGTTTCACTTTTCGCCGCGTCCCAACCGCGCCGCCGAGATCAACTGGCAGCCCTGGGCGGCGAGCGCATTCGAAGAGGCCAAGCGGAGCGGCCGGCCCATCCTTCTCTCCATCTCGGCCGTCTGGTGCCACTGGTGCCACGTCATGGACGAAACCACCTACTCGCATGCGGGCGTGATCGACCTCATCAACCGCGAATATGTCCCGATCCGGGTCGACAACGATGTGCGCCCGGATATCAATCAGCGCTACAACATGGGCGGCTGGCCGTCGACGGCCTTCCTCACCTCATCGGGCGACATCCTCACAGGCGCGACGTACCTGCCACCGGACCAGATGGCTGACGCGCTCACCCGCGTCGCCGGCTACTACCGGGCCAACCAGCCGGAGATCGCAAGCCGCGTCCTTGAGGCGCGCAAGCGCGCCGCCTCCGGCGTCGCGCGCAGCGCCGGGTCGCTCGACGACGGGATCGTGGATTCAATCCTCGAGGCGGTCACCAATGCCTACGATTCCGAATACGGGGGCTTCGGCAACGCCCCCAAGTTCCCGCAAACCGACGCCATCCTCCTCCTGCTCGAACAGTCGCAGGTGAGGTCCGATCCGTCGCTCCGTCAGATGGCGGTCCACACCCTCGAGCGCATGGCTGGTGGCGGCACGTACGACCACGTCGAAGGCGGCTTCTTCCGCTACTCGACAACGCAGGACTGGAGCGTTCCGCACTTCGAGAAGATGCTCGAAGAGCACGCGGGACTCGTCAGCTCACTCGCCCTCGCGGGCATGGACTCGGTGCTCGACTCAACGACCGGCTACCTAGACCTGGTGCTTCGCGACCCGAAAACCGGTCTCTACGCCGGCAGCCAGGACGCGGACGAGCACTACTACTCCATGGATGCCGGCGAGCGCGCGGAGCGGCCGGCGCCTTACGTCGACCGCCGCGTCTATACCTCGTGGAATGCCGCGCTCGCGGTCGCTTACTTCGAAGCCGACCGGCGCCTTGACCGGCCGGGTTTGCGCGACCACGCGGGCAAGCTGCTCGAGCGCCTGTTCAAGGACGCATACCAGCGCGGCGAAGGCATGAACCACTCGGCGGACGTCGGCGGCCAGCTGCCCGACCAGGTCTGGAGCCTATGGGCAGCGGTGCGCGCAGCCCAACATGCGGGGCTCGGCGACCAATGGCTGCCGGCGGCGGTGGACCTCGCCGCCCACCTCGAGGAGCGATACTGCGATCCGAATCTCGGCGGCTATTTCGACCACGCGGCCGGCGACGCGCTCGGCCGGCTGGCCGAACCGATCAAGCCGCTGGTCGAGAACTCGATCGCGGCGATGGCGCTCGTCGAGCTCCAGGTCTTGACGGGCGACCCAGACGCACCCTTCCTGGATCGTGCGCGCCGGGCCCTGGAGTCGGTGGCGGCGCTGCCGCGGCAGTACGGCCTCATGGCCGCCGTGTTTGCTCGCGCCCTGGACCGGACGCAGCACGCGATCAAGGTGACGACCCGCAACCCTGAGCTCGCGCGCGCCGCTTCGCTCGCCCATCCTTACGCCGTGATCGACCCGAACGGCGACCAGCGAGCGGTGGTGTGCGTCGGAACCATATGCTTGGCGCCGGTGTCGACCCCGTCAGAGGTTGTCGAAGCGTTGAAGCAAGCTTCTTCCACGCGTGACTGAATCCCGGCGCCACTTCTCCCATCGGGTCAACAAGGCACTTGACGACCCCGACCTGCAGCAAGCGCTGATCCAGGCCCTCACCGGCCTCCGGGCTCGGCGCGACAAGGCTTTCGAAAGCTTCGACTTCGCGCAGGGGCGCGCCGACTTGAAGCAGCGCCGGAGGGCCAACCTCGAGCGCCTGCCGGAGCTGGTCGAGCTGTTCAAGGCAAGGCTCGAGGCGGTCGGCGGCAAGGTGCACTTCGCCAAAGACGCGGCTGAGGCGCGCGACATCATCGCCCAGATCTGTTGGAACGCCGGCAGCGCGTCCACGACTGGGCGACGCATGGTGGTGACGAAGGTCAAGTCGATGGCAAGCGAAGAGATCGAGCTCAACCCTTACCTGGAATCGCTGGGCATGGAGGTGGTGGAGACCGACCTGGGTGAGCGGATGGTGCAGCTGACGCACACACATCCGTCGCACCTGATCGCCCCGGCGATTCATCTCACGAAAGAAGACGCCGCCAATGTCTTCGGCACGGACGCAACTGTCGAAGCCATCCAGCACCACGCGCGCACCTCGCTGCGCCAGAAGTTCATCGATGCCGCGGTCGGCATCAGCGGCGCCAACATGGCGATCGCCGAAACCGGGACCATCGTGCTGGTCACCAACGAGGGCAACGCCGACCTGACGACCACGCTTCCGCCCGTCCACATCGCGCTCTTTGGCATCGACAAGCTGGTGGCCACGCTCGACGACGCCGTGGCCGTGCTGCGCATGCTCCCGCGCAGCGGCACCGGCCAGGTGATGACCAGCTACGTGAACTGGATCACTGGACCGTCGCGATCGGCCGACATCGAGCAGTCACTGACGATCGGCGTGCACGGACCGCGTGAGATGCACTGCGTGATCCTCGACAACGGACGCGAAGCGATGCGCGCCAACCCGATTTTCAGCGACGCCCTGACCTGCATCCGCTGCGGCGCCTGCTCCAACGCGTGCCCTCCGTTCATGGCGGTGAGCGGCCACCAGTTCGGCCACATCTACAACGGCCCGATCGGGCTCGTGCTGACACCCTTCCACCACGGACTCGACGCGTCCGACCTGCCGAACACGCTGTGCACTCAGTGCAACGCGTGCCAGGAGATCTGCCCGGTCGACATACCGCTGCCCCGGCAGATCCTCGAGCACCGCAAGAAGGGCCGCAAGTCGCTCCGCAAGAAAGCGGTGCTGGGATTGTGGAAACGGCCCGAGCTTGCCGACCGCATGCTGCGCGCGGGGGCGCCCTTCAGTGGGCTCGTTCCCGGTGCGCCGAGGCTCGCCCGCGTCCCATATCGCGACCAGGTGAAAGCGAGCGAGGTCGACGGAGAGCCGCTCACGATCTTCGCGTCGTGCATGGTCGACCGGGTGCAGCCCCAGGCTGCTGTGGCGCTGGAGCGGATCGCGACCGCGGCCGGCTTCAACGTTGGTTTTCCCAAGGGTCAGTGGTGCTGCGGGCTGATCGCCGCCAACGCCGGCGACTTCAAGGGTGGCGCCGCGCTGCACGCGACGCTCGCCGAGAGTCTTGGGAATTCCAAGGGTTTGATCGTCACGCCCTCGGCGTCGTGCTTCGGCGCGTTCACGATCGACGCGCCGGACTGGGGAGCCGACCAGCGCCTCGACCTGAGCTCGCGCATGCGCGACTCGACCCGCTTCGTGCTCGACCTGCTCCACGTCAACCCCGACCTCGTCAACGCCGACCCGATGAGCCTGAAGGTCGCCTACCACGACTCCTGCCAGAGCCTGCGGCAGCTCGGGCTGAAGAGCGAGCCGAGGCGGCTGCTCGAGCTCGCCGGCTACGAGGTAGTCGACATCCCGGACATCGCCAACTGCTGTGGGTTCGGCGGCACGTTCAGCGTGGAGTGGCCGAAGGTCGCTGGACGCCTGGCGCAGTGGAAGCTGGACGCCATCGCCAAAACCGGGTGCACAGTGGTCGCGTCGGACAACCCGGGCTGCCTCATGCACATCGAAGCCGCCGCGCGCGCCCGGCGCATGAAACTGCGGGTGGCCCACGTCCTCGAGCTCGTGGCGGAGCATCTGAGCGATCCTCATCGTTACGCTTAATCGCTCGTGAAGGTCAGCCTGGTTTCGACGCCACCCGCCGAGCTTCCCGTCGACGCCCTGGGCGTCGCCGTCGCCACCGGGCAACGCCTGTCGGGGGGCGCCCTCGAGCTGGACCGCGCGCTCGGTGGCGTTCTGTCCGAGATGATCGCCAGCGCCGAGTTCCGCGGCCGCATTCACGAGGTCTTGCCGGTGCCCTCGAGCGTCAAGTCGGGACCGCGCCGCGTGATCCTCTATGGGGTCGGAGCGATGCGAGACCTCGACGGCCAGCGAATGCGGTCGGCCCACCACGAGCTGATCCGCGCCTCGCGCACGTACGGCTACAAGCGCATCGGCCTTGTGCGCGCGGAGCCTCCGCTGGCCATGGATTCGTTGAAGTCCGTGGTCGAGGGCTGCGTCATGGGCACCTTCGAGCGGCGCTCGCGGCAGACTGGGGCGCAGCCCGAGCGCCGCGAGATCGAAGAGCTCGTGCTGACCGGCTTCGGCCTGGGCCGCGAGCACGAGGTGGTCGCCGCCCAGGAGAACGGTGAAGCGACCAACCGCACCCGCGAGTGGCAGAATGCCCCGCCCAACGAGCTGACTCCCGAGGCCCTGGCGCAGGAAGCGCTGCGCATCGCGCAGCGTCA
>DASQAU010000179.1:0-9813 GCA_035635595.1 Candidatus Eiseniibacteriota bacterium
ATCGGAAAAGCTTTCGGGGGTCGAGACCATACGACGGCGCTGCATTCGATCGAGAAGATCGCCAACGAGCTGAAGGAGGACGAGCGATTGAGGTACGAGGTGCAGGCGATCCGAGAGCGTCTATACGTCCAGTGACCGGGCTTTCCACACTTTGTCCGAACAGCCTTGGGACGCGCCTCGGAAACCCGGCCCCTCCTTATTTCCTCCCCAGCCTCTCAACACCACTCGGCCGGTTCCACCTGCGATACCCAGACCTTGTCCACCGCGCCGGCCGATCTGTAAATGATCTCGACATCCACAGTCTGCACAGCGCTTACTGTTATCCATTACGAATAAGTTCAATCAAGAGAATCTCTAAGAACGGGGGACAACTGTCTTGAATGCCAAAGTTATCGCAGCCCAGATGAAGGTCACATGCAGGCCGGCAGTGTTAGGTCAAGCCTTGCAGGTTGTGTCTCGCGCCATCTCCAGCCGAACGACTCTGCCGATCCTCAACAACATCCTGATCGAGACCACCTCGGAAGGACTTGCGCTGACCGCCACCAACCTCGAGATCGGCATCCGGAAGCTGGTGCCGGCCGAAGTGGCGATGGAAGGGGCGACCACCGCGCCGGCTCGACTGCTCACGGATTTCGTCGGCACCCTGCCGGACCAGGATCTCGAGATCTCGCTTGATGCGGCGACCCAGTCCCTCAGCCTGCGGTGTGCGCGGTTCGACACGCACATCAAGTGCATCGAGGCGGAGGAGTTTCCCCCGGGGCCGCGTCCGGATGAGGGTGACCGTTTGGAGGTCGCCCTGGACGAGCTGGTCAGCGCGGTCGAGCAGACCCAGATGGCGGCGTCGACCGACGAGGCGCGCCCCGTTTTGACCGGGGTGCTGGTGCAGGTGCAGGGAGGCAGCCTGACCCTCGCTGCAACTGACGGTCACCGGCTCGCGGTGCGCAAGCTTGCCGCCTCCGGCGCGACCGACCTCGAAGCCAGCCTGATCGTCCCGGCGCGGGCGCTGGCTGAGCTTTCGCGGGTTTTGAAGGGTGAGCCGGGCAAGGTCGAGGTCATCATCTCGAAGGCTCGGAACCAGATCTTCTTCCGGGCCGGCAGCTCGGAGCTGACCTCCAGGCTGATCGACGGAAAGTATCCCAACTATGCACAGGTTATCCCCAGCAAGAGCTCAACCAAGGTGCGCGTGTCGACCAGCGAGCTCACGCAGACGGTCCGTGCCGTGTCCCTCTTCGCCCGGGACAGCGCCAACGTGATCCGGGTCAAAGTCCAGGCCGGCACCCTGATCCTGACGGCAACGACCAACGAGGTCGGTGACAGCCGCGCCGAGATGACCGCCGACGTCGATGGGTCCGACATCCAGATCGCGTTCAATGCCCGCTACGTCCTGGATGCACTGGGAGTGATCGGAGAGGACGAGGTCGAGCTGCTTTTCGACGGTCCCCTCAGCCCGGGGCTCCTGCGACCGCCGGGCAAGGAGCACTACCTGTACGTGATCATGCCCGTGCGGGTGGCGATGACCTGACGCGGAGTGCAACTCCGCAGCCTGCGACTTAGAAATCACCGCAACTACGCTCAGCTAGACCTGACCCCCGGCCCAAGGGTCAACGTTTTCATCGGCCCGAACGGGCAGGGCAAGACCAACCTGCTCGAGGCAGTCGCGATGCTTGCACTGTCCACGTCGCCGCGCGCGCGGCGCGAGGTGGAGCTGATCGGACCGGTGGCGCCGATGTCCCGAATCGAAGGGGAGGTCGAGAGCGGCGGCCTCAAGGCTGAGCTGGCGATCACGCTCAATCTGGAAGGTGAGCGGGCGCGCAGGGTCATCGAGGTCGACGGGGTGCGCCGGCGGGCTTTCGACCTACCCGGCCGCTTCCGGGTGACCCTGTTCTGGCCGGACGACCTTGGGCTGGTCAAGGCAGGACCAGAGCTCCGTCGCAGGTTTCTCAACCAGATGCTGGTGCAGGTCGAGCCCGGTTACGCGCGTGCTCTCGCGGGCCTGAAGCGCGTGCTCGAGCAGCGGAACAGCCTGCTGAAGCGAATCGCCGCCGGCGAGGAGGGCATGGACGTCCTCGAGGCCTTCAACCAGGAGCTGGTTCGCGTCGGAATCGAGGTCGTTTCCGCCCGCTCGACGGCGGTTCGCGAGCTCGAGCCGGACGTGGCCATGTATCACGCACAGATCGCGGGCCGCGAGCGCCTCGAGATCCACTATGTGGGGCCTCCCGAAAACCTGGCGGAAGCTGTGCAAAACTCCCTCGCCGAAGACCTCAGGCGGGGGTCCACCACGGTCGGTCCGCATCACGACGACGTGCGCGTGCTCCTCGGGGGGCGGGACGCTCGCTCGTACGGCTCGCAGGGGCAGCAGAGGACAGCCGTGGTGAGCCTCAAGCTGGCCGAGGCGGCGCTGGTGGCTCGGCGGACGGGTGAGCGCCCCGTGCTTCTCCTGGACGACGTGCTGTCCGAGCTCGACGCTCAGCGCAGGTCCGCCCTCCTCAGCCAGGTGGCGGGAGAGGGCCAGGTCGTCATCACCTCGGTCGAGGCAGGCCCTTTTCCGCCCGGGCTCCTCGCGAACGCGATGGTCTGGACGGTCGACGAAGGCAGGATTCAGGCCTGTGGATAAGTTGGGCAATATCCTGCCGAGGGTGCTGCGCCGGCAGCCCGACGGCACGCGGCTGATCGGCACGCAAGTGGCAAGCGCCTTTCGCACTGTGATCGGCACCGAACCGGCGGGTTTGTGCGATGAGATCGAGCTTCATTCGGGCACGCTGGTCGTCACCACCTCAAGCCCGGCGCTCGCCCACCAGCTGCGCCTCGACTCCGAGACCATCATCCGCCGTCTCAACGACCTCGGGCTGGGCCGGAAGGTGCGTTCGCTTCGGGTGCGGATTGGACGCTCGACCCCGGCGTCATGACGATGATCCGCCTCGGAGCAGACCAGCGGGTGGCGGCCACGATCGGCGGCGGTCCGATCCGGGTCGTGGCTGGAGCAGGCACAGGCAAGACGGCGGTCATCGCCGAGCGCTTTCGCCGCCTGGTCGCAGGCGGTGTGTCGCCCTCCTCGATCCTCGTCATGACCTTCACCGAGCGGGCCGCAGCTGAGATGCGCCAGCGCATCGAAGACCTGATTGACACTGCCGCGCCTTCCGTGGGGACGTTTCACTCGGTGGCCCTGGGGTGGCTCCGCGCGGACGGCCGGGCGGTGGGTGTGCCGCCCGGATTCCGCATCCTGACCGGCGCCGACCGGTGGATCCTGACCCGCGAGCTCATGTGGCAGCTGGGCGACGCTGCGCTGGCCGGCGACGAACGCCCGGACGACCTGGTTGCGCCGGCCCTGCAGATGCTGGAGCGGATGAAGCAGGAGCTCGTGCCCCTGGCGCGGCTCGCGTCCTTTTCTTCCGGGGCCGGCTCGAGCGACGACGCCGAGCGCGCCGGCCTGATGCGGGCATGCGTCCGCCTCTTCCGGGCCTATGAGAAGGAATGCAAGAAGCGCCGGCTGCTCGACTTCGAGGACCTGCTGGTGCTGACCGTGAGGATGCTCGAAACCAACCAGTCGCTGCTTGACAAATACACGGCCCGATTCCTCCACGTGCTCGTCGACGAGTACCAGGACTTGAACCTCGCGCAGGAACGCCTCGTCGAGCTGATCGCCTCCAGAAGCCAGCCCTTTGTGGTCGGCGACGATGATCAGTCGATCTATCGGTTTCGCGGCGCGTCGCGGGCGAGCCTCGAAAGATTCCACGGTCGTTTTCCTGACGCGAGGACGATCACGATCGGCCGGAACCGGCGCAGCTCCCGGCGCATCGTGTCGTCCGCCGCGGCTCTGATCGCAAACAACACCGAGCGGCTTCCGAAGCAGCTTCTCTCCGATGTCCCGGGGCCGCGGGTCGAGCTGTGGCTCTGCCCGGACGGCGTGACGGAAGCGGCCGCCATCGCCACCCACGCGGCAGGGTTGATAGAACGTGGAACGTCTCCACGCCAGATCGCAGTCCTGTGCCGGACCAATGCGATCGCCCGGCCCATCGCGTCCGCGCTGGCGGCACTCGGCCTGCCGCACGTGGTCATCGGAGGCCATGGCTTTCTCGACCGGCCCGAGATACGAGACGTCATCGCTCTGCTGCGCGTGCTGCGTGACCCTGGCGACGTGGTCGCCCTCGCTCGCGCCGTGACCCGCCCGCCGTCTAGCCTGGACCAGGCGCCCGCATTGACCGCGCTCAGGGATCGCGGCGACGGATCGCCTCTCGACGTGCTGAAGGCATGGCCCCTCGCCGCGTCCTTCTCGACGCTGCTCGAGGAACTTTCCGGGGACGCGCTCCGCCTCGACGTGCGCGACCTCTTCTTCGAGCTGATGAACCGGACTCGCTACCTGGAGGTGATCGGCCCGACGTTGGAAAAGAGCGAGGCGGCGCGCGTCACGGCCAACGTGAGCCGGTTCGCCGAGATCATCGCCGAGTTTTGCGAAACGGCCGACGACCGCTCGCTGGAGGCCTTCATGCGTCACCTCGACCTCGTCCTTCTATCTGGAGAGGACGAAGAGCCGGCTCCGGTCGATACGGCTGACGATGCGATCCAGGTCATGACCATCCACCAGGCCAAGGGCCTCGAGTTCGAAGCCGTCTTCGTTCCGGGCCTGGTGGAGGGACGCCTGCCGCAGTTCGGGAGGTCTCCTCGTTTCGAGCTGCCTCCCGCAGTTCTGGAGCCGCTCGTGCGCGGCCGTGAGGACGTCGTCGGCGAGGAACGCCGGTTGCTGTACGTCGCCATGACTCGAGCCAGGCGCCACCTGTACCTCACGCGCGCATCCCATTACGAAGGCGGCAGGAGGTGGCGAGACTCGCGATTCCTGGAGGAGGTGCGCGCCGCGGGGTCACGCACAGTTTTGCAGCGCGAGATCGCACCCTCAGACGAAGCGCTGGCGGCGCAAGTCGGCGCAAGGCAAGGACGCGACGCCGTCCTGTCCTTCAGCGCGATCGCCGCCTACCTCGACTGCCCGCGCCAGTACTGGTACCGGCAGGAGCAGCGACTACCAGTCGTGCAGAGCGCCGAGGCGGTGCACGGCGTGATCCTGCACGAAGTCCTCAGGCAGGCCGGCGAAGCCCGCAAGAGTGGAAGCCAGGTCAGCTCCCGGACGCTCAGGTCGCTTCACGATGCGATCTGGAGCCAGGTGACATTTCCAGATCCTCGCCGCGCGGCGACGTTCAGGAGGATCGGGGCGGCGCAACTCGAGGAGTACCGGAAAAAGGGAGGGTTCGACGCTGCTCCTGAATATCTCGAGCATCAGTTCAGCGCAGCAGTTGATGGCTGGACGCTGCGGGGTGTAATCGATCGCGTAGATCGCACCGAGTCTGGCTGGCTCATCGTCGATTACAAGAGCGGCCGCCGCCTGACGCGCGGGCGACGCGATCTCCAGGTTGCCCTCTATGCGCTCGGCGCCAGCACCGCGCTGAGCCTCGACCCCCTGGAGCTGGAGGTCGTCTATCTCGCCACAGGCGAGATCGTCAGGGTCGAGAAGGTGGCCGAACTCGTTTCGGAAGCGACGCGCCAGGGCGCCGAGGTGGCGGAGGGAGTGAAGGCGGGACGATTCGAAGCGCGGCCTGAGCGGCGTCGCTGCCGGCTGTGCCCCTACCGGCTCGTCTGCGCCGAGGCCCTGTAGCGCGCCGCGAGGAGCAGTGCCTCGCGGGCGATGTCGGAAGAAGCGTACGGGTGCGCAAGCTCCTGAGCCTTGCGCGACATCTCACGCCATGTCGGGCCACCTTCGGCCAGCACCCTGACCTCATCCAGGAGGTCGGAGTCCTTGGGCGCAAATTCTCCAAAGCCTGAATCGACCACGAAGTCGACGTTCGGCGATTCCTGACCCGGCAGAAACCCGGTGATGATGAGGGGCAGGCTCGTGGCCAGCGCCTCAGCGATGGCGCCCGGGCCCGCCTTGGTCACCGCCATATCGCATGCACGCATGAGCTCGGGCATGTAGTCGACGAAGCCCAGCACGAGCGTCGGCGTGGCGAAGCGGTACTCGGCCAGCCGGCGGCGCAGCTTCTCGTTGCGCCCGCACACGACGACCACCTGCCACTGAAATGGATCCGTGGCGAGCGCCCGCACCTGTTTTTCAAGGTGGCCCACCCCGGCGCCGCCGCCCATGACCAGGACTGTGAAGCGGCCCTCGTCGAGCCCGAAGCGCCGGCGCAGCGCTCGCTTCTCGCCGGGCGCCGGCGGGCGGAAACGAAGGTCGACCGGGAGCCCGAGCAGCTTGATGCGGTCGGCCGGCACCCGTCTTCGCAGAGCCACCTTGCGAGCGAGCTCAGTCGGAGCGATCACCAGGTCGGCGCGGCTGAAGGTCCACCCACGGTGAAAGTCGACCAGGTCAGTGATCACCGTCATCAGCGCGCGCGGACGGTCGCTCTTCCGAATCGCCTGGTGGCTGATGTGGTTCAGCAGCGGGTGCACCGAGAGCACCACGTCCGGGTCGTGGTTCTTCAACAGCTCGATCACCGACTTGCGCACGCCGTGCCCAAAGACCGCGCGGATCGCCGCGAAGGCCGGTCTCGTGTTGCTCGTGTGGTAAACCGCGCCCCAAGCGGCGCGCGACCGGCGGATCATCGGCGAGTAGAGGGACGCAAGTCGCTTGACCACGGCCGGGCCCTGCCCGATCAACGGGTCGGCGACCGTGACGACACAGGTTGGGTCGAGCAGCTTCAATGCGTCGGTGAGGGCGCGGGCTGCGGCTCGGTGGCCGCCGCCGGTGTCGCTGAAGAGGATCAGGACCCTTGGCGAACCGCCCGCTGGTATAGGCGAAAGGGGCGGCGCCTTCGGCTGATCGGCGTCCGCCGGCTCGGCAGTTACTGCCGTCGACGCGCGGCGGCGCGACGCGCGATCCACCGCATGTTGTACTGCGCGAGCAGGTAGGTGACGAAGATCATCGAGACGATCCCGATGCCGACCCAGAGCATGGTTCGCTTGGCCAGCTCGCCGGGGGGCAGCGGCCCGCCGCCGGGGATCCGGTTCTGTTCGATGATGTAGGCCGCCAGGTCCATCACGTCCTGGTCGGTCAGGTTGGGGTTGCCGCCCTTCGCCGGCATGTCCGCGGTTCCGGGATCACCCGGCTGGTGCTTGCGGCCATTTTTGATGATCTCGATCAGGAAAGTGGCGTCGAGCGAGTCGGCCACCCCCGGAAGCTTTGCGATCGGGTTGAGGGCCGGGCCGATGCCACCCCCCATGCTGGCCCCGTGGCACGTGGCGCAGTTCTGGCCGAAGAGCGTGGCCCCTTTGGCGGGGTCACCCGGCAGAGCGGACGGGCTGCCGGAGGGTGAGGGAGAGCTGTCGGCGAGCGTGGTGATCGCGGTCAGGGCGATCAGCGCCGGCACGGCCAGCGCGACAAGCGCGGAAAGCTTGAGGCCTTTCGGGAGGCGTATAACGCGCCGAATCATACCTGCCTCTATTCTCGGCCCTCGACGGGAATAGCCGCTGAGCGCGTAGGTTTTAAGCGGTATGGCAGCTTTCTCGCCGGTCTCAGGTTCCGGCTTCCGATGCGTCTCACGGCGCTGGCTTGACATGAGATCGGCCTACCGTGGCTGAGGCGACCCCAATCCTCGGCGACCCGACCGCCCCGAGGCGGATCGCGGTCATATCCATGCACGCTTCGCCCACCGCATCGTTGGGCCAGAACGCAAACGGGGGGCTCAACGTCTACGTTCGGCAGGTGGCCAGCACATTCAGCGATCGCGGCATCGCGACCGACATCTTTACCCGCAAGCAGTCCAGCGAGGACCCCGACGTCGAAGTCCTGGCGCGCCATTCGCGCGTCATCTATCTGCCGGCTGGTAAGGCTGGCCTGGACAAGTACTCGCTCTATGGCGAGGTCCCCTCGTTCGCGAACCGCATCCTGGACTTCGCCGCCGGCGAGAACATGGCCTACGACCTGCTGTACTCACACTACTGGCTCTCAGGTGAGGTCGCGTGCCTGCTCCGCCCACCGCTCGCGGCAAGCTGGGCGCACACCGCCCACACACTCGGCCTGGTCAAGAACCGAAGCCTCGCGGACGGGGCCCGGCCCGAACCCCGGCTGCGCATCCAGGTCGAGGGCGAGATCGCACAGCAGGCGGACCTGCTCATCGCGTCAACCGCGGACGAGGCCTATGACCTGATGGACCTCTACGGCGCCGACCCCGAGCGCGTCGTCATCGTGCCGCCCGGAGTCGACCTCGCGATGTTCCAGCCGATGGACCGCGCGGAGGCGCGGCGGGAGATCGGGTACGGCAGCGGACGGCTGCTCCTGTTCGTCGGCCGGTTGGAGCGGCTCAAGGGAGTGGAGGTGGCGATTCGCGCGCTGGCCCTCCTGCGCGACCGCCGGCACGACGATGTGCGCCTGTTGATTCTCGGCGAGGACAGCCAGGAGGGCGATGAGAGTGAGAAGGATCGCCTGAAGGCGATCGCGACCGAAGTTGGTGTGCGCGATCGCGTCGATTTCATCGGGTCTGTCGCTCACCACGAGCTGCCTTACTTCTATGCGGCGGCTGACGTGTGCGTCATGCCTTCCTACAGCGAGTCGTTCGGGCTCGTCGCGCTCGAAGCGCAATCGTGCGGCTGCCCGGTGGTGGCCTCAGGCGTGTCCGGGCTGCGCTCGGTCGTGCGTGACGAGGTCAGCGGCTATCTGATCGACGAGCACGACGCAGCGGCGTATGCGGAGCGGATCGGACGGGTGCTGGCGGATCGCGAGCTCGCCGAGCAGATGGGCCGCCGGGGCCGGCTCCTGGCTCAGCGCTTCTCGTGGACGCGAACGGCCGACAGGCTCGAGGTCCTTTTCGACGGGCTGGTCGAGCGCAATCAGGCCTTGGTCCAGGCCGGCGCCAGGCAGGAGTAGGGGAAGGCCGTCGAGTCGAACCGCGTCAGCGCGGTCGGCCTTGTACCGTCGGCGTTCATCAGCCAGACCTGGCCGCCGCTGACGAACGCGAACTGGTGGCCGTCAGGCGATGGAACGGGCGCCGCCAGGTCCACCGTTGGATCGGCGGGCAGGCCTAGCGCGGGGTTCAGCGCGGCCGGCGGGGCGACGACGTTGACGACGAAGGCCTTGTGGTTGGCGCCGGCGGCTGCGGCGAAGACGATGTGCGTCGAGTCTGGCAGCCATGCCGGCGAGGCGAGGTCTCCCGAGGCGACCGTGATGGTGGTTGCGCCTCCGGTCAGGCTTCTGACCCGAAGGCTCATCAAATTTCCTTCGCTCCTCATGTAGGCGATGCGATTACCGGAAGGCGCCCACCTGGGTTCGCTGACCGGACCGGTGTCGAGCGCGAGCTGATAGCGAGCCTTCAGGCCGACGTCGTAGCCCCACACCGTGTTCGGTGCGATGGCGCCTTGAACGAACGCAACCCTCAAGCCATTGGGCGCCACCGCCGCCTGGGCCACATCGGTGGCGATGACCTCCTCAGGTCCGTCCGCGGGCGCCCGGTGAAGCGTGCCCGAGTCGTCGATGTACACGTAGCCCATGCCCGACGCAAGGGCCCCCGCCCACTGGCCTGTGAAGGGTAGCAGCAGGTTGGTGCTGCCGGGTACGACCTCCGACCACGTCTCGCCGTCGCCCCGGACGAGGAGCCGGTCGCCGGCCGGAGACCAGCTGAAGGCGTGAACGGAGGTGGTGTCGAAGAGCTGCCGTGGAAAGCCGGACTCGTTGACGATCCACAAACCCGCCGCGGCGCCATCGGCGCCCTGGGTCGCAAAGGCCACCCAATGCCTGAGCGGCCGCGGCGAGCCGGTCTTGAAACGGATCGTCTGGTTGCGGTCCAGCTGGTTGCCGTCGATGTCGAGGGCCGCGACGTTCACCGCCAGCTGGTAGGC
>DASQAU010000180.1:0-6273 GCA_035635595.1 Candidatus Eiseniibacteriota bacterium
TTGACCGCGGCCACCTGCCGGAACGCGCCGGCCGCGACCAGGAGCAATCCCGACCACAACCATCGCCGCCGCAGCATCAAAAGGACGGAGGCCGTCAGCGGCAGCATCATGAAGAGCTCGGTGTTGGCGGCGAGCAGACGCGGGTTGCCGGCCGCCGTCAGGACCCCGTAGAACAGCGCCGCGAGGAGGCCGGTGCGGACTCCGGCGACGTCGCGGCCGATCATGTAGACCACGACGCATGTCGCCGCGATGACAGCCAGCGCGACGGCGTGGATGGCGGTCATCTGGTATGTGCCGGCCGCCTGGAAGGTCGCGGCGTAGACCCAGAAGATTCCGGGAGGCTTGTTGTCCACACCGCCCGACCCGTAGAGCTGCCCGCCGGTGTTCATCAGGGCGGCGATCGAGCCGTAGACCGCCTCGTCGCCGTCGAGCAGGCGATGAAGGAAGGAAGGCAGGTGGGCGACGGTTACGGTGATCGCGACGAGCGCCGCCCACAATCCGATCTGCCTCGGGCGGGTCATCGAATCCTGACTATATTGTCAACCGGTGAGGAACTCGCGCCAGGCCTGGTCATGGCTTGGGCTCGCGGTGGTCAGCGCAGCGCTCGTGCTCGACATCTCGCGCCCGCGGGCGCGGCTGGGAATCGATTTTCACACCTACTATGCGGCGGCCACCGTAGGCCTCCAGCAGGGGTGGCCGCACATCTACGACCAGGCCCTTGTCGCCGCTGTCCAACAAAGGCTGGTGCCGATCGAGTGGTCGCAGCCGTTCCTGAGCCCGCCGACCGTTGCCTGGCTGGTTGCGCCCCTGACGCTCCTCCCTTATTGGGTCGCATTCGGAGTCTGGACGGTCGTCACATCGGCGTCGTTCGCCGCCGCCCTCGGGTGGTCTGGTACGAGCACCGGGCCCATCCGCTGGATCGCAGTCCTGGCGGCGCTCGCCCCTTGGTGGGTGATGCACGCGGTGAGCCTGGGCCAGGTCGTTCCGCTGGTCGCCGCTGGGGTCGTGGTGGGTTGGCGCTTCCTTCGCGACGACCGAGATGTCGCCGCGGGCATCGCGCTCTCGGTGATCTTCCTCAAGCCGAACACCGCGGTCCTGGCGCCGCTCGCCCTGCTGGTCGCCGGCCGCTATCGCGCCGTCGCTTCGTGGGCTGCGATGGGCGGGGTGCTCGCATTGATCGCTGTCGTGTTGATGGGCGTCCAGGGAATCTCCGCCTACGTCAACGAGCTGCGCGCTCCGCTGCCGACCGGAGCCGATGCACTCACGCTCCATGGCGCGTGGGGTCTGTCTGGTGTGGTGGCGCTCGCCATGCGCATCCTCATCGTGGGTGCCGTGCTGGGTGTCGCGTTCAGGCTCCGCCGATCGCCCACGCTGGTGCTTCCCGTCGCCCTCGTGGGCTCGCTCCTCATCTCCCCCTACCTGCACGCATCGGACCTGTGCGTTCTGGCGGCCGCGGCCTGGATCGTGTGGGAGGAGCGGCCGGCGCTGACGTGGCGGGCGGCACTGGCGGTCGGATGGATCCTGTCGAGCCCATACCTCTGGTTCACAATCCACAGCCCGTCCCTGGATCGCTGGCCCTGGTTCGAGCTCGCGCTTCTGGTGGGACTCGGCTTGCTCGCCTGGAGACCCTTAACAAGCACGGGTGACCTGAGGACACGGGCACCCGCATAATCAGGACGCCCGCGCCATTCCAGGGGAACCTTTTGCCACTCGACATCCACGAAATCAACGGACCACTGCGGGTGCTCGCCGGACCGGGTACCGGAAAGACGCACGCGCTGGTCGACCTGTACGAGCAGGCGGTGCGCGAGCGCCTGGCGGGTCGCGGCGAGATCCTCGTGCTCACGTTCTCGAAAAGCGCCGCCGGCGAGATCTCCCGCCGCATTGACGAGCGGTTGCGGGATGAGTACGGCGAGGCGTGGATTTCGACCTTTCACAGCTTCTGTGAGCGGCTGCTGCGCGAGCACGCTCCCGCTCGCGATCGTCTTCAGATCAACAAGTTCCAGGAAGGGTTGGTCATGCGTCAGGTGCTCGCAGAGCTCGACCCCGCGCTGCTCGGCCCTCTGGAAGGCGTCCGCAGGTCGGACGCCTTCGCGAGCGACCTGCTGGCCTTTGTCCAGTTGATGAAGCAGAACCTCGTCCACACGTCGGCGCTCCTGCTCGGAGCCGAGGCGAGTGCGGGCGAGCGCCTGCGCGTGCTGGCCTCGGTCTACCAGGCCTACCAGCTCCGCCTGCGGGGCGCGCGCATGTTCGACTTTCGCGACCTGATCTCGGGCGCGATAGAGCTCCTGCAGTCGAACGCTCCGCTCCGCGAGAACCTGAGGCAGCGGTTTCGCCTGATCCTCGTCGATGAGTTTCAGGACGTCGACCCCGCGCAGTTCGAGCTGCTGCAGCTCGTCGCGCCACCTGCGACGCATCCGCGCCTGGTCGTAGTCGGCGATCCAGACCAGTCGATCTATGGATTCCGGGGCACCGTCCCCCGCTTGCTCACCCGCGATTTCGCCGCCGTCTACGGCACGGCGACGCTGCACCTGGACGAATGCCGCCGCTCTTCACGCGAGGCGCTCGATGCCGGCGAGCGGCTGCTCGCCGCGACCCACCCGGGCCGCGAGCCGCGGCGACTGCGGACGACAGCCGTGCCCGCGCCACCCGCCATCGTCGTTGCGCGCGAGCGCGATCCCGTCGACGAGGCGTTCTTCGTCGCGCGTGAGATCAAGCGCGTGCACGCCGAATCGCCAAGTTTCCGACACCGCGACTTTGCGATCCTGCTGCGCAGCACGACCTCGTTTGGAGGACCCTTCGAAGAGGCCCTGCGGGCCCTGGGCCTGCCCTACGAGGTTCGGGGGTCGGGCGCCACCTCGCGCAACGAGGTGGTCCGCTTCCTGGTCGGCTACCTCGAATCGCTGCGGCGCCCTGACGATCCGGATGCGTTCGAGGGCGCGCTCGCGTCAAGCCTCGGCGGGGTCGGAGCTCGCACGCTCGGCCGCCTTCGAGCCCACGCTCGCGAACGCAGCCGGCCGCTGAAACGAGTCATGGACCGCTTGATGTACGCGCTGGCCACGCGGGACCCGCAGCGCTACCCGCTGCCGTGGGGCGGCGAAGCCCCGACCATCGAGCGGATGGAACCGGATTTCATGGCATTCCTGTCCGAGCAGGAGCTGGGCGACCTTCACGCCGCGATGGTCACCCGTCACAACCTGGTCCGCAGCGCGTCAAATCTTTCCCTGGCGAGCCTTGCGTATTCGGTGCTCATCCAGGATGGAGGCATCCGCCGCATACTCGACCTCGAGCTTCCGGAAGAGCAGCGAGTCGAGGCGATCGCCGACCTCCGCGCCGCGATCGACGGGCTAGAGGCCATCGAGGCGGTTCACGAACGATTGCACGGCTCTCGTCCCAAGCTCGCCGACATCTCCGGTTCCCTCGAGGCACTGCTGGCCGGCGCCGCCGACGACAGTGAGGCGGCGCCGCTTACGCGCGACGCCGTCCAGGTGATGACCGTCCACCAGGCGAAAGGCCTCGAGTTCGAGGTGGTCTTCTGCTCCGGTTTTGCGCACGGATTGTTCCCGCTGCCTGTGCGGCCGCATCCGCTCCTCGACCCCGACGACCGCACGTGGCTCGAAGGATTCAAGGTCGACTTCATGCCGTCGTGGCCATCCGACCCGGACGGCCATCTTGCCGAGGAGGCGCGGCTCGCCTTTGTCGCGATGACCCGTGCCCGGCAGCGCCTCTACGTGACTTACGCGGACTCGTACCTACGCCAGGCCGGCCCGTCCGCATTTCTCGACATGGCCGAGCCCGAGGCGACCAACCGAGTGCACACGCGCGGCTCATCGCGGCTCGACCCTGGCGATGTCCTGCTGGCCCGCGAGGCGGAGGTCATTCTCGCCTCGCACCGACCGGCGCTGCAGAATGGCGTCCCCGGCCGGGCCGCCGCGCTCGGTCTCGACGTCGCCTTCCTCACCGACCCCGACGCGGGCGAGCCTTTCGAGTCCTACGGCGAGGGCCGCAATCCCACATCGGTGGAGATCGATCACTTCAGCCCGACGACGCTAAACGACTACCTGAAGTGCCCGCGGCTCTACTGGTACAACCACCATCCAGGTCTCATCGACGAGCCGCGTTCGGTCGCGATGGAACGTGGGGGATTCCTGCACAAGGTGCTCGAGGACTTCCACGCCCACGAAGGCGAGTGGCGGCCGCTCGACGGCGACCATCAGAAGGAATGGCTCGAGACCGCGCTGCAGGGTCACCTCGAACCCTACCTCTCGCACATGGATGGGGTTCTCGACCGCAAGCGTGAGGAGCGCCAGGTGCGCGCGGTGCTGGCCAACTACATCAAGTTCGTGACCGGCATGCAGCTCATACGCCGGCTGCGCACGGTTGCGATCGAGCGCCGGTTCAGCCTGCAGCTCGACGGCTCGGAGATCGTTGGCAAGATCGACCGCGTCAACGACGTCGGCGACGGCGAGGTGGAGGTCGTCGATTACAAGACCGGCTCGGGCAAGCCGATGAAGTACGCCTACGAGGCGTATTTCGGGCCTGAGCTGTATGACGTCCAGCTCGCCCTGTATTACATCGCTTGCAGGGAGGGCTTCGACGAGGAGGGAAAGCCGCTCGGCTTCACGCCGAGATTCCTCTCTCTTTATTACCCGAAGGATTGGGTGTGGGGCGGCATGCGGCAGGACATCTTCAGCGTCGGTCGAGCTGCGGGCCTCAAGGAATACCGCGAGAAGCTGCTCACCGAAGAGGACCTGGAGCGCAGCCGCGCGATCGTCGTGCAGGCGATCGAGCGCATCAAGGCAGGTCACTTCGAGCCTGCCCCGCGTGAGCTCGCGGGCACCTGCGTGACCCGCTTCGGCGGCTGCCCACACGCTGCGGTTTGCCCTTTCGGTGGGGCTCCACCCGAATGAGCGCCACGCGACTCCCGACCACTGTCTCGCTCAGCCCCGAGCAGGCGGCCGCCGCGCATGCCGGGCCTGCCGGCGCGTTTCTCATCGCCGCGGGACCGGGCACCGGCAAGACGTACACCACGACAGAACGGTTCTGCTGGCTGGTCGAACAGGGCACCGCCCCGGATCGAATCCTCACGGTCACGTTCAACGAGCGGGCCGCGGAGGAGCTCCGGCAGCGGATCTCCAAGGAGATGCACGCGCGGCGCCCTGAGCTCGGTCCCGAAGTCCTGGACGGCGCGTGGATCGGCACGTTCCACGGCACTTGTGCGCGCTTGCTGGACGAGTTCGCCTACCTGGTCGGCGCGCCGCGCGAGCAGCGCGTCCTCGACGAGACAGGCCAGCGCCTTTTCGAGCAGCAGCTCATCGCGCGGCTTCGCAGCGGTGCCGCAGCGCCGTTCGACCCCGACTCGTTCGCCTCGTTGACCGTTGAGGACCTCGACGATCTTTTGCGCTCGGGCCTACGGTTTCTCCTCAAGCTCAAGGGCCGCGGCATCACTCCGGACCGTTTTCATGAGCGCGCGTTCGAGCTCCAGACTCCCTCTCCCCGTCCGCCCAGGGAGAGATTCGAGGGGAATGGCGGTCCCGACCCGGATCTCGCGGAGCGCGAGGCGATCGAGGTCTTGTTCACCATCTACAAGACGTATGAGGAGTCGCTGCGCGCCGCCGGGTTGCGCGACTTTGACGACCTCATCCTCGAGGTGATCGACTCGCTCGAGCGCGTGAATGAGTTTCACGACCGCTGCCGTGAGCGATTCCAGTACCTGCTGGTCGACGAGTTCCAGGACACCAACCGCATCCAGCTAGAGCTCATCCGACTCCTCGCGGCGGACAACTTCGGCAACGTCTCGGTTGTCGGCGACGCCAAGCAGTCCATCTACGGCTGGCGCGATGCCGAGATCGAAAACATCCGCACGCGGTTCCCGGGCAAGCGGCTCCCGCTCACCCACAACCGGCGGTCGTACCAGGGCATCCTCGACTGCGCCACCGACTTCATCCGGCGCGACCCGGATTTCGTCACCGAGCCCGACCTGGTCGCAACGCGGGGTGCGAGCCCCGAGCCGGTGACCGTGATCATGGCGCCGGATTCGCGAACCGAGGCCAGGTCGATGGCGCAGACGATCCGCCGCCTGCACGTCGGCGGTCGCGCATTCGCAGATATCGCGATTCTCGCCCATTCGATCCGCATGCTCCCCCGCGAGTTCGAGGACGAGCTCCGGCGTCAGGGAATTCCGTACATCACGAGTGGTGGCTCGGGCTTCTTCGACCGCCAGGAGATCAAGGACGTGCTGGCGCTGCTGCGCCTGACCGAGAACCCGATGGA
>DASQAU010000181.1:0-4056 GCA_035635595.1 Candidatus Eiseniibacteriota bacterium
CGGAACTCGGCGCAAAGCTGAGCCGCCAGCGTCTTGTTGGGGCTGAGGACGAGCACCGGCCGCTGCAGCTCCTCCACGGCCCACGCCATCACGTTGGTCTTTCCGCTGCCGGTGACCCCCGCCAGGACCTGCTGGGTCAGCCCCGAGCGCACGCCTTCGACCAGCTGCCTGATGGCCTCTGGCTGGTCGCCGGCCGGCTTGAAGGGTGCGTCGACACGAAAGCGGGAGGGCATCGGGCCTCTAATTCTAGGGCGAACACGCGTTCGTGGGGAAGGTGGCCCGAGCGCGGGAACAAGACCGGGCGGGCCGGGCGCGCTCACGGTAGGGCGAGGATCATCGCCTCCACTTTGGTCCCGGACTTGATGCCCTGATCGCCCGGCGGGATGCGTACGAGAGCGTGCGCTCCCGCCAGCGACATCAGGCGCGATGACGACTGAGATCCTGTCGTTTCGGCGACCAGCTCTTCCCCGTCGCGCCTCAACCTCACCCGCTGGTACTCGGTGCGATCCGCCGTCGCGCGTGCGTCGTAGCCAAGGCGGACGGGCAGCGTCGGGCGCTGCAGCTGAGCGAATCCCTGCATCTTGCGCAGCGCCGGACGCACGAACACCTCGAACGTCACCAGGGAAGAGACGGGGAACCCAGGCAGGCCAAAGGCAAGCTTGCCTTCGGGCAGCGTCGCGAAAGTGAACGGCTTGCCTGGCTTGAGCTTGACCCGCCCTACGTGCACGGTGCCGAGCGATTCGAGCAGTGGCTTGATGAGGTCGTGTGTACCGACCGAGACCCCCCCGGACGTCACGAGAGCGTCTGCTTCGGCCAGCGCGGCGACCACCCGCTGTTTGAGCGCCTCCGCGTGATCGGGACCTATACCAAGACTTCGCACCTCGGCGCCCGCTTCGCTGAGGGCACCCAGCAGCGCCCAGCGGTTCGAGTCGAAGATCTGTCCTCGCCCCGGCTTACCCCCCACCTCGATCAGCTCATCGCCGGTCGACATCAACGCCACACGCGGCCGTCGATACACCGGCAACCTCGGGAAGCCCAGCGCCGCCGCAAGCCCGATCTCCGCCGCGCCAAGCTGCTGTCCGACCGCCAGCAAATGCTCGCCGGCACGGAGGTCGGCGCCCGGCGCGTGAAAGTTCTGTCCGGGTTTGAGGCTGGCGGGGACCGTGACGGTGTCGCCCTGCGAATCTACGTCTTCGACCATGACGACGCAGTCGGCTCCTTCGGGCACCACTCCGCCGGTCAGGATTCGGACCGTTCTGCCAGCCGTGAGCTTTGCGTCGAAGGGCCTGCCCGCGGCCGACTCACCAACCACTCGGAGCTGCTTGCCGGCGTCAGCGGCTCGGACGGCGTAGCCGTCAACCGCGCTGGACGGGAACGCCGGCAGCGATGCGGGCGCGACGAGGTCCTCGGCCAGAACGCGTCCGACGCAGTGAGCGAGTGCAACTTTTTCGATCCCCAGGACCGGCGTGTGCTCAAGGACGAGGCTCGCTGCCTCGTCAACATCGATCAGTGGATAAGCGGAAGCCCTCAAGGCCACAAAGGTACTGGGAAGATGGCGGTGGGGCAGGGTCCGGGGGCCTGAAGAGGGCTGGAGAGAAGCGAGTGCCGGCTCCCGCGGCTTTCATTTCTTCACGAAGCCAGCGAGTGCCGGCTCCCGCGGGTTTGAGGCCTACTCGTAACGCAGAGCTCTGACGGGATCCTGGCGAGCCGCTCGCAGGGCCGGGAGCAGGCCGCTCACCGTGCTCAGCACCACAGCTAGCACGAGACCGATCGCGACGACGGCAAAGTCTGTCCGAAACACGTCAAAGCTGCCACTCGTCACCGATTGCGTGAGCCGGTCGACGGCGCTGTTGCCAAGGCGGCCCAAACCGACGGCGACAAGGATTCCGACGAGACCTCCCGCCAGCCCGATGACCGCGGCCTCCGCGACGAAGACGAGCAGCACGTCCCTCGCGCGCGCTCCCAGAGCTTTCAGGACGCCGATCTCCTTCGTCCGCTCGAGTACCGCGGTGTACATCGTGTTGGCGATGCCTAGGCAGGCCAGCAGCAACGCCACCAGCGCCAGCCCCAATAGGGCCACTCGCATCTTTCCCAGCAGGTCCTCGAAGCTGCGGAACTGGTCTCCGAACGTCTGCGCCTGGAATCCCAGGGCCTCGACGCGCGCGCGCAGGCCCTGTACGGCGAGCCCGGAATCCGCCAGCAACGTGATCGTCGAATACTCGCCGCCCTTCCAGGCGTTGGTCCGCGCGAGCTCAGCCCAGTAGTCCCGGACCGTCGCATACGGCGCCATGCCACCGGGAGCTCCAGCCGGCATCGCATTGCCCGACACGATCCCGACGACGACCAGCTTCAGATCAAGCGGTTTGGCGACCGGGTTTCGCGACGAGCCCGGCACCTGCAGCGCTCCGTATGCCGCGCTGTATGTGACCTGGGTGCCGATCGCCCCACGCGCCGACAGGAACCCTAGGGCGGCGGCTTCGCTGTCGCTGAGCACCACCTCCTTGGCCGCGTCCGACCGCGGAAGCCGGCCCGCGCTGAGGACGAGAGTACCGCTCGACGAACCGAGCGGCGCCAATGAGACGAGTGCGCCGGACGCTGGTGGGGGCGGCGTCACGCCAGCGGCGACCGGCGTCCCCGGGCTGAAGGTCCCGCTCAACGCCACCTGGCCCCATGCCGCACGCACGTGAGGCTGACCGGCAAGCGTGGACAGGGTGCCGTTGTCAAACGCGCCGCCCCTGGCGTCCGCAGCCGGATAGACGGCGACCTGGTGCACCTGGCTCGTGGCGAGCGCCGGCGCGCTCAACGCGCCTTGCAAGCCGCCTGCGAGCGCAACGATCAAGCTCATCGCCGCGATGCCGATGGCGACGCCGCTGGTCGTCAGCGCGGTGCGGAGAGGCCGCCTCCCCGCGCTGCCCACCCCGACCTTCAACGTGTCCCGCCAATGGAGTCGAGGGGCGGGATCGATGGGCTCTTGCTTGCGCACCGTGGGGTTGCCCCCTTCGAGCTCGATCGCACGGCCGTCGATCATCCGGATGACCCGTCGCGCCCGTCGCGCGACCTCGGGGTCATGCGTGACAAGCACCACGGTGGCCCCGCGACGGTTGAGGTCTGCGAGAAGGTTCAACACCCCTTCGCCCGCGGTCGAGTCGAGGCTTCCGGTCGGCTCGTCGGCGAGTATCAGGCCGGGGCGGTTGGCAAGCGCCCGTGCCACCGCCACCTTCTGCTGCTCGCCGCCGGACAGCAGGCGTGCGCGGGTGCGGGCACGATGCTCCAGCCCAACCAGGGCGAGCAGGTGGCGCGCACGCCTTCGACGCTCTTCGAGCTCCACGCCAGCGAGGGTCAGCGGCAGCGCGACGTTGTCCTCGACGGTCATGGAGGGAATCAGGTTGAAGGCCTGGAAGATCGTGCTCACGCGTTGCAGCCGGTAGTCGGCGAGGTCGCGCTCGGAAAGCTCGCCCAGCGGAAGACCGGCTCCATAGACGTGCCCGCTGGTCGGCCGGTCCAGGCCTCCCATCAGCGACAGCAGCGTGGTCTTGCCGCAGCCCGACGGGCCGACGACAGACACGAACTCGCACGGTCCGATCTCGAGCGAGACATCCCGCAGCGCGGTTACATGCATCTCGTCGTTGCCGCCGAACTCGCGCGAAACCGAATCCAGCCGCAGTCCGACCGCCTGGCCGAGGAGATCTTTGAAATCGTCCGGCTCGAGCACCGGCGCCGGCACGAGCACCGCCTGGCCGGGGCTGGACTCAGGCTCGGGGAGCACGGTCACGGCTGCGACCGTCACGACGCCGATCTCGCCCGCTGAGGGCGCAGCATCGGCGGCGTCGGCGTTTCCGTTGGCGGGGGCTGCAACCTCCACCTCCGCACTCCCCGCCAGTGGGGAGGCAAGGGCGGCTTCGGCTTCGCGCCGCGCGCGGCGCCGGCGGCGCTTTTTAGTGCCGCTGGAATCGTCCCGTTCGTCGACTAGTGTCGCCACCCAGCCCCTGAGTCTAAGTTTTTACTTAACAGTCAGTGCGCTTCTTGGGCCACTTGGTCTTCGAGCCACTTCAGATA
>DASQAU010000182.1:0-4095 GCA_035635595.1 Candidatus Eiseniibacteriota bacterium
CTTGACGCCTTTGCGCAAGGTCTCGACGTCAGAGCTGCTTGGGCTGCCAGTGACCAGCGCGACGTACTCCTTCGCCACCTTGTACCGAGGATGGGTGAGACGAAAGGCGAGGTCGCCGTCATCCGTCAGGAGGAGCAGGCCTGTGGTGTCGGCGTCCAGGCGGCCGACCGGAAACAGGCGATGGCCCGCCTTGCCCTCGTCACCCACGACGTCCAGCACGGTGGACCTCGACGACTCGTCGCTCGCGGTGGTGATCACGCCGAGAGGCTTGTTCAAGACGATGTAGCGATGTCGCGTGACAGGCTTGACCAGCCGGCCGTTGACGGTGACGCGGTCGACCTCCGGGTCGATCAACAGTCCGGTCGGCGGAGGACGCTCGCCGTTCACGTGCACCGCTCCCGAGGTGATCAGCTCGTCGGCCGCGCGACGGCTGGCGACGCCGGCTCGGGCGAGGAAGCGGTTCAGGCGTTCTTGGTTACCGCTCGTCCGCTCGATGGTGTACTCGCATCAGTGTCGCGATCGATCCGCGGCGTAGGCAGGCGATCAAGCGATTCGAGACCCATGACCTGGAGAAATCGCATCGTGGTTCCGTACAGCTTCGGCTGGCCCGGTCCCGTCCCGCGACCGACCTCGGTGATCAGGTCGCGCAGCTCGAGGTTCGTGAGCACGCTCTCGCAGTTGACCCCACGCACGTCCTCGATTCGCGCACGCGCCACCGGCTGCTGGTAGGCCACGATGGCAAGCGTTTCGTAGGCGGCCGCCGAAAGCTTCCCCGAGACCTCTGGCCTGAGCGCGCGGCGAATCGCGGCCGCGTACTGAGGCCGGGTGGCGAGGTGAACCTCGTCGTGGTGGCGCATCACCATCACGCCCCGCCCGTCCAGCGACTGGCGCAGCTCATCGAGCGCGGTCTCCACGCCGATGCGATCGGTGTCGGTGGCGTGCTGCAGCTCGCGCAGTTTGAGAGGCCGGTTGGAGCTGAAGAGGATCGCTTCCAGCGCGGCCGAGACCTCACTCACCGGCGGGTTCCCTCGCCTCGACGTGAATCGGACCATAGCGCTCCTTCTGGCGCACTCGCACCAACGAGCGTCGGAGCAGCTCGAGGACCGCAACGAAAGTCACCACCGCTTCGAGCCGGTCTTCCGACTCCAGGATCAGCTCGACGAGCTCGATCGGTCCCTTGCGCAGCCGGTCGGTCACGAGGTCGAGCTTCTCCTGCAGTGTCCAGGTGCGGCCCGTGACCACGAGTGGGCGCGGAGGGATGCGGGCCAGGACGCTGTTGAACGCCACGACGAGGAGGTCGACCTCCAGAGGCTCTTCCTGGCCGGCGGCCTCGACTGGTCGCGCCGGCGGTGAGAAGGCGAACGAATCGTTCCGCGTTCGCTCCATCAGCTCGCCCGCCATCTCCTTGTAGGCGCGGTATTCCTCGAGCCTCTGCCGGACCTCCTCCTCCCACCCGAGGAGGTCGGTCTCCTCGTCGGTGGGCGGCTCGCCTGGCAGCAGGCGGATTGACTTGAGCAGCAGCAGCCGTGCCGCCATCCAGAGGAACTCCGCCATCTCGGTGGGGTCGGCGATCTCGCGGGAGGCGATCTCGACCAGGTATGCGTCCGTCACCTTCGCCAGCGACACCTGGAAGATGTCGACCTCTTCGCGCTCGACCAGCGCGAGAAGGAGCTCGAGGGGACCTTCGAACACCGGTGTCCTCACGTCTAGGCGCGGGCCAGCAACCGGCGGTTCCACGAATCGTAAGGATAGGGGTCACGGCGGGCCAAGCAAATGGGGCCAGTGGGCCGGATTCATTCCGGCCGTACACGGCGTGCACGTTCCCCCTGTGCGAGGCGAGGCGAAACTATTTCAAAAATCCCTACAGCGGGAAGATGAGCAGTCCCCGACTTCTATCGCAGGTTCACCTGGTGGAACTTCTCGACGCGGGCGGTCGCACGCCACCGCCGCATCAGAGATGCCGGGCTCCGAGTCTGACTCGCGTGCGCAAGCCGAGCCTCGATCTTCTCGCTCAGCACCTCTCCCACATCGATCTCGAGCGTGGGCTGGATGCCGGCGAAGCACCAGGCCTCAGCCGTTTCGTGAGGAGGACCGGACTTGGGAAACGTGAGCGGGTCGCGCGCGCTTGGCCACGCCGCGTCGAGCGCGACGCGACCGACGACTCGATGATCGGGATGAAAGCGGTACGGCACGTTGGGGTCGAACGTCAGCAGGACGTCAGGTTTCGATGTGCGTATCTCGCGCACGAACTCCTCGCGCAGCTCGAGGTTCTCCACCAGCTCCGCGTCCGGATGGCGAAGAAATTTGACGCGCTTGACGCCGAGCACTTCTGCAGCCAGCTCCTGCTCGCGCTCGCGAATGCGCGCCACCTTGGCGCTGGACTTGCTGGCGTCGCGCGCGCCTTTGTCTCCCGACGTCGCGAGGACGAAATCGACGAGGGCGCCGCGGCGGGCCATCAAGAGGATCGCCCCCGCGCAGTAGAACTCGATGTCATCCGGGTGCGCGACGATGCACAGCGCTCGTTTGATCCGCCGATCCTCAGGCCCGCTGAACATCTTCAGTGCGGCCATCACCGACCTCCAGCTTCTTGTAGGAGCTCATGGGCGCGGGCCATCGCCTTCGGCGTCACGCCTCCGCTCATCATCCGCGCAAGCTCTCGCGCTCGGTCCTCGCTGGACGTGAGCTCTCGAACCGATACGACGTTGCGCCCGTCCGGGCCGGGAGCCTTCTCAACGAGCAGGTGATGATCGGCGAAGGCTGCGATCTGTGCGAGGTGCGTCACGACCAGCACCTGGTGGCGCGCCCCGAGGGCTTTGAGCCGGAGCCCAACCTGGATCGCCGCTTCGCCGCCAATGCCGGCATCGACCTCGTCGAAAACGAGGGTCGGCAGGCGATCCGCGTCGGCCCCGACCGTCTTGATGGCGAGCATGACCCGGGCGAGCTCACCGCCAGACGCGACGCGAGCAAGCGGCAGGAGTGGCTCTCCGGGGTTCGCCGAGAACATCATCTCTGCACCCTCCGCGCCGCTCACTCCGATCTCGGCGGCCGGCCGCAGGGCTATCTCAAAGCGAGCACCCTCCAGGCGCAGCCCGGCCAGCTCGCCGCCAGTTGCTTTCTGCATCCGCCGAGCACCGCCACGCCGGGCTTCGCTCAGGCGTGAAGCGGCTGCCTCGAGCTCGACCCGGGATTTGTCGCGCTCTGCCTGCGCGGTCGCGACCGCACCTTCGAGGTCTTCGGTCGCTCCCAGCTGGAGCTCGAGCCGCCGGAGCTCCTCGAGCGCCGATTCGAGCGATCCGCCGTATTTGTGCTTGATCCCTTCGAGCACGGACAGCCGGGACTCGATGGCCTCGAGACGGCCCGGGTCGGAGTCGAGCAGCTCCCCATAACGGCGAAGGTCAGCCGCCACGTCAGACGATTCCTCTTGTAGCGCCTCCAACCTCGCGGCCCGGTCACCCAGCCTCGGATCGAGCTCGGCCGCTGATCGCACCGCCGCCGCCGCACGTGCAAGACCGTCCTCGCGAAGCGCGTCCATCGCCTCCTGTCCCAGCTCGGCAAGGCGCGCGGCGTGTCTTGCCGCCAGGCGGTCGGCGGAGAGCTGCTCGTCTTCGCCTGTGCGTGTAATCGAGGCGGCCCTCAGCTCCTCGAGCTGCCACCGCATGAACTCCTGTTCGCGCTGGCCGCGAGTCCGGAGCTGCTCGAGGTCGCGGACCTTGTTGACGGCGCCCACCCAGGCGGCATGGGAGGCCGCCACGGCAGCGCGCAGCTCCAGTGCCCCCGCGTATCCGTCGAGGAGGTCGGTCTGCGTGTCGCTGTCGAGCAGGGCATGGTGCTCATGCTGCCCGTGGAGCGCGACCAGGTTGCGGCCAAGCTCGCGGAGCTGCCCCGGACTGGCCTGCCGGCCGTCGATTCGGGCCGCGCTGCGTTTGCCCAGCTCGCGCTGCAAGACCAGGGCCCCCCCGCCCGATTCGAAAACGCCTTCCACGGTCGCCCGCTCGGCGCCGTGGCGAACCTGGTCGGCGCCGCCTCGGGCGCCAAGGGTCAGGCTGAGTGCGTCGACGATGAGCGATTTACCGCTGCCTGTCTCACCGGTCAGGA
>DASQAU010000183.1:0-2120 GCA_035635595.1 Candidatus Eiseniibacteriota bacterium
AGCTCGCCCGTGGCGATGAAGATGGCCGAGAACAGCGCCCAGCGTGGAGAGCGCAGGACGAAGTAGGCGAAGATCGGCAGGCACATCGCGCCCTGGATGTCGACGCGTCCGGTGAGCACCGGCAGGATCGTGAGCCCGGCCACGGCCCACAACGTCGCTCCGGCAAGGACCACGTGAGCGACACGTTTTCCGTACCTGAGCACGACCGGGGTGCCCGCCGCAAGCAGGCCGAACAGGTACACGGCTCCGTGCCCGGGCGGCACGAACAGCGGCACATTGTGCAGCCGGTAGATGTACAGGCCCCAGATCAGCGAGCCGAAGACCTCGAAGCCTGTTGCGACGATGACGCAGGTACAGATCTGCAGGCGCTGCGCCTTGGGCGCCTTGAGCGCGGCCAGGTACAGCGCCGCGAACGTGAGCAGGCCGAGCAGCCACTGCTGCCACAGCGCCGTGACCTTGCTGTCGGCGAGAAGAAGGAGCGGCGTGTACGTCAGCAGGTAGATCTGGAGCCAGTAGGGCTTGAGTCGACTGAGCACCGCAGGGAATGGTAGCGGGGCCGGAATCACCGGCCCCGCTGAGGGTTTGCTACTTGATCGTTCCGCGCTCGTCGATGAGGCTGCCCACCAAGGTCCATCCCGTGCCGTTCCAGGTGATCACCTGCTCTTGGGTGATCGGGAAGTGGTCGCTCGAGGTTGTTTTGACGACCACCCCCGGAAGGAGGAACGGATGATTGGTCTCATTGAGCTGGTTGGCAGCGATGTCCATCACGTTCTTGCGGGTCATGTTGGTTCCCGCCTTCTTGAGGACGTCGACCATCGTGTAGGCAACCGAAACGCCGTAGATGTTGAACCCGTCTTCGACCTTGCAGGTCGAGCAGTTGGCGATGACTTCCTTGTACAGCTTCATCCCCGCGTCGTTAGCCCACTGAGGGTCGGTCGGGTCTTTGAGATAGCCGACGCTGGTCACGTTCTTGAGGGCTGCGCCGTTCTTCTTCGCGATACCCATGTACACCTGCGGGTTCGAGACGGAGTTCAGGTAGATGGTCGGCTCCCAGTGGAGGGCGGTGACGGTGACGAGCGCCTTGATCGTGAAGGAGGGGGTCGTGAAGAGGAACAGGGTGTCAGCGCCCTTGCCCTTGAGAGTGGAAAGCTGCGATGCGATGCTGGCCGCGGTGACGTCGTAGCTCTGCTTGTCGACGATCATCGACGCGTTCGCTCCGAGCCCGTCGGTCAGTCCCTTCAGGTAGTCCTGGCCGTAGTCGTCGTTCTGGTACAGGACGCCAAGCTTCGCGTTGGCGTGCTTGGCGAGCACGTCTTTGGCGTAGATCCGAGACTCGCCCTGGTACGGCGGCTGCCAGCCAATCGTGTACGGGTTCGACGCGAAGTCGGACATGAAGGTGGTGGCTCCGGTGGCGACGAACAGCTGCGGCACCTTCTTGCCGTTCAGATAAGGCCGCACAGAGGTTTGAGCCTGCGTGCCGAGGCCGCCGAACATCGCGAAGACCTGGTCGTTCTCCACGAGCTGCTTGGTCAGCGGCACGGTGTTGGCCGGGTTGTAGACGTCGTCAAGAATCTTGTAGGTGATCTTCCGGCCGTTGACGCCGCCCTGGGTGTTGTTGACATAGGTGAAGTAGGCGTTGGAGGCGTTCGCGATGGTTCCATATGCGGCTGCCGGCCCGGAGAGGGCGATGGTGTTGCCCAGCAGGATGGAGTTGCTGGTGATGCCGACGTCGGTCTGGGCGGCCGGGGCGGCCGAGCCGCCGCACGCGGCCAGGGTGAAGAGAAGGGCTGCGATTGCAGCGAACCGACGCCCGATTTGTGTCATTGAAATTCCTCCCGCTTTTATGGAGACGTATTTAAACAGCCTTTGGTCACGGCTCACGAGATAGTTTGGGCATCGGGGGGCATTTGTCCAGCCTCTCGATCGCCGGCGCCTCGCAGCCGGCGCCGGAGGCGGGTGTACCCGGTCGTGATCAGCCCCACGATCCCGTTGGGCGCGAAGATCATGATCAGGATCAAAACCACCCCGTAGGAGACCGCCGGGCCGGCCTTCACCACTGTCGCGGTGATCTGGCTCGGGATCCAGGTCTGGGCGGGCACCCACTGGTTTGACTCGATCGG
>DASQAU010000184.1:0-2655 GCA_035635595.1 Candidatus Eiseniibacteriota bacterium
GACGCCCTCGCCGGCGATCGCGGCCGCGACCTCGAGCGCCCCAGAGACATTCATGCCGTGTTCGAGCGCGACCTGCCCTGCTCGCTGGATCACGGGGCCGTCGGCGAGCGGGTCCGAGAACGGGATGCCGATCTCGATTGCTGCGATTCCGGAAGCGGCGAGCTTCTTCCCCACCTCGATCGACTTTTTCTTGTTGGGATGCCCGGCCATGATGTAGGCGACAAGCGTCAGGTCGCCGCTCACCTTGAGCGCTCTCTCCAGCCTGGTTGCTTCAGCCACCATTACAGGGGCCTCCGCGAAGTCACGGCGAAGCCTCGGACTTCGCGGGGATTTCGACCGAGTCCATGTCCTTGTCCCCACGGCCCGACAGGCAGACCAGGATCCGCCCACCCGGCCCCATCTCGCGCGCCAGCATCCCCGCCTGATGGAGGGCGTGCGCCGGCTCGAGCGCCGGCATGATGCCTTCGAGCCGCGTGCACAGCTTGAAAGCGGCGAGCGCATCCGCGTCGGTCACGGCCACGTACTCGACCCGTTTCGCGTCGTGGAGGTATGCGTGCTCCGGCCCGACGCCAGGGTAGTCGAGCCCGGCGGAGATGGAGTGAGTCGGCATGACCTGCCCATCGCCGTCTTGAAGCAGGTACGAGAAGCTGCCGTGCAGCACGCCCGGCCGCCCGCCCACCAGCGAGGCCGCGTGCTGACCGGTCTTCACACCCTTGCCCGCGGCCTCCACGCCGACGAGCCTCACGTCTCGATCGTCGATGAAGGCGGTGAACATGCCGATGGCATTCGACCCGCCGCCGACGCACGCCACCACGGCGTCGGGCAGCTTGCCGTCGACTGAGAGGTACTGCTCGCGGGCTTCGTCGCCGATCACCCGCTGCAGGTCACGAACCATCTCGGGATACGGGTGAGGTCCGACGACCGAGCCGATGATGTAGTGGGTGGTCACAACGTTCGTCACCCAGTCGCGAATTGCCTCGGACGTGGCGTCCTTCAAGGTCTTCGTTCCGCTCGTCACCTCGACGACCTCCGCCCCGAGCAGCTTCATCCGTCGCACGTTCATCGACTGCCGGTGCATGTCCTCGGTGCCCATGTAGACGGTGCATTCCAGGCCGAACCTCGCACACACCGTCGCAGCGGCCACTCCATGCTGGCCGGCGCCCGTTTCCGCGATCACGCGCTTTTTGCCCATGCGCAGTGCGAGCAGCGCCTGGCCGACCGCATTGTTGAGCTTGTGCGCGCCGGTATGGCACAGGTCTTCGCGCTTCAGATGGATGTGCGCGCCGCCGAAGTGCTCGCTCAGTCGACTGGCGGCGTAGAGCGGGGTCGGGCGACCGACAAAAGCGTGCCGGTGACCGGCAAGCTCGAGCTGGAACAGCGTGTCGGCCTTGGCCTCGTGCCACATGTCCTCGAGCTCTTTGAGCGCGCCCATCAGCGTCTCGGGCACGTACTGCCCGCCGTATGCGCCGAAGCGCCCGGCAACTGGATGCGTGAGGGCGGCGCGCGCCATCAGAGCAGGACCTCGGCCAGGCGCACGGCATGTATGAACGCACGTAGCTTGTCGGGATCCTTGACGCGGATCGACGCCTCGACTCCGCTCGAAACATCTACGCCATAAGGCAGAAAGCTGCTCACGACCTTGCCCACGTTACCCGGTTCAAGACCACCTGCGATGAACACACGCCGTGTTGCCAGCAGCGGACGGGCCAGCTCCCAGTCCCACGCGCGACCGGTGCCGCCTCGCTGGTCTGCCGACCAGGAGTCGAGCATGATCGGGTCAGGCCAGTCGTCGGCCCCGGGGATCTGATCGTCTTTGACCTTCAACACCTTCATCACCGGCCGGCCGGCCTCGAAGCCCGGTACTTCCGAGCCGTGCAGCTGCAGCATGTCCAGGTCGACGAAATCGGCAATCTGCCGGACCTCGCCGGCGTCCTGGTCGATGAAAACTCCGACGATCTTCGGGCGAACCGCAAGGCCGTCGACGATGACCTTTGCCTCCTCGGGCGTGACGCGCCGCTCGGAGGAGCAGAAATGGAATCCGAGCAGGTCCGCCCCGGACTCGACCGCCGCCGCCGCGCCGGCAGCGTCACAGATCCCGCAGATCTTTATCCGGACCATGCGGTGAGCTCTCTGATTTTTTGCGCGGGGTCGTCGGAGCGCATGAGCGTCTCCCCGACGAGGATCGCATCCGCCCCGGCCTCGTAAACCCTGCGCGCGTCATCGGGGGTGCGGATTCCGCTTTCGGCCACCACGACGACGCCATCCGGGATCAGCTTGCGAAGGCGCTCGGTGAGGGCCAGATCGATGGCGAACGTGTGCAGGTCGCGATGGTTGATCCCGATCAGTTGAGCCCCGGCATCGAGCGCGATGAGCGTTTCGGGCTCGTCGTGGACCTCGACCAACGCCGCGACGCCCCGGCTCTTTGCCACCGCGAGCAGCTCTCGAAGCCCCAGCCCCCCTCCGGCGCTTCGCGCTACCTCCCCGCGAGGTGGGGAGGCCAGGGCCGCGACGATCAGCAGCACCGCGTCTGCCCCGGCGGCCCTGGCCTCGGCGATCTCGAAGGGATCGGTGACGAAGTCCTTGCGCAGGATCGGCAGGGTGGTCGCGGCGCGCGCGGCCAGCATGTGCTCGGGCCGGCCGCCAAATCCCGCCATA
>DASQAU010000185.1:0-4658 GCA_035635595.1 Candidatus Eiseniibacteriota bacterium
CCGCATGCTCCCCCGCGAGTTCGAGGACGAGCTCCGGCGTCAGGGAATTCCGTACATCACGAGTGGTGGCTCGGGCTTCTTCGACCGCCAGGAGATCAAGGACGTGCTGGCGCTGCTGCGCCTGACCGAGAACCCGATGGACGACGGCGCGTTTGTCCGGATCATGCAGGGACCCATCGTCCGGCTGCCCGACAGCGGAATGTACCGGCTGGCTGCTCGGCGCACAGATCGTTCCGGGATGCGGCTGCGCGATTGCTTCGAAGAATCCGGGCGCGAGGCGTTTCCGGAGATGGACCCAAAGGTTGCGCGCGAGGGCCTTCGACTCATTGAGCTGACCGATCGCATGGGCCGTCTTCGGGATGCTCTCACAGTGGCCGACATCCTCAACCGCCTCCTCGAGGAGAGCGGCTACCTGCGTTGGGCCGAGCTGCGCGCGCATCGCGACGGCAGCCCCCGCGCGCTTCTCAACCTGCGGAAGGTCTTCCAGCTTGCGGGCCGCTTCGAGCGGGACCTTTCGCTGGCAGGCATCGGCGATTTCGTGCGCCACCTCGACCAGGTGATCGACGCCGAGCTGCCCGTCGGCGAAGCCGCCGAAGAGGCAGCGACCGCAGAGGCCGTCTCGCTGCTGACAATCCATTCGGCCAAAGGGCTCGAGTTCCCGATCGTGTTCCTCGTCAACTTGCGGCCGCCGAGGCCGAGGGACACGGAACGCCTCTTCTTCGACCCCGACTCGGGAGGCTTCGTGATGAAGAACTGGCGCGGTGAGAAGCACCCTCGCTACCAGGAGACCTCGCCCGGGGCGCCTGCGGTGAAACTCGCGATCGGCGAGCGCCGGCGGATCGTGTACGTGGGCCTGACCCGCGCAAAGGACGCGCTTTATGTGACCGCGACGCGCGAGGAAGCCACGGCCCGCGACATCGGGGCCAACGGCGTGGAAGACCACGACCACTTCGCCGAGATCCTGGGCTGGGCGCTCGCCAATCCACAGTCCGCGTCGGTGGTCGAAGCGGAGCAGCTTGAGCTGCCCGCGATGCGGACGGCCAACGGCCAGGTGGACGGCGGGCCTGCGGTCGTTTCGGCGGTGCTAGACCGGCTCGAAAGACTGCGTCCAAAGGAAGCAGGGGCCGCGCCCGTCCCATTGCGCGAGGTCGAGCTCAGCTTCTCGCAGCTGCACGACTTCGAGGTCTGCCCGGTTCGCTATCGATTCAGCCAGGTCTGGCAGGTGCCCGCTCCGCCCGACGAGCTCCAGCCCCGGCATGTGCAGGCGATGGGCTCGACGGAGCTTGGCTCCGCGGTTCACGCCGCGCTTGCCTCGTGGCACGTGTCCGGTGGCGAGCTGCTCGAGCTCTACGCGGGGCCTGAGGCGGGGCGAGAGATGCTCGCCCGCTACCTCACGCATCCGCTCGCGGTCGCGAAGACGCTGGCGGTCGAGGTCGGATTCAACATGAGGATCGGCGCGACCAGGGTGCGCGGCATGGTCGACCGCATCTGCGAGCTGGACGGTCAGACCGTGCTCGTCGACTACAAGACCAACGCCTCGCTCGACGCGACTCTCATCGAGGCCTACTCGGTGCAGCTGAGGCTCTACGGCCTCGCGGCCCGGCGGGGGCTGGTGCCGGGCGGAGCGGAGCCGCGGCTGGTGCTGTTCGACATTCGCCGCGGTGAGATGAGGGATGTGGCGCCGGACGACGCGGGGGTCGAAGCGCGAGTCCGCGCCGCCTCCGCCCGCATCGCGGCCGGAGACTTCAGCCTGGGCCCAGAGCACGCGGAGCGCCCGTGCCACCTCTGCGCGTTCCGCCCAATCTGCCCCGACGCTCGCCCGAGTTGATCAAGTCCCGACAACTGGTCACCGATGGTCGTATCCCGGGCCACGGATAGCGCAATTCGGGCACAGTTGGTCGTGTGGAGGAGCGATATTTCGAGCGGCGCCAGATCAAGGAGGCCATCGCCTTTGCGGAGGCCGGCGGCATCGCGATCCACCGCAACTTCGACTACTACCACGGGTCGACGATCCGAGGGATGACCCGTGAGAAGCCTTTCTTGCACGTGATCGGCCTTCGGCCGGCACTCGCAGAGTGGGGGCGCCGGCACGGACTTCGCCCTGAGTGGATCCAGCCCGAGAAGCGACGCAAGGTTGCCCATTACGACGTCTTCGGTCCCTCCGCCGAGCTGTTGATCGCGCGTGTTAGAGGGACGAACCCCGACAAGGCTCCTTGACATGTTTTGACGCGGTGCGTTATGATGCGCTGCGTCACAACATCTAGTTAGCTGCACCAGGAGGGTGAGCCATGAACGCTGAGATCAAATTCGGAGACACCGCAAGCACCGTCGAGGACATCGCCATCGGAGCCGCCAAGGCCGCAGCCGAGGTTGCCTCTGACCCGATCGGGTCGGCGCGCAAGTCGGTCCGTGGATTCGAGAAGAAGGGCGCCCCCACCGCTCGGAAGGTCAACCGTCGATTGAACGCCCGCCTGAACGCCATCCTTCCGGAGAAGGTGACGCTGTGGGGCATGGAGCTCAACGGGAAGCTCCCCGAGAAAGTCGCCATCAAGGGACTTCAGCTGGTCAAGCTCCAGGCGCGTCGCCAGGACATGGTCGGCGACGTAGCGATGCGGACGCTCCGCATCTTCAACGGTTCGTTCAAGACGATCGCACGCACGGCAGGCCGCTTCGAGCAGGCCACCGAGCTGGCGCCGCGCCGCGAGGCCGCGGCCAAGAAGCCTGCGGTCAGCACGCGCCGAGCTACCCGCCGCCGCGTCGTCCGCCGCCGCGCCGCTTAGCGAAGACTCCCTCTCCCCCTCGGGGAGAGGGTCAGGGTGAGGGGCTTAAGCAAGCAATCACCATCAAGGGCGCCCAACCGCTGGGCGCCCTTTTTCTTTAGCCTTGTTGCCCGGTGCGTGACCGATGACCGTCGTTTGCTCAGGCTCGATCGCGTACGACTACATCCTCACCTTCAAGGGCCGCTTCAAAGACCACATCCTTCTCGACAAGACGCACATCCTCAACCTCAGCTTCCTGGTCGACGACCTCAAGAAGCGCCGCGGCGGGGTGGCCGGAAATTACGCCTACAACCTCGCCCTGCTCGGATACCCCTCTGCAGTCCTGGCCACCGCCGGCACTGACGCCACCGAGTACCGCGACTGGCTCGCCGCGCGTGGCGTCGACTGCCGCGGGCTGCGGTTGCTCGAGGGTGAGATCAGCGCGACCGGGTTCACCACCACCGACATGGACGACAACCAGCTCACCGGCTACTACGGCGGGGCGATGTGGAAAGCCGGAATGCTCGGACTCGACGACGCACCGCTCGAACACGAGGCCGTGATCATCGGCCCCAACGACCCGGGCGCGATGAAGCGGCTGGTCCACGAGTGCCGTGAACGCGGCATTCGCTTCGTTTTCGACCCTGCTCACCAGCTGCCGATGATGTCGGCCGACGACGTGATCGACAGCACGCGCGGAGCGTGGATCGTGATCGGCAACGACTACGAGCTCGAGCTCATCCAGCAGCGCACCACTCGCGACGTGGCGGGCCTGCTCGAGCTGGCCGAGATCGTGGTCACCACGCTCGGCCGCGAAGGCTCTCGCATCGCGACGCGCCGCGAGACGGTCGAGATACCGGCCGCTCCTTCGGTTCGGGAGTCGGACCCGACGGGCTGCGGCGACGCGTACCGCGCCGGATTGGTCGCGGGCCTGCTGCGGGGGTTGGACCTCGAGGCGGCCGGGCGCGTGGCCTCGCTGGCAGCGACGTACGTGATCGAGCAGGTGGGCACCATCGAGCACGACTACACGCCGGCGGCGTTTTCCCGGCGCTACGAAGAAGCGTTCGGAGCCCAGCTGCCCGACAAGTTCTGGGTTAGCTGAATTTCCGGCTCTCTTCGCGACGGTAAGCCCAGATCGCAATCGCGAAAAAAGCGATTCCGTAGCCGGCCAGATACAGCCAGTCCGTGGTGACGGATTCGCTCGTCGGTGCTCCAACCGCATCCCAACCGAGCTGCCCGAACCGGTAGAGCGGGAGATATGGCGAGATGTTCTGGATGATCTCGGGCAGCAGCTGCTTCGGAAAGAAAAGGCCCGAGGCGAATGCCGTTGGCAGATAGATCAGGTTGATCACAGCCACCGCCGAGTTGGGACCGGACAGGTAACCGATCGCGAACCCGAGCGCGATGAACGGAACAGACCCGAGAAGCACTCGATACGCCAGGGTGAACCACTGCTCGGCTTCGAGCCTCACCCCGCCGGCGATGTAGGCGAACGGGAACAGCACTGCTAGGGTCAGCGCCGCAAAAACGATGGCCGTGATGCACCTCGACAGCAGGTAGACCAGCGGCGGTAGCGGGGTGGCGCGCATGAGGAGGTCGGTCTTCATGCCGCGCTCCGTTGCCACGGAGATCCCGAAGCTGAAGATCATCACGTTGGCCACCGAGTAGACCGCCATCGAGGCCAGGAAGTAGGCGCCGAACTTGACATGAGTTCCAGGTAGCGTTTCGTTAGCCTGTCCGATTCCGATGAATGCATAAAAGACGATGGGAAGCAGGAGGCTCGTCGCGCTGAAGGCTGGTACCCGCCAGAGTTTCAGGAACTCCGCCCACGTCTGGCGGACGAGCATCGGCCACATGGGTGCGCGCACAGGCGCGGTCACAGCGCTCATCGAGTCGCCT
>DASQAU010000186.1:0-4257 GCA_035635595.1 Candidatus Eiseniibacteriota bacterium
AGTGGCAGGTCGTGGGTTCGAATCCCACCGTCGGCTCCGTGCGAAACCCGCATTCGCCAGTCGGATGCGGGTCTCATCGCGGAGTCAAACCCGCATTCCACTGTCCGATGCGGGGATTGATTGCATGTCTGGCGGTTTCCACACGAAGGACGCCAACAGCAGCGCCTCAGAGAGGAGGATTGGGACGGCCAGCACCAGCAGCGCCAGCTCGAGCAGCGCGTAGCCGACCACCAGCACGCTCAGCTGCAACCGTGACGGCTGCGCGCGCAGGACCAGCCATCCCGCCACCACGAGCATCGCGAAATCCTGAAAGCCGACGTAGGGCGTGAAGAGTAGCGACGCTGTGATCCCGGCGGCGATGGGCACCTCGACCCCGGCATGGCGATGGCGCCAGGCGGCCACAACAGCAGTCGCCACGACTATCGCCTGGACCACATAGATCTGCGGGCCCAATCCAAGGGGGCCCGCGACCGCGTACCGGCGGGTCGGCTCCCACTGCGAGGCCAGGCTGAGCACCTCGCTGTACTGGTGGAGGCCGTCCGGTCCGAGCGCGGCGACCACGACCAGCACCATCACGCCGGTCGCCACCAGCCAGCTCCCGAACATTCGCGCGTGGCCCGAGACCAGCAAGCACAGCGGCACCAGCAGCGCGGCCTGTGGCTTGATCGCGATGGCGCTCAGGGCGAGGCCGGCAAGGACTGGGCGGTTGCGAGCTGCCAGCCACCAGGAGGCCGCCACGGCCGCAGCGACCAGGGCGACCGGCTGCCCCACCATCAGCCCGAAGGCCACCGGGAAGAGACCCAACCACAGGGCAAGATGGGCGGCACGGGTCAGGCGGCCGCCGGGCGCCGCCAGGTACCAGGTGAGGAGCGCCGCGGCGACCAGGAGCGCCGTCCACAAGATGATCGCCGCGTTGAAGGGAAGCAGCGTGAAGGGAGTGGCGAGCCAGACGAGGGGGGGCGGGTTCAGGAAGGGCGACCAGTAGAAGCCGGGGCCGAGGCCCTCCACGGCCGCCTTCTGGGCGGACAGGTCGTAGAGGTGGCTGTAACCATCTCGCAAGGCGGTGAGCGCGGCGCCGTAGATCAGCCGGAAGTCGTTGCGAACCTGGTACTGCGGGATGTAGGTCACCGCCGCCGCGTAGAGATCGAACGCGATGAGCAGGATGCCCGCCCACAGCCCGGCCGCGCCCCACAACCGGGTTCGCGCCCGGAGGTACTGGATCACCGACAAAAAATAAGGGCTCGGACCGTGGCCCGAGCCCTTAGCTGGAACTTTGTCTTAGTTGACTTCGCGGTAGTCCGCGTCGACGACGTCCTCTTCTTTCTTCTTGGTTTCCCCAGACTCATCGCCGTCCGCGTGAGCGGTTGCCGATGAGGTTCCGCCCGAAGCACCTGCCTGCTGGTAGATGTGCTCACCGATCTTCTGGAGGGATTCGTTGAACTCGTCCATCTCCCGGCGCAAAACTTTCGTGTCCGATCCCTTGGCCGCGGTCTTCAGGGACTCGAGCTTGGCTTCGACTTCGGTCCTGACGTCGGCCGGGATTTTCTCGGCGTTGTCCTTGATGACCTTCTCGGCCTGGTGAATCATGTGGTCGGCCTGGTTGCGAAGCTCGACCTCTTCCCTCTTGGCGCGGTCCTCGGACGAGTGCGCTTCGGCCTCTTTGACCATCCGCTCGACCTCTTCCTTGCCCAGCGTCGAGGACGCGGTGATCGTCACCGACTGTTCGCGCCCTGTGCCCTTGTCCTGCGCCTTTACCTGAAGGATGCCGTTGGCGTCGAGGTCATAGGTCACCTCGATCTGAGGCATGCCTCGCGGCGCGGGCGGAATTCCGTCCAGGTGGAACCGACCCAGGGTGCGGTTGTCGCGCGCCATCTCGCGCTCGCCCTGCAGCACGTGGACCTCGACGGAGGTCTGATTGTCCGCAGCGGTCGAGAAGACCTGTGAGCGTGAGGTCGGGATCGTCGTGTTGCGCTCGATGAGCTTCGTCATGACGCCACCGAGGGTTTCGACTCCCAAGGACAGCGGCGTGACGTCGAGGAGAAGGATGTCCTTGACCTCTCCCTTGAGCACCCCGGCCTGGATGGCGGCTCCGATGGCGACCACCTCGTCGGGGTTGACGCCCTTGTGGGGCTCTTTGCCGCCGAGCAGGTCCTTAACCAGCTTCTGGATCACGGGCATGCGGGTGGAGCCACCCACCAGCACGACCTCATCGATCTGCTGAGGCGTCAGGTTCGCGTCCTTCAAAGCGGCAAGGAAGGGACCGCGGCAGCGCTCGGTCAGGTCGGCGGTCAGCGACTCGAACTTGGCGCGGGTGAGCGTCATCTCGAGGTGCTTGGGACCGGTCTGGTCGGCCGTGATGAACGGCAGGTTGATGCTTGTCTCCAGCCGGCTCGAGAGCTCGATCTTGGCGCGCTCGGCCGCCTCGGTCAGCCTCTGCAGAGCCTGGCGGTCGGTCTTGAGGTCGATGCCGTTTTGCTTCTTGAACTCTTCGGCGAGCCAGTCCACGATGCGGCGGTCGTAATCGTCGCCACCCAGGTGGGTGTCGCCGTTGGTCGACTTGACCTCGAACACGCCGTCACCGACGTCGAGGACGGACACGTCGAACGTTCCGCCACCCAGGTCGAAGACCAGGATGGTTTCGTTCGCCTTCTTGTCGAGGCCGTACGCCAGCGAGGCCGCGGTGGGCTCGTTGATGATGCGGACTACGTTCAGGCCCGCGATCTGCCCGGAGTTCTTGGTCGCCTGGCGCTGCGCGTCGTTGAAGTAGGCCGGCACGGTGATCACCGCGTCGGTGACCTTCTCGCCAAGGTAAGCCTCGGCGTCGGTCTTCAGCTTCTGCAGGATCATCGCCGAGATCTCTTCCGGCGTGAACTCCTTGTTCGCGTTCGGGATCCAGACGACGGCCCTGTCGTCCTTACCGGCTCTCACCTCGTAAGGCACGATCTTTCGCTCCGAGGCGACCTCGGAGAACTTGCGGCCCATGAAACGCTTGATCGAATAGACGGTGTTCTCGGGGTTTACCGCCGCCTGCCGGCGGGCCAGGTTTCCGACCAGGCGCTCACCAGACTTCGTGAAGGCGACGACCGACGGAGTGGTTCGGGAACCTTCGGAGTTTGGAATGACCACGGGCTCGCCGCCCTCCATGACGGCGATGACCGAGTTGGTCGTCCCCAAATCGATTCCTACGGTCTTCGGCATATGTCGCTTCTCCTCCAGGTGCGCAGCTCGGCGCTGGTTTGAATTTCTATTCCTGTCTCTTTCCCCAGGGCGGCCACCTCAAAACAGGCTCTAGGCTACTAACCGTGCCGATCTTCGAGCTCGACCCGGTGGACCGCATCGGCGTGGCTGCGGTAGGGGAGCCGGGGCAGCGTCAATTCTTTCTCCTGGCGACCGGCTCAGGACGCCAGCTGACCCTGGCATGCGAGAAGTCGCAGATCCAGACCCTCCTCGTCCGGCTGCAGCAGATGCTGGAGGCCCAGGGCATACAGGCACCCGAAAACGCGACCGCGTCGGCGGCGTTTGAACCGGGCGAGCCCGAATGGCACGTCGGAGAGATGGGGCTCGGCTACCACGAAGCCCGCCAGATGTTCGTCCTGGTCGCCAGCCAGGGCGCCGCCTCCGAGGAGGGCGCGGCCGGGGCCGAGGCGGCCGCGACCGACGACGCTCCGAGCGTTCGCTTCTGGCTCAGCCACGAGCAGGTCATCGCCTTCTCCAAGCAGGCCGAGAAGGTGTTGACCGGCGGCCGGCCGCTGTGCCCGCGCTGCGGGCTGCCGATGGACCCCGCAGGCCACCCGTGTCCGGTCTCCAATGGCGCACGGCCTATCTTCTGAACGCGCGGAGCAGCTGCTCGCCGAGCTGCCCGAGATGGAGGTGGTCGGGCTGCTTCATGGGGCCTCGAACTACACGTTTCTGGCCCGCCTCAACCCGCATCCACCGTCAGGCCTGATGGCCGTTTACAAGCCCGCTCGAGGCGAGTCGCCTCTATGGGATTTCGAGGCCGGGAGCCTTTACAAGCGTGAGGTCGCGGCGTACCAGCTGAGCAAGGTGCTCGGATGGCCTCGAGTCCCGCCCACCGTGGTCCGCCGGCACGGACCCCACGGGGTTGGCGCCCTTCAGCTGTTCATCGACGCCGACCGGCGGCACTTCCTCGAACAGCAGTCGGCTGACCGCGAGACCTGGGTGCGGGTGGCTCTTTTCGACGTCATCACCAACAACGCGGACCGCAAGTCGGGACATTGCCTTTTCGACGCTGACGAC
>DASQAU010000187.1:0-1923 GCA_035635595.1 Candidatus Eiseniibacteriota bacterium
GTCGTGCCGACGTCGATGAGCACCGGCACACCCAGCTCCGTGATCTTCTCGAAGAGCGGGCGCAGTGCTGGATCGTCGACCGAGAAATTTCCGCAGACGGGATGAAAGTGGAAGCCGATGAGACCGAGGTCTTTGATGGCGTGCTCCGCTTCCTGGATCGCCTTCGGGCCTTTCCATGGATCCACTGACGCCCAAGCGTTCAGCACCACATCGGGATGCCGGTCGCGAAGGCCTGCCACGTAGTCGTTCGTGCACGGCGGACAGCCGGTGACTGTCTCGGTGTCGAAGGCGACCATCAGCACCTCGACCGCGGCCTCGCGCAGCTCTTCGATGACCTGCTCTTCGCGCAGCGGAGCCCACGGTCGGTGCCAGTAGGTGCGCAGCGCCTCGACGTATGGGGTGATCGCGTTGAACCACTCCACCGTGTTGGGGTGACAGTGGATGTCGATGCGGCGCATGGTTGTTAACTGCATACACTGTCCGCTGCGATGGCAACGCCGCAACGCCGACGACGCTCCAGCGTTTCGCTCGATGCCATCAAACCGTATCGGCGCAATGGCCGCGCGACCGCAGGCTCGCTGCACGAGTACCTACGGCGGCTCATCCTCGACGGCGCCATCCCGAACGGCGCCAGCATCTCCCAGGTCGAGCTTGCCGAGCGCCTCGGCGTCAGCCGGACGCCGCTACGCGAGGCGATGCGGATGCTGCAGGCGGAAGGCATCGTCCAGTCGGAGCACAACCGGCGCACGCATGTGACCGCACTCGACGTCGGCGACATCGACACCGTGTACGGGAGCCGAGTGCTGCTGGAGGCCGCGGGCGTGCTGGTCACCGTTCCGCTTCTGGACCGAGCCAGGATCACGGAGCTGGCCGCGGCGGTCCAGGAGATGCGCAAGCACGCCTCCGACCCCAACGCCGAGATGTGGGCACGGGCGCACCGGCGCTTCCACCGGGTACTGATCCCAGAGGCCGGACGCGAGTTTGCCCGCACGCTGTCCACGTACTTCGACCGCGCTGAACGCTTCCGGCGCACGTTCCAGAGCGAGGAGATCGAGGGCGGCGTTCGACTGCAGGAGGAGCACGAGGCGATCCTCCGCGCCTGCAGGACAAAAAACGCGAGCAAGGCGGCGTCGCTGGTCGCTCGGCACTCGGCGCGAGCCGCGCTCACCCTGATGGCGCAGATCGCTCCCGAGCGTGAGCCGACGCTGGTGCGCACCGCCTTGCAGCTCTTCTCGTCGCTCGAGGGGGCCTGAGTCCTAGCCGCTGGTGACTTTCAGGTGCCGCCAGCTGCCCTTTGCGCCCTGGCCGTGCACCGAGGTGCTGCCCTGCGGGCCGGTCGGCTTAAGCGTGCAGACGATGAGGCCCAACGTCACCGACTGGACCTCGACCGGGATGCCCTCGGTTCGATAGAAGGCCTGCCCGTCAACCTTCCATTCGGCTGAGCGCGCCTTGGGGTTGAGCGCGATCTCGTAGGACCTGAACTTGCCGGGTTCATTGATCGCGACGAAAGGCGACTGCACCAGGTAGCTGAACGAGCCGCCTTCGGGCGTCACGCCGGGGATCGGCAGACGCTCGTAGAGGGCGCCCACGCGCGTCCCGCTGAGCATCCAGTCGAAGATCATGCCGGTCGAGAAGTCGCCGACGACGAGGCCGATCCATCCGTCGGTGATGTCGTCCGGGTTGCCGCTGTACGTCTCGCAGGCCATCTCCGCGGAGATGCGCGCACCCGTCGCGGGCACTGGTATCGGCTGCGGCGTGACAAGCAGGTGCTTGGGGTCGTCCAGCATGTGCACGTGGTCGTGCTTCAGGCGAAACGGGTTGACCGTGATGTGCATGGTCCCGCCGTGCGCCTCAACCTTGGCCTGCGGGTCGCCGTAGGACCACATGCTTCCGTCGGGTGTCGGCAGCTGCAGCGGCACCCAC
>DASQAU010000188.1:0-13745 GCA_035635595.1 Candidatus Eiseniibacteriota bacterium
GTGCTTCGCGCCGGCACCTACCACAACGTCATCCGGACCCTGATGCCGCTGACGATCCCGGACGACCAGTTGATGGAAGGGTTGGACATCCTCGGCTCAGCACTGGCCGAGGCAAGGAGTAAGAAATGAGCACGACCCTGAGGCGGCGCGAGATGTTCATCGGAGGCAGGTGGGTCCCGGGGTCGGGTCGCGACCACCAGGAGATCGTCAACCCCGCCACGGGCAAGGTGATCGCCGAGGTGCCAAAGGGAACCGACGAAGACGTCAACCTCGCAGTGAAAGCGGCGCGCAACGCGTTCGACGACGTCTGGTATGACACCACCCCCCGCGATCGCAGCGAGATGCTGCTCAAGCTCGCCGACACGGTGATGCTGCACGGTGATGAGCTCGCTCGCATCGAATCCGAGAACGTCGGGAAGCCCCTGGCGCCGACCATCTCGGAGGAGATCCCGCCGATCGCCGACTGCTTCCGCTTTTTCGCCGGGGCCGCCAGGGTGCTCGAGGGCAAGGCCGCGGGCGAGTACATGAAAGGTATGACCAGCATCCTGAGGCGCGAGGCCCTCGGTGTTGTCGGCTCGATCGCGCCGTGGAACTACCCGCTGATGATGGCCGCCTGGAAGCTGGGCCCCGCTCTTGCAGCCGGCAACACAGTCGTGTTGAAGCCATCCGAGTGGACGCCGTTGACCGCTCTGCGCCTGGCCGAGCTGGCCGAGGACATTCTCCCCAAGGGCGTGCTCAACGTGGTCACCGGCGACGGTGACCCGGTTGGCGCCGCACTTGTCCGCCACCCCGGCGTGGCGATGGTCTCGCTCACCGGCGACGTCGCCACCGGCAAGCTGGTCGCGCGCGACGCCGCCGCGACGCTCAAGCGCGTGCACCTCGAGCTCGGCGGCAAGGCGCCGGTGATCGTGTTCGACGACGCCGACCTCAACGCCGTGGTCGAGGGGATCAAGATCGGCGGCTTCTTCAACGCCGGACAGGACTGCACCGCCGCGACGCGCATCATCGCGGGCCCGCGCATCCACGAGAAGCTGGTGGCCGACCTGATCCCCGCCGTGAAGTCGCTCAAGGTGGGCGACCCGGCCGCCGCAGACACCGACATGGGGCCGCTGGTTTCGGAAGAGCAGCTCGAGCGCGTGTCCGGATTCGTCGACCGAGCGCGCGAGGGGGGCGCCGAGGTCGTGACCGGCGGCCATCGCATCAAGCGCCCTGGCTCGTGGTACGAACCGACCATCGTCCTGCCGCCAGGTCCGAATGCCGAGATCGTGAACCGCGAGGTCTTCGGACCGGTGGTCACGATTCAGCGGTTCAGCGACGAGGAGCAGGCGCTCGAGTGGGCGAACTCGGTCGAATACGGCCTGTCAGCCTCCGTCTGGACGCGCGACGTGGGACGCGCCCTGCGCATGGCCCGGCGGCTGCAGTTCGGCACCGTGTGGATCAATACGCACATCCCATTGGTCAACGAGATGCCACACGGCGGCTACAAGCAGAGCGGATACGGCAAGGACATGTCGGCCTACTCGCTAGAGGAATACACGCAGCTCAAGCACGTGATGGCCTCCCTCGACTGAGCGACTCACAGGCTCCGGCGCTTCGACTCCAGGGGATACGGAAGAACTACGGCCAGGTCGTGGCCGTCGATGGCGTGGACCTCGTGGTGAACCAGGGCGAGTTCTTCACCCTTCTCGGTCCGTCGGGCTCGGGCAAGACGACGCTCCTGCGGATGATCGCCGGATTCGAGCGGCCTGACGCGGGTCGCATCGAGCTCGCCGGGCGCGACGTCACCTCGGTGCCCCCGCACCTGCGCGACACCAACACCGTCTTCCAGGACTACGCGCTCTTCCCACACATGAGCGTGGCCCAGAACATCGGCTACGGGCTTCGCATCAAGGGCGTCCCGAACGCGGAGCGCACGAAGCGCGTCGACCGCGCGCTGGACATGGTGCGCCTGACGGGCCTTGGGCGCCGCCGGCCAAATCAGCTGTCCGGCGGCCAGCGCCAGCGCGTGGCGCTCGCGCGCGCCGTGATCAACGAACCCGAGGTCCTGCTGCTCGACGAACCGCTGGGCGCGCTCGACCTGAAGCTACGGCAGGAGATGCAGATCGAGCTCAAGCAGATTCAGAAGGAGGTCGGGATCACGTTCGTGTACGTGACCCACGACCAGGAAGAGGCGCTGACCATGAGCGACCGGGTCGCGGTCATGTCCAACGGGAAGATCGAGCAGATCGGGTCGCCGGTTGAGGTGTACGAGCAGCCGGCCTCCGAGTTCGTCGCCGGTTTCATCGGCATCTCAAACGTGCTGCTCAGGGATGGCGTCCGCTTTGTCGTGCGCCCGGAGAAGATCCGCATGCTCATCGAGGGAGAGCAGCCCGACCCCGGCATGCGGGTGGAACCCGGCACGGTAGAGGAGGTCGTGTACGTCGGGATGTCCACGCGGTATGTCGTCCGCCTCGATCGAGGGGAGCAGCTGGTCGCGGTACGCCAGAATATGGACGCCGCGGGCGACGCCCAGAGGTTCCAGGGCCGGCCAACAAGGTTGGCCTGGACAGCGGACCACGAGTACGTTCTCGGCAGTAAGGAGAGGTAAGGAAGATGAGCTCAGGAGAAGTTGGCCCGGCCGGCTGGGTCCGGCTGGGATGTTTGACCGCGGCCGCGCTGCTGGCCGTGACGGCGTGTGGATCGAGCGGTACGCCTACAGGCTCGACCCTGGCAGACCCGCCAACCGCGAAGATGGCGACGCCAACCTCCATTGGAGCCGGGGAGGGCCAGCTGAACCTGATCGCCTGGGAGGGCTACGTAGACGACTCGTGGGTGAAGCAGTTCACGACGGCGAGCAGCTGCAAGGTGAACGCCAAGTACGCCGGCTCGTCCGACGAGATGGTGAGCCTCATGAAGGACGGGGGCGCTGGCCAGTACGACATGGTTTCCGCCTCGGGGGACGCGGACCTTCGCCTCATTTACAGCGGCGACGTGCGCCCGATGAACGAGAAGCTCATCCCCGACTTTGCAAACTTCCAGACCTACTTCAAGTCGCCGCCGTACAACACGATCAAAGGGATCCACTACGGGATCTCCCTGCAGTGGGGCCCGAACACCCTGCTGTACAACACCAAGAAGTTCGTCAACCCGCCGACCAGCTGGAACGCCATCTACGACGTGGCGAACAAGGGTCTGGTCACCGTTCCGGACAACCCGATCCAGATCGCTGACGCGGCCCTCTACCTGATGAAGACGCAGCCCAACCTGAAGATCACCGACCCATACGAGCTGAAGCAGAACCAGTTCGACGCCGCGGTCAAGCTGCTGAAGGACCAGAGGCCTCTGATCAAGAAGTACTGGGCGCTCGCGTCAGAAGAGATCTCGCTGTTCCAGAACGGCGAAGTGACCATCGGAGCCGCGTGGCCTTACCAGACCATCCAGCTCAAGGCCGCCGGCGCTCCGGTCGCCGACACCATCCCGACCGAAGGGGCGACAGGCTGGGGCGACACATGGATGCTCGGCACCAAGGCTCCGCACCCGAACTGTGCATACCTTTGGACCGCATACGTGAGCACGGCGAAGGTGCAGGCCCTGCAGGCCCTGTTCTTCGGTGAGACCCCCGTCAACACCAAGGCATGCGCCGAGATGGAGGCTCTGCAGGCCGGCTCGTGCGCGCAGTACCACGCCGACGCCGCAGGCTCCTACTTCGACAGCATCAAGTTCTGGAAGACCCCGATCGCGCAGTGCGGCGACGGCAGCAACAGCTGCATCCCGTACGACCAGTGGGTCGCCGCCTGGACCACCGTCAAGGGCTAATTGGCTTCTGAAGTAGCAAGACGGCCTCGTCCCAAAGGGGGCGGGGCCGTCCCATTTCAGCGCCTGCTGTGGCGCTTTTCGTGGCTGCGGCCGCTCCTCTTGCTGACGCCACCGCTGGCGTGGTTCGTCCTTGTCTACTTCGCCTCGCTGGTCCTGCTGCTCATCACGGCCTTCTGGTCGATCGACCCGTTCACGACCCAGATCATCCAGGTCTGGAACACCAACAACTTTCGGGTCATCTTCACCGAGCCGGTTTACCGGGCGATCATCGGCCGCACGCTGCTGATGGCCGTGCTGGTGACCATCACCGACGCCGTGCTCGCATTCCCCTTTGCATACTTCATGGCTCGTGTCGCTTCGCGACGGGTGCAGACGATCTTGTTCGCCGCTGTGCTGCTGCCGCTGTGGGCCAGCTACCTGGCTCGCGTATACGCCTGGATCCTCATCCTCAACCACAGCGGGCTGCTCAACTGGAGCCTGCAGTCGATCGGCCTTCCGCCAGCTGAAATCGGCTACACGAACACAGCGATGTGGGTGGTCTTTTCGTACATCTGGCTTCCCTTCATGATCATCCCGGTCTACGCGGCGCTCGAGCGCGTGCCCGAGTCACTGCTCGAAGCCGCGGCCGACCTGGGCGCGCGAAGGTGGCGGGCCATCCGCGACATCGTGCTTCCGCTCGCGCTTCCCGGGGTCGCCGCCGGTTCGATCTTCACGTTCTCGCTGACGCTCGGGGACTACATCACACCGATCCTTGTCGGCGGCGCCGGCTCGACCTTCATCGGAAACGTCGTCTATGCCAACGTGGGCATCGCTAACAACATCCCGTTCGCCGCGGCGCTGGCGACGGTCCCGGTGGCGATCATGGCCGTCTACCTGCTGATCGCCCAACGTTTGGGCGCGTTCGAGGCCCTCTGATGGAGGAACGCTGGACGCGGCTCGGCCTTCAGCTGTGGGTGGGTCTGGTCCTGCTCTTCTTGTTCATCCCGATCCTGCTGATCTTCTTCTATGCGTTCAACACCTCGAACATCCAGAGCTGGCCGATCCAGGGCCTGACCCTCAAGTGGTTCAGCTCGACGTGGGACGACCCCGACGTGCGGGCCGCGCTCGGGCTGTCGCTGCAGGCCGGGCTCACCGCGACCGCCCTCGCGTTGCTCCTCGGCTCACTGGCCGCCTTCGCCATCAACCGGCTCACGTTCTTCGGCCGCGAGGTGGTGAGCTTGATGTTCGTGCTTCCGCTCGCGCTGCCCGGAATCATCACCGGAATCTCACTCAACGCGTTTTTCAGCTTCAACGGCCTCCCGCTCTCGATCTGGACCATCGTGGTCGGCCACACCACGTTCTGCATCGTCGTGGTCTACAACAACGTGCTCGCCCGGCTGCGCCGGACGCAGGGTTCGCTGATCGAGGCGGCCATGGATCTCGGCGCGAACAGCTTTCAGGTCTTCCGAGACATCACCCTGCCGCTCATCGCTACTTCGATCGTCGCCGGGGCGATGCTCGCATTCGCGCTGTCGTTCGACGAAGTCATCGTCACGACATTCACCGCCGGGGCCCAGAACACGCTGCCGCTCTGGATCTTCGGCGCGATCCGGCTCGGGCAGCGCCTGCCGGAGGTGAACGTGGTCGTGTCGTTCGTGATCCTGGTCACGATCATCCCGGTGGTGATCGCAGCTCGGCTGACAGGCGGCGGTGGAGCTTCGAGAGTCCCCGCCGCCCGGTAGACCCCTCTACGCGCCGCTCTCCATCTTCGTCTTCAGGTTGGACATCGCGCCGTTGTAGTTCTTCTGGACCGTGCTCTTGAAGATCGACAGGACGAGTGGAAAGTAAAACGGTCCCTTGGTCATGGTCACGTGCCGCTCGACCCTGGTGCCGCCGTTCGAAGGGCTGAATGTGAACTCGTGATGGAACACCGAGTTCGAGTCCTCGGCGTCAAAGGCCAAGCGCTTCGGTGGCTCGAGGGCGGTGATCGTCACCGTCGACTGGTTCGGCTTGCCGTTGAGCAGGCCCTCCGCCTTGTACCGCGAACGCATCGCCGGCGCGCCCGGCTTCTCGGCCGTGGCCTTCATGTGATCGTCGTCACTCCCCCACTCCCCGTGACGCGAGACGTCGGCGACATAGTCGAAGACCCTCGACTGCGGCGCTTTGACATCGACGGTGTAGACGGCGGAATAGGCCATCTCTAGTGGATGAGCATGGGCAGCACGATCGAGGCGAGCCACAGCGCCAGCCCGACCGCGATCATCTCAACCTTCCGCCAACCCCAGCCTATGGCGCCGAGCACGAACGCGATGAACGCCAGGATCAAGAGGATCGTGCTCAGGCTGAGACTCGAGAGCCGGCCGATAAGGTCCGCAAGCACCCACAGGGCCAAACCGACCGCGATGAGGTTCGTCTTCTTGTACGACCAGCCGATGGAAGCGACGACGAGAACGATCAGGGCAATGATCAGCAGAAGCTCGCTTAAACTCATGCCGCTATTGTCGGCTACGGCCCCCATGGCTTCAAGCCTTAACCTCACGGCTCACGCCCTCACGCCCGGCGCCCAGCGCAGCTGGTGGCTGCGCGAGGCGCTGGCCCGGGAGAGCGGTTCGGCGTGCCCGCCGCTCACGGGCGACGTCACGGCGGACGTGGTCATCGTCGGGGGCGGGTTCACCGGGCTCTGGACGGCTTATTTCCTGACCCAGGCGAACCCCAACCTCGGGATCGTCCTGCTGGAGCAGGACATTTGCGGCGCCGGTCCCAGCGGCCGAAACGGGGGCTTCGCCAGCGGTTGGTGGGACGAGCTCGACGGCCTGGTCACCCTTTACGGCCCGAAAGCGTCGGTCAAGGCCTGCCGGGCGGTCTCCGCCAGCATCACCGCAATCGGCCAGTTCTGCGAGGACAACGGCATCGACGCCTGGTTCAAGAAAGCCGGTTACATGTACGCAATCACGGCCGGCGCGCACGAAACGCTGTGCGAGGAGATGGTGGGGCTGGCTCGCGAAGTGGGCGCGCCGGAGGAGCTTCGCGAGCTTACCGCGGCAGAGGTGCGCGAGAGGTGCTCATCACCGGCCTTTCGAGGCGGGGCGTTCATGCGCGACGGCGCATCGGTTCAGCCAGGCCTTTTGGTACGCGGCCTTCGCCGGGTGGTCCTCGAGCGTGGCGTCACGATCCACGAAGGCACCACGGTGACCCGCCTCGAGGCCGGCCCGCCGGCCCTCGTGAGCACAGCACGAGGGAGCGTCCGGGCCAAGCGCGCGGTTCTCGCGCTCAATGCGTGGGCGACCGGGTGGCCTCAGCTCCAGCGCAGGCTGGTGGCGTGGAGCTCATACATCGTGCTCACGGCGCCGGCCCCCGAGCGGATTGCGGAAATCGGTTGGACCGGCGGCGAGGTGGTCTCCGACTTCCGCACCTCGCTGCGCTACTTCAGGACCACGCGTGACGGCCGCATCGCGTTCGGCGGAGGCGGCGGTCGAGCACGCCGAACCATCGACGACGCGTTCACCCATGACGCGCGCGCGGTCCAGCAGGCGGCCGAGGGCTTCCGTTTGATGTTTCCTTCGTTCGCCGACGTGCCAATCGAGGATGGGTGGGGTGGGCCGATCGATGTCTCGCCGACACACCTTCCCGTGTTCGGCACGCTCCACCCGGGCAATCTTTTCTTCGCGCTCGGCTACACGGGCAACGGCGTGGCGCCCACGCACCTCGCCGGGCAGGTCCTGGCGGATCTCGTCACCGACCGCGACACAGACAATGTCAGGTTGCCGATGGTGAACCCTAGGCCGAGATTGTTCCCACCTCAGCCTTTTCGATCCTGGGGCGCTTATGTCGTCCGGCGGGCGATGATCGCGAAGGAGACGGCCGAAGAACAGGGCCGGCGCCCCAACCGACTCGTCTCTGAGCTCGCCCGGATGCCACGGCGCATGGGCTACCTACTGGGACACTAGATCAGCTTCGTCAGGTCTCCCAGCAGGTGGACGCCCCAGCCCTTCGGCATGAGACGTTCAGCAAAAACCGCCGTCGTGAACATGAACCCGTTGACGGCCAGGTAAGTCGGGTCCTGCACCAGACGGAGCTCGGCGACCTCGAGCCCGCTCGCCGCGGTGAGCTCGCGCAAAGCGCTGACGGTGTTGGCACGGTACTGCACCGGAAAGGTGTCAGCCTCTTGGCGCCCGTAAAACCGCGAGACGAGCCGCGTCTGCAGGCTCGGAACCGCCTTTCCAATCCGGTTCAAGAGCAAAAGCGGGTTGCGCAAGTTAGGCGTCAGAAACACGAAATGCCCGCCAGGCCGCAGCACCCGCCTCACCTCGCGCAGGACTGTCAGTGGATCCTTCAAGTGCTCCAGCACCCACAGGCACACGACCAGGTCGAACACCTCGTCGGTGAACGGCAGCCGCTCGCCGACCCCGCGAAGGATCGGCATGCCGTGGGCGCGGTACTCGGCCAGCGACGGTTGATCCGGGTCGAGCCCCGCGGCCAGCTTGACGTCGCGCCAGAACAGCTCCACCACCCCACCTCTTCCGCAGCCCAGGTCGAGCACGCGGCTGTCCGGCGTCAGGTGGCCTCGAACCAGGGCCTCCAGCTGGTCGCCGCTCGACTGCCAGCCCGGCCGCATCGCGCGATAACGGGCGCGGTAGCTGTTCTGCAGCGTGAGCGGAAGCAGCGCCCCAGTCGCCGAGTCACCAGCCTTAGCGATGCCCATGCCGGGGGCATTGTGACATGCCTCGCCGGCGCTTCAAGACGCCCCAATCTGGGCATAAAAAAGTCATGGCAAAAGGTGATTTTGTTGAGGTTCTGGTTGACGCCGGATCAGGCGCCGCGCGCGAGTACATCGTGGAGGCGACCAAGGCAGGCCGCACGGTCGAGGTGCGCAGCTCTCGCACGACTGTCGAGGTCCGCGAGCTGACGCGCACGGGTGGTGTCGTGCGCACGGCACGGTTCATCGCGCCGCGCGTGCTCGCGGTCGTCGAGCACCCAAGCCGCGATCAGGGCCGCGACCGGCCAAGAGCCGCGACCCGCTCTCGCGCAGCCTGACCGCGAGCTTTTAGACTCGCCTCCAGCGATGGAGGAGCTTCTGGCCGCATGGGACGGGGAATCCGTGTCGGTTCATCGCGACCGGCAGACCGGAACGTGGATGTTCATCTGCGTCCACTCGTTGCGGCTGGGGCCTTCCGGCGGCGGCACGCGCATGAAGCACTACGCCCGGCCCGCCGACGCCCTCGCGGACGGCCTGCGCCTGTCAGAGGCGATGACGCTCAAGTTCGCCAGCGTGGGATTCCCGCGCGGTGGCGGCAAGGCGGTCATCGCGCTGCCGACCAATGAGATGCCGCAGGGTGAGGCAAGGCGCCGGCTGCTGCATGAGTACGGAGCATTCGTGACCTCGCTGGGCGGGCTCTTCAGCTGCGCTCCGGACATGAACACCTCCGCGCTGGACATGGACGTCATCGCGGAGGTCTGCCCGTACGTCTTCTGCAAAACCGAGGCGGCTGGAGGCTCGGGGGACACTGCGCCGGACACCGCAGTCGGCGTGCTTCACGGAATGCGCGCCAGCTGCCGGTTCGCTTTCGGGTCTGATGACCTGGCCGGCCGCTCTGTCGTCGTGCAGGGCGCCGGCGGGGTTGGCGGCCGGCTGATCGACCTGCTGCGTGATGCAGGCGCCGACGTCACCGCGTCCGACATCGATGCCCAGAGGTTGGACACACTGAAAAGCCACGGCGTAAAGGTCCTGGCGTCTGACGCGGTTCTCACCACCGAATGCGATGTGCTCGCACCCTGCGCGACCGGCGGGATCCTGAACGCTCGTTCAATTCCCGATCTTCGCTGTCGCGTCGTCGCGGGAGGCGCCAACAACCAGCTCGAGACTCCCTCGGACGCGGACCTTCTCTCCGAGCGAGGCATCGTCTACGCACCCGACTTCGTGATCAACGCCGGCGGCGTCCTCCACGGCGGCGGCCTGGAGGAGCAGGGCTGGACGCGGGAAATTCTCGACGAACGCCTCGCTGCCATCGGTGACGCGGTCTACGACATCCTGCAGCACGCCAAGCAGGAAGGCATCAGCACCGACGCCGCCGCCCGGCAGATCGCACAGTCGCGACTCGACGCAGTCAGCTAGTCGCCGGTTTTCTTGCCCTGATGTAAGCGCTTCCGATCTTGGCGTCTACGCCCGGCATGCTCTCGGTGGCGTGCACCTGGAAGTCGGGGTCCACAAATCCGGCTTTAATCAGAGTGGCGCGATATTCCTCGATCGGGATCGTCCCCGACAGGCAGCCGGCCCAGGCGTCGAGCCGACTCTTCAAAGCCGGCTCGAGCGGTTCGAGCTCGACCATGTCCGCTACGGCAAACAGTCCACCCGGACGCAGGACTCGAAATGCCTCCGTGATCACCGCGCCCTTGTCCTCCGCCAGGTTGATCACGCAGTTTGAGATCACGACGTCGATCGAGGCATCCGGCAGCGGCACGCTCTCGATCGAGCCCTTGAGGAATGTGGCGTTGCCGACGCCGGCCTTACTCATGTTTCCGTTGGCCAGCTCCAGCATCTCGTCGGTCATGTCCACGCCGTACGCGTGGCCGCCGGGCGCGACACGCCGGGCCGAGAGCAGAACGTCGAGGCCGGCGCCTGATCCGAGGTCGAGGACGACCTGGCCCGGCTCGAGCTGCGCGAGCAGCGTCGGGTTGCCGCAGCCGAGGCTGATGGACTCGGTCAGTCCGATCTCCTTCAGGTCGTCAACCGAATACGAGCCGCTGCATCCGCAGTCTGGACCGTCGGCCTGGCAGCATCCCGCTCCCGCATCGGTCTGGATCACGGAGAGTTGCCGGGCCACGCCGGCGTACCTGGATCGGACCGCCTCTTTAACTTCACTCATCAATCAAGCTCCCTGTACCTATAGATGAACGTCGATGGGTCGATCCTAACACACCCATCGACATTTATCGATGGATTTCGTATGATACTCGCGTGGCGACCAAAGCACTTCCAATGTTGCGAGAGCGGGGCGCTTGCTGCGAACTCCCCAAGGTCAAGGAGAGCTGGGCCAATCAGACCTCCGAGCTGATGAAGGCGCTGGCCGACCCCACGCGGCTCACCATGCTCGCTTCCCTGTGGAAAGCCGATGCGCCGATCTGCATTTGCGACTTCACCGCAGGCCTCGAGCTCACCCAGCCGACCATCTCCCACCACATGGCCAGGCTCAAGGAAGCCGGGCTCGTCGAGTCGGAAAAGCGCGGCATCTGGATTTATTACCGGTTGCGAGAAAAGCTCGCTCCGGAAACGCGCCGGCTGCTTGGACAGCTGATCGCCTAGCGGCGCGCTACCGTTACCGGGTGCACCTGAGTCGAGTCGCGCTGATCGCGACTCTCGCCCTCGCAGCCTGTGGTGGTTCGCCGAGCGGAACAGCCCCCAGCCCCAGCACCCAGCCGACCGTCACGTCCAGCGCCACACCAGCCACATCTTCCAGCCCGTCGGCGAACCCGAGCGGCACGCCTGGCGGCGCCGCTCTGGTGCACTGCGACAGCCCGGTCCCGGCCGGGGACGCTCTCGTGATCGGAACGGTGACCGGCGACCCAACTTATGTGGTCCGCGACATCCAGGACCCCGCCAACGCCAAGAACGTCTGCCGATTCGACGCCGGCGCGCTCAGCCCACAGTTCGCCACAGGTACGCAGGTGACCTACACGACTGCTGCCAATCAGATCATCAAAGCGGACCTTGCCAGCGGAGCCACGACTGTGCTCGCGATCTTTGGCGCCGGATTCGGCTCGGGTCAGTATTCGATCAGCCCGGACGGCCGCTCGATCACCTATATCGACGGCAACGCATGGCACCTTGCGTCGCCAACGGGCAACAAGGTCCTGACCACGCTCCCTCCGGTACCCGGACGCGGCATCAACCCGGACGAGGACGACAGCTTTCTCAGCTTCTCGCCCGACGGCCAGTACATAGCGCTGGTGCAAACCTTTCGCGGCACAGGCACCGGTGCGACGGCGCCGGACCAGATTCGAAAAGCCAGCGATGGGTCGCTGGTCTACTCGACGTCGGGGATGACGATGGGGGTGTGGGCTTCGGTCCCGAGCCGGCTGTTCTTCAGGGATTCGGGCGGCACGGTGCGCAGGTGGGACTCGAGCACGGGGGTGTCCTCGATGCTCCCGCTGCGGTGGATCTCACCGAAGTCATCGCCTGACGGTCGCTGGATCGCTTATACGTTCCGGACGACGAGCGGCCTGGGGGCGATCGGCCTGTACAGCGTGCAGTCCAACAGCGTGTCGACCACCACACCGGCCGGACGGTCCGGCGTGAGATTCCTCACCAACGACCTGGTCTTCTATGCCGGTGAGCGAGCCTGTTCGACTTGCTTTGGCGGCCAGCCGACACCGACTGGCGTGACGTTCATCTATGCGATCGCAAGCGCGACCGAAGTCGTCTCTCGCCTGTCGGCTGTACTCGACGCCTGGCCTCGCTCGACGCCGCCAGGAATCTGAGGCGGTCGGGCTAAGCCATCTCGCGGCGGCTGCGCTCTTCGCGCGGGGCTGGCACCATCTTCTCCATCACCGCCCTGTAGCGCAGCATCGCGCGGCGCATGCCTTCGGTGCGGTCGCCTCGCTCCATCGACGCGTCCTTACGCGCCGCCTGAACGTCGGCCGGCAGCTTGCGCGTCTCGAGCGGATGTCGCCGCTCGCGCAGCACGGACATGACGATCGCGTCGGCTTCGCGCACGGCCTCTTCGGGCGCATCGACGAATCGCATCTCGATTCGGTCCCAATCCGTCAAGTACCGGTCGCGCGACTCGTTCGACAGCGGCTGCAGGTCGAGATGGCGGCTGCGGCCACCCCTCGAGAAGAGAAGCATGAGCACGATCACGAGTACGGCCAGGCCGACGATCACGATTGTTGTTGTGTCCATCTAGGTCACCTCCTCTTGAAGAAACGCCCTCACGGCCGGTTCGACTCGGCCCAGGGCGGATCCGTTAAGCCGGCGCTTGACACTGTTAGTTCCAGTTTTTCGCCTGACTCTTAAGGCTCGAATCGGGCCATAATGAATTCGCATAACGCCGCTGTCTGGGGTGGCGAGCCGTGCTCGCGTAAGGAGTAGAAGCATGAAGCGCTGGTTATCTTTCGCCGCCGCCATCCTCGCGCTCGCCGCGGCGCCTGCCGCCGTGTCAGCATCACAGGACACCGTCCGTTACGGACCCATCAGCAGCGGCTCGAGCGACTCGGGGACCTGCGGCAACGACTGGGCCAACGACACGTACAAGCGCGTGTTCGACGCGTCGACCGCGCCCGATGGCGCCGGCAATTACACCGTCACGGAGAGCTTCATCGCCGGCAGGTTCGTGACCACCGAGGGCGCCAGCCCAGGTGCTTGCGAGACATCCGAGCCGACTGGCGGAATGATCCGCGCAGGAGTGACCGGAAACTTCAACGGCAACTTCGTCATCGTCGTCTCGGGCGGCACCTTCAACCCAGCAGCCACGTGTGACACAGGCTGCGGCACCACCGCTGATTTCGTCAGCACTGTCTACGGCGCCGAGGCAACCTATGACATCCCGAGCTTCGGGTTCGACTACCACGCCAACGGACCGGGGCTCCTCGCGCGCGACTGGCACAACGCGTCGGCCGACCAGGGCGGCAACACAGGCGACATCAGGACCAGCTAGAGAGTGGTTGGGTGTGGGTGCCCCGACGCGGGGCATCCACTTTTTGGTTCAGCCGCTCAGAGGCTGGAGTGGAAGGTATCGCAGCTGCTCGCCGCTCCCTGTTGATAGCCGATCGTGAACCATCTCTGGCGCTGCGCTGCCGACCCGTGGGTCCAGGTCTCCGGGTTGACCTGGCCCTGAGTCTTCTGCTGGATTCGGTCGTCACCCACCGCCGACGCCGCGTCAAGGGCTTGCGCGATTTGATCCGAGGTCAGCCGCTCTAGATAACCAGTAGCAGCCGCATGGTTTGCCCAGACACCCGCCAAGCAGTCAGCCTGCAGC